>JAAYEH010000211.1 GCA_012728855.1 Rhodopirellula sp. | reverse complement strand
TCCGAGGTGAGCCTCTCCGGCGTCAACGCGGTAGAATCGTTCGCCCGCTACGCCAAAAACTTCGACGAGATTCATGCGAACGCCCGGGCGGGGGAAGACAAAGCGGTGCTCACCGACGCTGTGGTGGAGGCCGACTACGCCGAGCCCGGCGGCATCGATCTCAACGAGTTGTCCCAGATCCTCTGGCTGGAGAAGTTCGAGAAGGTTGAAGTTTGGGACAGCACCACGGGCAGCAAGACCGATGACATCGAGAACATCGATGAGGTCTTTGCCTGGTGGGAGTAATGGGCATCGGCAACTCAGTCGCTTTCCTCCTCCCGGCCTTCCGCCAATTCCTTGATCCCCGTCAGCCGGCTGATTCTCCGGACACATCGAGCACGCGACGTCCTGCACCTCGTTACCCGAAGATGAACTCTGCCTCCACCTCCACCTCCACCTCCCCTTTGCCTCGCCCAATCAACCTCCGCCATCATCGCCCGCAGTTGCCGCTCCGTCAGGAGATCGTGGCGAGACGTCCTGCCCTACGGCTCGCCATCAGGTCGATCCGACGGCTATGATATGGACCGAGGTGAGACTTCCGCGAAATGGCGGCGAGGAATAGGGCACCGGAAAGTGGGGACGAAGTTCCGCTGCTGTCGGGCGTTCAAGTCGCTCTCCTTCCTGTGATTGCGGGAACCAGCCGGCCCCGACGGCGCGCAACTCACGACACGGACACGACGGACAGCTTATCACGCTCGGGGCTGGGAAGTGGTGGCCGGTCTCGACCGCCACCCAGACTCGCTAGATGATGAGCTTCGTGTGATTGGCCGGATCCAGATCGAGTACTCGGTCGAACACCGGGTGAGTGACAGGCAATGTTTCGGCCAGTACGATAGATGGAGTCGTGGCTGTAAGATCCACAAGTCATCGAGGGATGCCAATGAGAGATCTGCTCATGCTCGGGACCGTCTTGGCCGTGCTGGTCGTTGGCGGTTGTCGGCAAACGGCGGAGCCAAACGAGCCGGCTTGGAAGGTGTTAGCAGAAGGCGGTATGTCCCCCGCCCAAGCCGCACAACGCGACGCGGCCCTGGCGGCCCGTGAAGCGATGTTCACCGAACTCAAGGGCCGGCTGATGGAAGTCATAGGCGCCGAGGGGCCATCGGCAGCGATTGCGGTCTGCGCGAAGGAGGCTCCGCAAATAGCCGCCGACACCGCCCGTGAACACGCAGTGTCGATTGGACGAACGTCGTTCCGCTTGCGTAACCCAAAGAATGCCCCGCCGCAGTGGGCCACACAACTCGTGGCCGACCGAGTCGACAAACCGACCTACCTGAGCGACGGCAGGACGCTGGCGGTTCTGCTGCCCATTCGGCTTGAGGCACAGTGCCTGATGTGTCATGGAGTGAAGGAAGCGATACCGTCAGTGGTGGGGGATGCTATCGCGAAGCACTACCCCGAGGATCAGGCGACTGGGTTCGGGGAGGGTGATCTGCGCGGCTGGTTCTGGATTGAGGTGCCGGCCGCAAACAGAAGGTAAACGGAAAAATGTGGTGGTGAGATGGAGAATCGCATGGGAATATTCGAAACGGCCGGTACGGCGAGTTCTCCCGGCCGGCGCAAGGAGAATACGCTTCGCAAGCTGAAGCGGATGAACCAGTCGCTGCACCACGAGGAGCCCGACCGCGTGCCGATCAGCGACTTCTTCTGGGGTGGCTTCACCCGCCGCTGGCGAACCGAACTCGCCCTGCCCGACGACGCCAACCCGTATTACCATTACGATCTCGACTGGATTGTGACGGTGCCCAACATGGACCCGCACATCAAGAACTTCGAGACGATCCGGGAAAACGCCCAAGAAGTGGTCGTGAAGACCGGCTTCGAAACGACGCTGCGCAAACGATTCGACCTGCCGATGCCGGAACAGGAAGGCTGGGATACCGACACGATCGAGAAGCTCGAGGCCTTCGAGTTCGACGACCCGGCCGATCCCCGACGGTTCTTCAGCCGCGGCGACAACCAGATTGCCGGCGTGGGCGATGGCTTCGAGCGCAACTCGCCGCCCTGGATCGAGACGGTGAAATCGCTCTGGCCGGACTTCCCCGTCTACGGCAGCATGATCGAATCCTCGGAGTGCGTAACTCGCCTGCTCGGCCAACTCAACACGATGCTGTGGATCGGCCAGTATCCGGAGCGGTTCGGCCGACAACTCCTTCGCATCGGCGAACACTACTACCAGTGCGCGGCTACCGAGATCGAAGCCGGCAAGGGCTATCTCGACGGTTTTGTGATCTGGGGCGACGTGGCCTACCGCAACGGCATGTTCTTCTCACCCGATTACTGGCGCGCGTATTTCAAGCCGACCGTGAAGGCGATGATTGAACTGTGTCATCAAAACAATCTGCCGGTCATTTACCACGGTTGCGGCAACATCCATTCCATCGTACCGGACTTCATTGAGATGGGGCTCGAGGCCCTGAACCCACTCGAGGCCAAAGCCGACCTCGACGTCTGCGATCTTCGGCGCCGATACGGCCACGCAATCGGGTTTTGCGGCAACAGCGACATCCGCGTGTGGGAACGCGGCGACCCGGCCGAAATCCGTCGCGAAGTGCTGCACCGCTTGCAAGCTGCCCGCGGCGGCGGTATGGTTTTCCAGTCTGACCACTCCGTCGCCAGCGATGTCTCCGGCAGAACGTACGAACTGATTGTGAAGCTCGTCCGTGAGTTTGGAACGTACCCGTTGAACCTGCCGGCGGAATAGGGAGATCATGAACGGCGTAGCGGATCTCGCCGAGAGACATCAGGAATTCCGGCAAAGCGCAATACGAACTTGATTTTTCTGACCATCGGTGAAGTTTAAGGAAGTACTCCGGCAATGATTCGTCCCTGCACCGACGCCGACTTTGGCGCGATCTGTGAGATCATAAACGATGCCGCCCGAGCGTATTGCGGCGTCATTCCCGCCGACTGTTGGCACGACCCGTATATGTCACGCGAGGCGGCGAAGCGCGAAATCGCCAGCGGGGTGCGGTTCTGGGGTTGGGAAGAGGGAAGCGAGTTGGTTGGCGTGATGGGCATTCAGAACGTGCGGGACGTGGCGCTGATCCGCCACGCCTACGTCCGCACCGCCAACCGCAACACCGGTATCGGCGGCAAGCTGCTTGGTGAGCTGCGGAACCTGACCACACGGCCCATCCTCATCGGCACCTGGGCGGCGGCGACGTGGGCCATTCGTTTCTACGAGAGGCACGGGTTTCGGATGGTGACTCCCGAAGAGAAAAATCGGTTGCTCAGAGAGTATTGGTCGATCTCCGAACGGCAAATCGAGACTTCCGTGGTGCTGGCGGAAGAGAGGGCCGGAGTGACGCCGAGCCCGTATCCCAGCGAATTCAGCCCGATCAGGATGGATGAGAGAAGGGGGGGCGATATCGTTATTTCCGAGGAGCAGATCATGCCTGTTGGTGCAAACGTGTCGTCTCGCAAGTGGCGAGTGACAGTCCTGCGTGGAGGGCCATCGGCCGAGCGCGAGGTCAGCCTGGCGAGCGGGCGGGCCGTTGCCGCCGCCATTCGTTCCCTGGGACATACGGTGACCGAGGCAGACATCGCAGCCGATAACCTGGCCGCCCTCGATGTGCCGGCCGACATCGTATTCCCCGTTCTTCACGGCCGCTTCGGAGAGGACGGCCAGCTGCAGGCAATCATGGAACAGCGCGGCCTGTGTTTCGTGGGCAGCGGCGCGGAGGCGTCACGAGTTTCCATAGCCAAGGACGCTGCGAAGACAAAATGGCGCGAGGCCGGACTCCCGACAGCACCGTGGACAGTCGTAACTCGCGACTCGTTGACGGCAACGGCCTCGCACGTGGTTGCGCCGCCGTGCGTCATCAAGCCGATTGCGGAGGGGAGCAGCATCGGCGTGACCGTGTGCGACAGCGTGGAAATGTTCGAGGTTGTGCTGGCCAAGGCGGTCGCCGATTTCGGCCGGGTCATGGTGGAGCAGCGACTTCGTGGCGAGGAACTCACGGTGGGCGTCCTGGGCGCCGAGCCGCTTCCAATCATCCAGGTGCGCCCGACGACTGAATTCTATGACTACGATGCGAAATACCAGCGCGACGATACCGCCTATCTTCTGAATCCCGACATCGACAGCGCGGTCTATCGTGAGGTTCAGGAAATGGCCATCAAAGCGTTCCAAGTGCTTGGCTGCCGGGATTGTGCGCGAGTGGACTTCATTGTGGACGAGCACGCGGGACCGCAGTTGCTGGAGATCAACACGATGCCGGGATTCACCGACCACAGCCTGTTGCCCAAGGCGGCGGCCCACGCGGGGATCGCCTTCGGGCGCCTGGTGGAGATGCTGCTGGAAATGGCGTGGGCGCGGCGGTAGAGACCGTTCGTTCCAACCCAAACTTCAAAGGCGCTAAGTGCTGTTGTGCGCACGTTCCGCCCCCGCCCCTCGCCTTGCCGCACATTGGCAAGATTGCCTGATGCACGCAAGCGAAGTATGTTGGAGTCGCAACCGTTGGGTCGAAGATCGGGATATCACGGAGAAACAGATTATGCTCTCGCGACGCGAATTCGTGAAAGCAGAGTGGTGCTCCCTGGCGGTATGGAACGGTCGCGCTCTCGGGCGCGGTGAGTCGGCGGCAGCGGGCGGGCAACTGCCGCCCGGCCCTCAGTGGCGCGACGTCGAACGAGTTCTCTGGGATAAGATCTTGGGCGCCTGGTATCCCCGTTGCCTGGACAAAACCGTCCGCGGTGTTCACCAGGACTACGACGAGGCGTGGAATCGGCTACCTACCCGTGTAAAGTTCATCGTCTATCAGGGGCGAATGACCTGGGTGCCGGCGGCTGTCGCCGTGGCTTATCCGGACCGGCAAGACCCGTGGATCGGCTATGTCCGGCACGGCCTGCAATACCTGCGGGAAGCGATGTGGGACCGTGCCAACGGAGGTTTCCTGGAACTTGTCGACGCCGACGGCCGGCCCGATCCTCGCTATCGACCCTGGAAACAGATGTACGGCCAGGCATTCGGACTGTATGCCGCGGCGAAGGCTTCCCAATGGAAAGCGTCCTATCATGTGGTACGGGCATTGCTATTCACAATCGACTTGCTCAAGGATTCAAACGGTCGACGGAGTTGAAAGGGGGACTGGCTCCGAGCGTGCTCTTGGCCCGGAACGGGCAAGCAAATGCCTGCCGCTCGGTGCCGGCCCCCTTTCCCAAGCTGCCGCACTTTCAGTTTGAGCAATAACACGATTACCAGGCTGCATCAACTCCCCTTTCCGGGTAGCAAATTCGGCGGATACGATACCTAATTCATGTCACTCCGTCAACAATTCGCTACTTTGTACTTGGAACAGGCTGTGCGAGTTTCTAGACACCCGACTTTCGGCCGGTGCAAACTTGCGCGCACGCCTTCCAACGTAAACCCACCGCCGCCAACTGCTTTCGCCTCGGAGTCTCGCCCGACCAATAAATCAGAAAAGTCGCCATGGCGAATTATTCCTTCGTCCCGCCTCCCTGCCGAACTTCCCCTCATCCCCTGGCCCAGAAAACCCGCTTGACATAGCGCGCCGCATCGACCATGCTCAGATAACAGTAGTGGACATACGATTACTCCAATTCCCGCAAGCCGGATCCAGCCGCTTTCGCGGCCCCGCTCCGCAGCTCATTGGCAATTTGGTTGATGATTCGATTCTCCGGCCGGTCGGCGGAAGCGATCGCGGTTCCCTTCCGCCGCCACGTGCCCACCGTACGCGCATCGTACGAAGTGAGAGGCTATCCGGAAACGGGGACTGGCTCCCGTATGTTGTGTCTTGGGGGTGGAAACGATACAAGAGGCAGGGTGCCTGTCCCCGTTTCCGAATAGCCTCTCAGACTCCCTTCAGCGCCAGGAACCGGCAATTCCTCCCCCAGAAGCGCGTGGCGCCCATTTGCCCTCGGATTTGAGAAATCGCCAACTTGGGCACCACACCCGCCGCTGCCAATCGTCGCACACACCGCACGCGCCGCTCCTCCTCCAACCCTCACCCCTCATCCCTCCAGAGTGACCGGGTGGTGAGGGGCTGGTGATTTTGGAAAATCGGCATCCTTGACCGCCACATTTTGCACGCCGATTTCCCTGCAACTGCCTCGAAAATCAATCGTTTTCTGATGCTGGTCCAATCCTGCCACGCGTTGGTAGACGACATCCACGGCACACCCCCCACTGCCCCGTTTTGTCACGGCTTTCAGGCCATGCGGGCTTGTCCGCCCACGCTCAATGAGTACCTAGAAGTAGGCTGTAGCCCGTACCCCCCTTTTTCCCACAGCCGTAAGAGCTAATATACCGGGGTGGGGTTTGCACCGGGCTGCCGCTGCGCTCACGTACTCTTGCCACACGGAGAATGCGCTGGATGCTCGAATTGGATCAGGAGACCCGCCGCTGGACGATCGCCGATGCCGCCGACCTTTACGAACTGGCGGGGTGGGGCAAGGGTTACTTTTCGATCAATTCCGACGGACACGTCTGCGTCCGCCCGGAGAAGGATCCGCAGCGTTCGATCGATCTGAAACACCTGGTGGACCGGCTGGCGATCCGCGGGATTCAGCCGCCCGTGCTGGTGCGGTTTCGCGACCTGATCCGGTACCGGCTGGGCGAGATCAAGGTGGCCTTCGATCAGGCCATCAAAGAGCACGAGTACCGCGGGCGTTATCAGTGCATTTATCCGATCAAAGTGAATCAACAGAGGCATGTGGTCGAAGAGGTGCTCCGTTTCGGACGCCCCTTCGAGTTCGGACTGGAAGCCGGCAGCAAGCCGGAATTGTTGGCGGTGATCGCCATGGCCAGCAATGAGGTTCCGATCGTCTGCAACGGCTTCAAGGACGAGAAGTTCATCGAGATGGCGATGCTCGCCCAGAAGATCGGGCGGAAGATCTTCCTGGTTGTGGAAAAATACACCGATCTGAAGCTGATCCTCTACTACGCGGAAAAAGTGGGAGTCCGCCCGAATATCGGCATCCGCGTGAAGCTGGCGGCGCCCGGCGCGGGCCGCTGGCAGGCGTCGGGCGGGCACCGCTCCAAGTTTGGATTGACGGTGAGCGAGGTGCTCGGCGCTTTGGAGGAACTGCGGCAGGCCGGCATGGAGGACTGCTTCAAGCTGCTCCATTTCCACCTGGGCAGCCAGATCACCAATATCCGTTTCATCAAGGCGGCCTTGAACGAAGCGGCCCGCATCTACGTCGAGCTGGTGCGGCTCGGCGCCGGGCTGCAATACATGGACGTTGGCGGCGGGCTGGGGGTCGACTACGACGGCTCGCAGACCAACTTCGACTCCAGCGCCAACTACACGTTGCAGGAATATGCCAACGACGTCGTTTTCCACCTGCAAAGCGTCTGCGACGAAGCGGGCGTAGAGCATCCCACCATTTTTTCGGAAAGTGGCCGGGCAATCGTGGCCTATCACAGCGTGCTGGTTTTCAACGTGCTGGGCGTTTCCGGCCGCAAGGAAGACCCGGCCCTGCTGGAACTGCCCGAGGAGGCGGAGAAGCCGCTGGAGGATCTCCGCGACACCTACCAGGGGCTTTCGGCCCGCAACGTCTTGGAGAGCTATCACGACGCGCAGCAAGCGCTCGACATGGCCATCAATCTCTTTGGCGCCGGATACTTGCCGCTGGAACAACGGAGCCAGGCCGAGAGTCTTTTTTGGGCGATCTGCAAGAAGATCCAGCGGATGCTGCGGCAATTGGAGTTTGTCCCCGAGGATCTCGAAGGGCTCGACGCGATGTTGAGCGACACGTATTTCTGCAACTTCTCGCTCTTTCAGTCGATGCCCGACAGTTGGGCGATCAAGCAACTGTTTCCGCTGATACCGATCCACCGGCTCAACGAGCGTCCGACCCACCACGCAGTGCTCGGCGACATCACTTGCGACTCCGACGGCAAGATCGAGCGGTTTATCGATCGCCGCGACGTAAAGCGGACGCTGCCGCTGCACACGTTCGATGGGCAGCCGTACTACCTCGGCGTCTTCCTCGTCGGCGCGTACCAGGAAATCCTCGGCGACTTACACAACCTGTTCGGCGACACCAACGCCGTCCACGTGAGTATGGACGCCGAAGGGGAAGTGATCGTCGACGCGCTGATCAAGGGGGATTCGGTGAGCGAAGTGCTGCAATACGTTCAGTTCGATCCCAAAACGCTCTTCGGCCAGCTCCGTACCGCCGTGGAGCGGGCCATCCGGGAAGCGAAGATCGACGACCGGCAGGCCGGCCAGCTCCTGCGATTCTACGAAGCGGGGCTGGAAGGCTACACCTACCTTGAGGATCCCTGCCAGAAGTGAATGACGGCCCCCTGCAAGCCCTGGTGTCGACCGGCCTGATTCTGGCAGTGATGGCGGCCGTGGTGATCGCCTTTCGGCTCTGGATCCGCAAGCCGGCAAACGCGAGTGGGCACGACCCGCCCGGAGTGCGAACGATCGTGACATTCGTGGGCGAGGATCCTGCTTTCGTGACGGAAGACCGGGACGGCGAGCCGTACATCGGCATCCGGCTGTTCCGGATGCTCTGCGACGGCTTGACCTCCCGTCGCATCCGCGTGGAGAACCAAGCGACCGTGCAATACGCCCAGGCAGCCGAATGCTCCTTGGGCGATACACGTTATGCCCTGGTGCTGGAATGGTTCGACGGGCTTTGGCTAGTGAGCGTGGAGTGGCTTCCGCTGCGGAATGCGGAGCGGCGCCACCTCGCCTTGACCTACCAGGTCTTCGCGCCGCCCGACAGTAGCGAACTCCGCCAACTGTTGCGGGCGTTGGACGACTGGCTCAAGTCGGAGCCCGGGATCACCGATGTCCGCTGGTTTCGCCGGGAGCGCTGGGGGGAGGAAGACACGTCGGATCCCAGCCCCACTCCGGAAGAGAGTCAAGAGTCAAGGGTCAAGAGCTAAACGGGCGGTCCGGCGTTTGACTCTCGACTCTTGTCTCTCGACTCTTCTTGCACCGGCGTCGCGGCGCCTCCATAATGCCCGTGGAGTTCCCGCATCGCGAGTTCTTATCCTGAGGGGGATGACGATGAAACACGCGCTGATGCTGCTTTGCGCGGTTCTGTACCTGCTCGTTGCCCGCGTCCACGCCGATCCGCCGCCGATTCTGCCCGATACCGAGCGGTTGGAACTCGGCGGCGACCTCACGGTTCGGATCGTCGAGGAGGCCCACAGCTTTCTCGACCGCAAGACCGCCGAATCGCTTTCCACGCGACAAAAGCTATGGCATCGCGACGGCACTTCGCCGCAAGCCTATGAGAAATCGATCGAGCCGAACCGCCAGAGGTTCATGAAGTGCATCGGCGCGATCGACGAGCGCTTGCCGGTGACGCTGGAACACTATGGCGACGAAGCCAATCCCGCCCTGGTCGCCCAGACCGACCGCTACCGCATTTTTCAGGTTCGTTGGCCGGTGCTCGAGGGTGTCGACGGAGAAGGGCTGTTGTTGGAACCTAAAGGGAAGCCGGTCGCGGGTGTGGTGGCGCTGCCCGACGCGGACCAGACGCCCGAGCAATTGGTCGGCTTGGCAGCGGGGGTGACTACCGAGTCGCAGTTCGCCCGCCGTCTGGCGGAAAACGGCTTCCGGGTGATCGTGCCAATGCTGATCGACCGCTCATGCGAGTTCTCCGGTAACCCGCGGATCGCCATGACCAACCAACCGCATCGAGAGTGGATCTATCGGCAGGCGTTTGAAATGGGCCGGCACGTGATCGGCTACGAAGTTCAAAAGGTTCTCTCGGCGATCGACTGGCTCAAGAAGATGGCCGGCGCCGATTCCAAAGTGGCAGTGGCCGGGTACGGAGAGGGAGGGCTGATTGCCTTCTATTCCGCGGCGCTTGACCCACGGATCGACGTCTGCCTGACCAGCGGCTATTTCGATTCGCGGCAGCAGGTCTGGCAGGAACCGATCTATCGCAATGTCTGGTCGCTGCTCGACGAGTTTGGCGACGCCGAGATCGCCTCGCTGATCGTGCCGCGGACCCTGGTGGTCGAATACAGCGAAGCGCCGCGGGTCGACGATCCCTCCGCCGCGGAGAAAGGTCGTCGTCAGGTCGCCGCCCCGGGACGACTCGTCACGCCGCCGCCGGAGCGCGTCGCCGATGAGTTTCGTCGCGCCGAGACGCTCGATTCGGGCCGGCTCGGCCGGCGGCATCTGGTCCACGGTCTCGCTGGCGAACCCGTCGGGCCTGGCGCCGCCAAGACGATGCAGATGTTTGCCGCGGCCTGCGGGCTGAAATCGGAAATGGAGCTTTCCGGAGAGACTCCCAAGGAACTCCGCAAATCGTTTGACCCGGTGGCGCGGCAGAAGCGGCAGGTGGAGCAGCTCACCGGCCACGTTCAACACAAGCTTCGTTTGTCCGACCTCGTCCGCGACGCCTTCTTCCTGAACAAGATGAATCTCAAGTCCGCGGACGCCTTCATCGAGGCGTCTCGGCCCTATCGCGAAATCTTCTGGAAGGAAGTGATCGGGCCTTTGGACGATCCGCTCCTGCAGCCGAGCCCGAAGTCCCGCAAGGTCTACGACACCGAGAAATGGACCGGCTACGAAGTGCTGTTGGATGTCTGGCCCGAGTTGCACGCCTGGGGAATTCTGCTGGTTCCCAAGAATCTCAAACCGGGTGAGAAGCGGCCGGTGGTGGTTTGCCAGCACGGATTGGAGGGCGAGCCAAAGGTGACGATCGAGGCGGATGTGCCGCACGCCGGCGCGTACAATCAGTTCGCGGCAAAGCTGGCTGACCGAGGTTTTGTCGTGTTCAGCCCGTTCAATCTCTACCGCGGCATGGACCGCTTTCGCACGCTCCAGCGCAAGGCTAACCCGCTGAAGGCCACGCTCTTCTCGATCATCATCCGCCAGCACGAACAGATCCTCAACTGGCTGGGAGGCCTGCCCTATGTCGATCCCAAGCGGATTGCATTCTACGGGATCAGCTACGGAGGCAAGTCGGCGATGCGGATTCCCGCCGTGCTCGACGGCTACTGCCTTTCCATCTGTTCGGCCGACTTCAATGACTGGATCCGCAAGAACGCCACGGTGTACTTCAAGTACAGCTACATGTTCACCTACGAATGGGAGATCTTCGAGTTCGATCTGGGCAATACCTTCAACTATGCCGAAATGAGCTACCTGATCTTTCCTCGCCCATTCATGGTGGAGCGGGGGCACCACGACGGCGTGGCCCCCGACTCCTGGGTCGGCTACGAGTTCGCGAAAGTGCGATTCGCCTACGACAATCTCGGACGAGGCGATCAGACCGAGATCGAGTGGTTCAACGGCCCGCACTCGATTCATGGCGTCGGCACGTTCGACTTTCTGCACAAGCACTTGAAATGGCCGAAACGCGAGTAGGCAGGGACAGGGCACGGAGGAAGAGTCTAGTCGCGTCGATCCGCTCGGGCGCCCGCCCCTTGCATTTCATGGACCACATGATTGGTGATCAGCCACCGGTCCGCCTCCTTGCGAAATTCGACTGTAAACCGAGAAGCGTAGTACTCGCGCAGCAAGTAGCCGGAAACGTCGTGGAAGTAGAGGACTCCGGTGAAGTTCGCTTCGGCCGTTGGCGGGCTGGTCAAGTCGTTGACGACGATCTCGAGGTTGTTGATCTTGACGTCGGTGATCTCAATCAGACGCAGTGCCCACTCGGCCTGCTCTCGGGTGAAGGAAGCATCCGGCGCGACGAACTGAAAAACGCGATCGACATCGTTAGACTCCAGGGCGGCCTCGACGACGATTAGGGTCGCTTCCACCTCTTCCCGCTGGGTGACTACCCACCACTCCAACGCCAGGCCCGCCAGCACAAGCACGGCGACGATCCCCATCGGCACCAGCAAGAGAGTTCGCCGAGTGCTCACCAACACCGCGGCAAGAACCGCCTCGGTAATGACGGCAAAGAACAGAATCGGCAGCGGGTTTTCCAGGAGTGTCGTCATCGCGGCTTATTGGCCTGGAAGCGATGAATCGCAAGCAGCCCGGCTGCCTGCGAGCAGCCGGGCTGCCGGAAAGGGGTTGTTTTTCTACTTCCTGCGGAAGAGCGGACCGCCGTATCGGGCCGACTCGCCCAGCATCTCTTCGATTCGCAGCAGTTGATTGTACTTGGCCATCCGGTCAGTGCGCGATGCGGAACCCGTCTTGATTTGCCCGGTGCTGAGCGCAACGGCAAGATCCGCGATCGTCGAATCCTCGGTTTCGCCGCTGCGATGGCTGGTCACGCTGGTGTAGCCGTTGCGCCGCGCTAGCTCGATCGCTTCGATGGTCTCAGTGAGCGTGCCGATCTGGTTGACCTTGATCAGGATGCTGTTGGCCACGCCTTCGTCGATCCCGCGCTGCAATCGCTTGGTGTTGGTGACGAAGAGGTCGTCTCCCACCAGTTGCGTCTTGTCGCCGAGCCGCTGCGTAAGCAGTTTCCACCCGTCCCAGTCGTCTTCTGAACAGCCGTCCTCGATCGATACGATGGGATATTTCCCGGCCCAACTTGCCAGCAGATCAACCATCCCGGCGGAGTCGATCTGCTTGCCGTCCATGGTGTAGAGCTTCTTCTCAGTATCGAAAAGTTCGGTGGCAGCCACGTCCAGCGCGATAAAGACCTGCTTTCCCAGTTCATAGCCGGCCTTGGCGACGGCTTCCCCGATCACTTCCAACGCCTCGCCGTTGCTCTTCAAGTCGGGAGCGAAACCACCTTCGTCGCCGACGTTGGTGGAGTACTTCTTGGATGCGAGCACCTTCTTCAGGTTATGAAACACTTCGCAGCCGCAGCGGATCGCATCGCTGAACCGCTCGAACCCCAGCGGCATGACCATAAACTCCTGGACGTCAACCGCGTTGTCGGCGTGAGCGCCGCCGTTGATGATATTCATCATCGGTGCCGGCAAAAGTTTTGCACCCACTCCGCCAAGATAGCGGAACAACGGCAGTCCGGCATGGTCGGCCGCCGCGTGGGCGTTGGCCAGCGAGACGCCGAGGATGGCGTTGGCCCCCAGATTCTTCTTGTTCTCCGTGCCGTCCAACTCGATCATGCGGTGGTCCAAGGCGATCTGGTCCAGCGAATCCATGCCGCACAACTCGTCGGCCAGTTTCTCGTTGACGTTTTCGACGGCCTTCAGAACCCCTCGGCCGAGGAAGACGTCCTTATCGCCGTCGCGAAGTTCCAGTGCCTCGTGGATACCGGTGCTGGCCCCGCTGGGAACAGCCGCCCGCCCAAAAGATCCGTCTGCCAGGTTCACGTCGACCTCGATGGTCGGATTGCCGCGGCTGTCGAGGATTTGCCGGGCGCGGATGTCAACAATTGTAGAACTCATTATTCTTCTTCGCTCCTCTGGAAATGGGGGGTACCTGAGTATATCGCGTCCTCCTGCCGGTCCGTAGGAACTTTGCACGAAACGTCAGGCCGCAGACCCGTAGTGGAATCCCACATTCTGAACGATTCAGCGGCGATTGCCTAGCGGGGGGAGGAACTCGAGCCCTTCCTTTCCAGCCGCCCTAAGAAAAACTACCATGTAGGGGTTCGCCGACCTTAGCCGATTTCAGGAAGACTGATGAGTACAACCCAGCCGTCGAACCGAGCCGTTTTGCAGCCTCTGCCTGCGAATGTGACGAGCGTTCAACCGGGGGGAGGCGTCTGCTACCGCTTGGAACTGGCCTGGGGCCGGTGGCGACGGTGGTACCTGAAGCGGTTCCGGACCGGATATGTCCGCCGCATGGCCGAGCTTCGTCAGGGAGACTCGGCAGGCGCCCCGCACGAGATTCTCGATCCTCGCGACCTGAAATACTGCCGCAACCTTTGCCAGTGCCAGTGGCAGCCGCAGGACGATCCATTTCGCTGGCGCGATCGACTGCCTTTTGCCCGTTGGGGATTGGCCGAATTACAATTGATGGGCTGGCCTTTGCTGGCGGCGACGATCCTGTTGGCTTGGTATGGTTGGTATTTGGCGCCCGTTCCCGCAGTCTTGCTGGCGTTGGTGGTCTACTTCTTCCGCGATCCGGCGAGGCGGATTCCGCACGAGCCGGGTTTGCTCGTGTCGCCGGCCGATGGAAAGATCGCGGAAATCGTTCGACTGGAATATGACGATTTCATCGGAGGCCCGGCGGTTCGCATCGGTATCTTTCTCTCCATATTCAACGTCCATTTGAATCGTTCGCCGTTCGACGCCACCGTGATCGCCTTGCGCTACTGTCCCGGCGAGTTTCTCAACGCGCTGGATCCGAACAGCGCTTTGCGGAACGAGAACATGTGGATCGGTTTGGAAGAAGACGAGCCGCCGTACCGCCGTATCGTGGTGCGGCAGATTGCCGGCGCTATCGCCCGGCGGATTGTCTGTGTGTTGCGCCCCGGCGACCATATCGCTCGTGGCGAAAAGGTGGGCATGATCAAACTAGGGTCACGAACCGAGTTGATCCTGCCGGATGGCGACGGACTGAGCGTTGAGGTTGAGGTCGGCCAGCGAGTCAAAGCCGGCAGTTCGGTGATGGCCCGTTACCGGGCCTGCGACGCCTAGCATCGGGCAAAGTCTATGCGACTGCTAAAAACCGTCTACGTGTTTCCCACCAGCTTCACACTGGGTAATCTGGTGTGCGGGTTCTTCGCGATTGTGGTGGCAGCGCGGGTGGCCCGGCCCGAGTCCGCCGAGATCGACCCGACCGTTCTCACCGACCTGATGCTCAGCGGCTGGTTGATCTTCCTGGCGATGATTTTCGATGCCTTGGACGGCCACGTGGCCCGGCTGTCGCGGAGCACCAGCGACTTCGGCGCCCAGTTGGATAGCCTCTGCGACCTGGTAACATTCGGGGTCGCCCCTGCATTCTTATTGGTGAAGCTATGTCCCAGGTTCGCCTACTTGCACCGAGAGGCGGTCTGGGTGATTGCAGCTTCGTTCGTCGCCTGCGCCGCATTGCGGTTGGCGCGTTTCAATGTGGAAACGGGCGACGAGGACGAGCACTTGTACTTCAGTGGACTGCCGAGCCCCGCGGCGGCGGCACCGATCGCCAGTTTTGCCATCATGTTCTATACGCTCCACAACCGAGAGGACGGGGCGGTGCTCTATGCCGACCAGATTTATTCGGTGCTGCAAAGCATTTTACCGTTGTTCGCCATCGCGTTGGCGTTATTGATGGTGTCGCGGATTCCGTATCCTCACGTGGTGAACCAGGTATTTCGTGGTCAGAAGAGTTTCAGCCACGTCGTGAAACTGGTGTTCGCCTTGGTGGCGATCATGGTTATCCGCGGCTACTCGGTGCCTTTGTTGTGTACGGCCTACGCTCTGGGTCCGCCGGCCCGTTTCTTCTGGGAGAAGATCGTCCAGCGCAGGCACCAGGAAGACCCGCTGTTCTGAAAGGCCCTGGCAGATGGGGAATGACTCCCGGCCCTTGCCGGAGAACCCGAAACGCGACGCAAGGCGAGGGTGCCTGTCCCCGTTTGGTTAGGGCCGTAAAACTGAGAGAGACGAGGTGTTTATGTTTTCCGGGATTGTCGAAGCATTGGGAAGCGTGGTGGAAGTCCGGCCCGAACCGCCCGGCTGCCGGCTGATGATTCGCGAGCCGAAGATCGTTGCCGAGACGTCGGTGGCCGACAGCATATCCGTGAACGGTT
This sequence comes from Rhodopirellula sp., assembly GCA_012728855.1. Lineage (GTDB taxonomy): Bacteria > Planctomycetota > Planctomycetia > Pirellulales > Thermoguttaceae > JABWBD01. The sequence continues at coordinate 14,322 of JAAYEH010000211.1, read as the reverse complement.
GTTGTCTTACGGTAGTCGAAGTGGAAAAAGACACGATGGGGTTTCAGGCTGGTCCGGAGACTCTTTCCCGGACCAACCTGGGGGATCTCGTTGCCGGCAGCCCGGTCAACTTGGAGCGATCGCTCAAGGTTGGAGATCGGCTCGGCGGGCATTTCGTCTCCGGTCATATCGACGGCGTTGGCGTGCTCGTCCAGCGTCAGGATATGGGCGAGTGGTCGAACCTCTGGTTTCAGCTTCCCCGCCCACTCAGCCTCCAGATGGCGTCGAAGGGCTCCATCGCCGTCGACGGCGTTAGCCTCACGATCGTCGATAGCGAGCCGGAGCGGTTCAGCGTGGCACTGATTCCCTTCACCCTTGCCGTCACCACCCTCGGTCCCCTGAAGGTTGGCGGCAAAGTCAACCTGGAAACCGACATGCTGGCCAAGTACGTCCAGAGGCTCGTTGAGGCCAAGCAATGGTAGACGCCGCGGGCTCGCCTTCGGGCAACCAGACCCTCTCCTTTCTCCTGCGTCGGTTCGCCGAAGCGGGCATCCGGCCGCGGACAAAGCTGGGACAGAATTTCCTCGTCGATCTGAACCTGCTCCGTTTGCTCTTTCGCAGCGCCGAGATCGGCCCGGACGACGTCGTGCTGGAAGTCGGCACCGGCACCGGCTCGCTCACCGCGATGATGGCCGAGCAAGCGGCCGTTGTGGTTACCGTTGAACTTGATTCGCAGCTATTTCAGCTCGCCGAGGAAGAACTCCACGGCGCAGCGAACGTCCGCATGTTGCAGATCGATGCTCTGAAAAACAAGAACCGGCTCCAACCCGAACTGCTGGAGGCGGTTGGTCTGGAGCTTGATGCGGCGTCCGGCCGGCAGTTCAAGCTGGTAGCCAATCTGCCCTACAGCATTGCCACGCCGCTGCTAAGCAATCTTTTGGCGTTGGATCGGCCGCCGCAGTCGATGACGGTGACGATCCAGAAAGAGCTGGCCGACCGAATCACCGCCGCCCCCGCCACCAAGGACTATGGAGCGTTGAGCATCTGGATTCAGAGCCAATGCCGGGTGGAACTGGTGCGGGTCATACCCCCTTCCGCCTTCTGGCCGCGGCCGAAAGTCCACTCGGCCATCGTTCGGCTCGAACTCGATTCGGAGCGGCGCGGCCGCATTTCGGATCGCGATTACTTCCATCGTTTCGTGCGTGCGATGTTCTTTCATCGCCGCAAGTTTCTCCGCTCCGAATTACTCAGCGTGATGAAAAACCGCCTGGACAAACCGGCCGTGGACCGGATTCTCGACGAGATGGGGCTGGACGGCACCGCCCGCGCCGAAGCGCTGGACGTACCCGCCATGTTAGCGCTTTGCGAGCGGATGCGGCGGGAAGATCTGGAGGCGTGATTGACGGCTGCCCGGGTTTCATCCTACCATAGGGCCTGGGGGCATTGGCGAGCAAACCGAGCAAACTTCGTCCGGCGCGGTACACTATGCTGTTCATCGAGATGTCGGGAAAAACCCTGTTGCGGATTGTCGAGGACGGGGGGCCCACGGTGGAGGAACTGGCCGACGTCGGCGTGGTCGACGAGAGCGTCGTTCGCATCAACCGCCAGGGCGATATTGAACTCCGCCGCTTCGACCGATGGGACGTTATCGGCGGATTGATCGGCGATTTTGAACTCCGCGTCAAAGAAGAAACGGGACTGGATTGGGCATAGATCATCCCCTGCGAGCGATTGTCCTGGGCTTCGGCGGGCGAGCCGACGTGGTCCGCGAAGCCCAACGGCTGCTGCCGCTAATCCAGCCATACGTCGAAATCGTCGTTTCCGACTTCAGCGGCGAGGCGGATCTCTCCCAAGTCGAAGCCGATTTCGCCATCGTCTTCGGTGGCGATGGGTCGATTCTTCGGGCAGCCCACCAGATGGGCTACCAGCAACTGCCAGTCGTTGCCGTTAACCTGGGAAGACTGGGTTTTCTGGCCGACCTTTCCCCCGAGGATCTCGTCGGTGTGGTTCAGGGCATTTCGCGCGAGAGCCTCCGCCGGCAGGTTGTCGAGCATCTGATGTTGGAATGCCGGGTGTTCCGCGGCGGCGAACTTCTGGGTCGCCAACTGGGCTTGAACGAGGTTGCCCTGCAGAACGGAGCGCCGTTTGGGATCCTCGACGTGCATCTTTACATTGACTCGGAACTCGTAACCACTTATAGTTGCGACGGTTTGATTGTCAGCACTCCCGTCGGATCAACCGCGCACAGCCTCTCGGCGGGCGGTCCGATTCTGCGGAAGGATTTGCAGGCCTTCGTGATTTCACCGATCAGCCCGCACACGTTGACCAATCGACCCGTGGTAGACTCGGCCGACCGCGTGTTCGAGCTGGTCGTGGCCAATACTCAGCAGGAGACGTCGGTGGTGGTGGACGGGCGGGTATTGGCGTTGCTCCAGCCGGCGGACCATGTCCGGGTTGAACGCGCCCAGCCGCGGTTCAAGTTGTTTTCCCCGCCGGGACACAGCTACTACCGCACGCTGCGGGAAAAGCTTGGTTGGAGTGGCCGACTGAACGTCGGTCTTCGTTCCTGAAACCCACATGTCACTCGAAAGGATGCGAGCATGATCGGCGCACCCCGCAGCCTCGTTGCCGCACTTCTGGCGCTGGGCGGCCTTTGCCTTTCCGCCACGGCCGACGAAGCGAAGGACTCCCCTGCCGGCGAAAAATTCACCCTCCGCTACCAGTTCCACCCCGGCGAGACGCTCCGCTGGGAGGTGGTTCACCGGGCGAAGATCCGCACCACCGTCTCCGGTACGACCCAGACGGCCGAGACGGTGAGCAGCTCGGTGAAAGTCTGGCGCGTCAGCGAGGTCGATGAGACGGGAAAGGCGACCTTCGAGCACCTCGTCGACAGTGTGGACATGAGCCAGAAGCTGACCGGTCGCGCCGAAGTCCGCTATAACAGCCTAGCCGACAAGGAGCCGCCCGCAGGCTTCGAGCAGGTGGCGGCTTCGCTCGGCGTCCCCTTGTCGGTAATCACGATGGACAACCGGGGAACGATCATCGAGCGACGGCGCCAGCAGGCGACGGCCGCCACATCGGAGAGCGATGGGCAGATGACGATCCCGCTGCCTGAGGAACCGGTGGCGGTCGGCGACACGTGGTCGTTGCCTTACGACATCGACGTTCCCTTGCCCAACGGCACGATCAAGAAGGTGAAAACGCAGCAAAAATACTCGCTGGCCAAGGTGACCGACGGCATCGCCGAGATCGAAGTCGCCACGCAGATCCTCACGCCCATTCACGACCCGGCGATCGAGGCCCAGTTGATCCAGCGGGAGTCGCACGGCACGGTGAAGTTCGACACGAAAGCTGGCCGCGTGCTGAGCCAGCAAATGGACTTGGATCGCCGCGTCGTCGGTTTTCGTGGCGAAGCCAGCAGCCTCCATTATGTGACCCGTTTCACGGAGGAGCTGGTCCGCGATGAAGTGCCCAAGACCGCCGTCCTGCCGAAAACCGAGACCAAGTAGCCTCCCCGAATCGTGCCAGGTCATTCAGCCCGAAACGAGGAAGAGAACCAGCAGAACGATCGCGGCTACCGAACCCAAGGCGATCGCAATCCACAGCCACAACGGCACATCGTTGCGGTGAAACTGATACGATCGCAGCGTTTCCTCGGTGCACCCCCCCCGCGAACGGAGTCGCGATAGCACGGGAGATTCCGCGTGGAGGAGGAATTCGGGCAGCGAGTCTTGATCATCCGCTCGGCGCGCAGCGGGATGCGCGGGCTCTTTCGCCTTCCCCGGGTGAGAGTCTCCGCTGGAGAAAGCACGTCGCGGAGGATCGGCGGATCCGGCAACGGTCTGCTGTTGCTGGCTGGAGACGGTATCGCACAATCCGGACGACGACTCTTTCGGCCGGGGATCGCTCTCGGGGAAACGGCTGCCTCCGCTTGAACCGCGGCCTGACCCACGGTTAATCTCTCCGGGCGAAGCGCCGGATGTCCGGCGGGGCGCGGCCAATCGTCTCGATGAATCAGCGACGCCCCTTGTATCGACGGCGATTTGCTGCGTCGTCATCCATTGGGCCAACGCATCAGCGACCTCCGTCGCCGACTGCTGCCGATCGCCCGGCTTCTTGGCCATCATCTTCAGGCAAATCCGCACCAGATCCTCGGGCGCGTCCGCCCGGTCTTCCGCCACGCTGGGAGGTGGGGAATTCTGGTGGTGCATCAGCCGTTGAGGCAGAGTCCCCTCGCAGAACGGCGGATGTCCGGTCAGCGCGTAATAGAACGAACAGCCCAGGCTATAGATATCGGCACGCGCATCGGCGCCGTGGCTGTCGCGAGCCTGTTCCGGTGCGAGGTAATCGGCCGTGCCCAAAACATTTTCGTCATGGGCCAGGGTCAGCGAAGCGTGGTCTTCCTCAGTAAACCGCGCCAGACCGAGATCGAGGATCTTCACCACGTGGCTTCGATCGACCAACAGATTCGCCGGCTTGATATCGCGGTGTACCAAGCCGGCCCGATGAGCGTGCGCTAGACCCAGCGCCGCTTGCCGGTAATAATCGGCCGCCACGGGGTAGTCCAAGGGGCCGAGATCCCGAACCAGAGCCTGCAAATCTTGCCCCTCGACATACTCCATAACCAGGTAGTGGACGTCGCCCTCGTTGTCGACGTCGTAGGCACGGACAATATTTCGGTGGTCGAGAGCCGCGGCCGCCTTCGCCTCGCGGTGGAAACGGGCCAGGTACGACGTGCCTTGGACGCGGTGCTTGGGAAGCACCTTAATCGCCACCCGGCGCTGCATGAGCACGTGCTCCGCCAGATAGACAGTACTCATTCCGCCTGTGCCGAGGTGGCCCAGCAGTTTGTACTTCTTCAGGAAAAAGCCCTTGTAGCGGCCCTCGAGGAGTTTGTCGCATTGCCAGCGGGTGAGCAAATCGGCTTCAGCGAGATAGTCCGCTAGTGAGACAACATCGGTTTCGCCTGCAATCGGGGCGAACTCCCGATACTGGCTAAGGCAGCGTTTGAGCGCATCGTATTCGACCAGCCCGCTGCGCTGCACCAAGTCGATGAATTTGTCGACGGTCAAATTCGTCATGCCAAGCCCAAAGGCTCGCGTTGCGGTGCTAAACCACGAATTCCCGGACGAAGGATCGAATCATCCTCGACGTATCGGTCAGCCGACGCCGGTCGGCGGGTTGTCCGCAGAAAAAGAAAAGACTTCAATCAATTCTAGTCCAGATGCGGGTAGGATACCAGAGGCCGCTCGCAACGCCAACCATTTGGTGTTGGAAAAGAGCGTCCGCCCGCCCTTGGCCAGTATGGATGCAAATACACCTGCAGCGTGGGTGTGGGCGTGAGTGGCAGGGGGGCAACAGCCAGGCTGATAAACTCGCCGAATGGTTGGAGAGTCAGGGCTCCGTGGCGTCCGAACGGCCCCTCGCCGCTCGTTGGGCGTCCATGGATCGCACTTGCCGGCCAATGACCGCGGCAGCTTCGTCCAACGCAAACTGACGGTCCACGTGACCTTGAACAAAGGCAATCTTGTTCATGCCGTAGACGTCCGATGTGGCCTCATCCTGCCCAAGGATGTAACCGCCTGCCTGCCGGATTTGCCGGCAACCCTCGCAGCCGTCCCGCCCCATTCCCGTCATGATCACACCGAGAGCCCGAGAACCGAACGTTTCGGCGATGCTCGTCATCATCACGTCGATCGACGGCTTATGGCCGCTCACCGGCGCGCCGTCGGAGATGGCCAGCTTGACAATGCTCCCCTGGCGACGAGCACGCAGGTGTTTTCCGCCCGGAGCAATGAAGACGTGGTTGGGTCGGAGGATGTCTCCGGCGGCAGCCTCTTTGATCGACAGTGCCGAGATCGTGTTGAGTCGCCAACTGAGCGGGCCGGTGAATTGCGGCGGCATGTGCTGCACGACGACGATCGGCGGCAGCGGCGGTTGCATGGCCTCAAACAGCGCCGAGAGAGCCGGCGGTCCGCCCGTTGAGATTCCGATCGCGATGCAGAAGTCGCAGATACTTGCCGGGGAAGTTCCGAACTTTGGGCGGACAACGGGCGTATGCAGGGGCGGCTTTGCGCTGAGCCTTTCGCCGCGGCGGATCTTGCGATGCCGGCGAATTTCGAGAATGCGGCGTACGTCGGCGCCGGCGGCGTCGCGGATCTTGCGCAACAAGTCGTGGCCGAGCGCGGCGCAAACGTCGGCGCCGCTTTGAGGTTTCGCCACGTAGTCGATCGCCCCGCGATCCAATGCCTCCAGCGTGATCGCCGCGCCGGCCCTGGTCAGCGCACTGACGATGATCACCGGAGTGGGACGACAGGCCAGGATGGCGTCGAGCGTCTCCAACCCGTTCATCTCGGGCATCTGGAGGTCGAGAGTAATCACGTCGGGTCGCAAGCTGTCCAAGGTTGCCAGCGCCTTGCGGCCATTCGAGGCCGTGCCGACGACCTCGAACCCGTCCGCATCTTGGATAACATCGGAAATCATCGCGCGAATTACCGCCGAGTCGTCGACCACCAGGACGCGCGTGTTCGGTCGTGACATGTTGGGTGGTTTAATCGCCGTGGAGCCTCGATACCAAAAAACCTCTGCCTACGGAAATGTAGCTCAGGATCGGCGAGACCATTTCTGCCTCTGAATTGCGGGTAGCGCAGTAATGGCATCGACTTTGTGCCGTTTTCGTCCGTATAGCGGCGGACAAGAAATGCCGTTGGCTGGCTTGTTGGACCGCAACGGCCGACAGAACCGTCCGGCTAGGTTCCGCTCGGCAGGCAAAACCTATTCGGGAACGACGGCGACCAGTTCGTGGTAGACCGACTCAAGCTGTTCTCCTTCGATGGATGCCCGCTGTTCAGCGTAGCCGATGAGCAGGGCTAAATCGCCGAGCCGATTAATGCGGCGGGCGATACCGTTGGTCAGACGGTGAGCAACCGGCCAGGCAGAAGGGTCGAAAACCGCCTTTTTCCCGCCGGCAGCGCGGAGTCGGTGCTCCACATATTGTGCCGTTTCCGCGACGCCAAAAGGTCGCAGAAGGCATTTCACCCCCAGTCGCTCTTCCAACTGGGGTGTGCGGTCCAAAAGCGGGAGTATGCCGGGTTGTCCGGCCAGGAGGAGCGTGAGGCCGGGCCTGCCCGCCAGTTCGAAGTTCAAGAGAAGCCGCAGGGCTTCGAGAGTCTTTGGATCGTCCAGCAGATGGGATTCATCGATGGACAAAACCGCGTGTTTGCCCCGTTGGGTGTTTTCCGCCAGGAAACCTTCGATGAGGCGGATGTTTTGCGCCACACTCTGCGAAGAGACTTCGGAGCTGCCCACCAGTTCGGCGGCGAGGTAACTGAGCAGTTGCGGAGCGTCCATTGGTGGGAAGACCACGTGGACGAACGGAGTGAACGTCTCGCCCAGCATCGCGCGGAGCATCGTCACCAGCAGCGTCTTACCCGATCCGCATGGGCCGGTCAACAGCGCGGCGCCGCGGTGGTTCTCGATCGCATAGCGGAGTTTCAGCAGCGCCGCCTGATGCGACTCGGAGGGAAAGTAGAACTGCGGATCGGAGCAGTTCTCAAACGGTTTCCGCGCAAGGTGCCAGTAGGATTCGTACACGTATTCTCTCTCCGGCGCTAGACGAAGTTGTCGACCACACCGGCCTCGGCAACACCGGCCTTGCGAAGGCGGTCACTCAAACGTTCCAGGTTCGATGTTGTCGAGTCGCGAGCATCGCGGACGATGACCGCTTGATCGACCCAGCGTCCAACCGAATGAAGCACCTCGCCGGCAAGTCCGCCGGCCGGACTGAATCGCCCCAGGTCGACGAGTATCGCATCGTACTGCTCGCGCAGCGCGTCGATGCCTCCGGCCGCGTCGCAGCCGGCCGGATCGGTACTGGCGGTCTCCTGTCCCCGTAGCGGCAACACGACCAGCCGGTCTTCCAGCGACTCGATCAGCGCTTCCTGCAATGGCAGCAGCCCGCATAGCACATCTTGCCATCCGAACTCGGGCATCAGGCCAAGGCGGCGTGCCAACAGCGGCTGCTCGAAATCGGCGTCGACGGCAACCACCCGCAACCCTCGCGACGCCAATCGCTCGGCCGCGCCCAACAGCAGGGTCGTACAGCCGTCGCCGCGACGACAGCCGCACAGAGCAATGACCTTGCGGCCAAAGGTCAGCCCGGCTGAAACACCGTCGGCGAGTTCTTCGAGTTGAGGTTGCGCGTCGGCCCATAATCGCCGGCAACCATCCGGCCAGGCGAAGCGGTCGACTTGAAGCAACGGTTGATAGGCGGCCGGCATGAATGCTCCCTCCGATTCTGGGGAAACCGTCTCGGCCGCGCACACCGTGGCGGCCGAGTCCGAACACGCCGCCCAAGGCGGCGGCGTGTCCTGCTGCAGGTAAGCTCTAATAAAGGCCTGGTCGAGTGCTGTCATAGCTGGCCCGCGCGTTATTAGGTTTCTCAATGACACCCTGGAACTGAGCAGATCCCGCTTGGGGCATGCTGCCGGCATCATAGCTCGGCACGCCAGCGCCCGACGGGGCCGTAGCCGGGTAGTTCATGCCGCCGGGCGGCGTATAGGATGCGCCCGGATATCCGTACGCTGCTTGGTTTGTCGGGTAGCCCGCGGCCGGCTGGCCCGCGGATGGATAACCCGCCGTCGGATAGCCGCTTGAACCGTTCGGGGAAGGATATCCCTGCCCAATCGGCTGATTGGCGCCCGAATAGCTCGGCGCGGGATAGCCGGGCCGGTTGCCGTCGCCGGCATAATTCGGCTGCGTATTTGCACGCTGATCCAATCCGTAACCGTACCGGGAGTCTGCCGCACGGTATTCGCCCGGCGGAGGTGTCGAGGCAGCTTGCGGATAGAGTGGCTGGCCGGCATTACGCCCGTCCGTGCCATAGCCGCCGCGAGGATCAAATCGCGGTTCAACGACAGGCGAGCCGACTGCCATCGGTTGATTGACGCCCGCTTGCGCCGAATTGGAATTCGTATAGGCAGGCGTCGCAGGCGCCGCGCCGTAACCGGTTGGGTATTGGGGCGTGGCGTTGCTGGAGACATCCCTCTGGACCGCTTGGTCTGCCGGGCGGCCGTAATCGGTTGGGTATTGCGATGTGGTGTTGCTGGGGTTAACGGCCTGAGAATTGGGATCAACCGTTGCAACCGGCGTTGGCATATTGGCCGGCATGACAAAGCTCTGCTGCGGACCGTAGTTCGAGGGCGCCTGTGGGCCGTTGAATCCGGTCGGCGATTGGCCGTTAACCGTATCGGCGGGCGGCTGCATGGGTGCAGCAGAGTTCCATGCGGCGGTCTGGGGCGGATTGCTCCAGGACGTCGACGGCGTGGAGGAGGCCGATGCCGCAGGACTGACTTGTCCCCAAACAGGCTCAGACGGAGGTGTGCTCGTCGCCGTTAGTTCCGTGGGATTCTGGCTGGAGGGCTGGTGCTGGTCGCCCTGCCAGGCCGAGGTTTGTCCGGGAGGAACGCCCCAGGGCGCTCCCGTAGGAGCATTGGTCGTCTCGGCATTCCATGCCGGCGTTGGGGAAGGACTGTTCCAGGGGGTCGCCCCGGCTTCGGGCAACGTTTGCGAGGTAGTCGCCAACGGTGTCGCTCCCCAGGGCGGCGTCGTCTCCATATCGGGCGACGGGGCCTGCCAAGTGGCGGAATCCAACGTGTCGGCTTGCTTGTTTCGGTCGACCAACAAGAATCCCAAGACAGCTATAACGCAGAAACCAACTCCGACGCCCGCCAGAACCTTCAGCGACAGCCCGGAACTGACGGCCTGCCTGTCGCCGCGGTTGGAGCGAGACAGCGAGTCCAAATCCGCCTCGGTTGTGGTAAGATTGGGCATTCGAGCCAGTGTCTGCCGGGAACTCTCGTAGCAGGACTCGTGGTCCGTGGAGTGCATGCGAGCCACGGGCGAACTGCCCAGAGGGCGGTGCGCAGTGTCGTTGCCTGTGTTCCTGTCCATGGTTTCGTGTTCTCTCGTACTAAAGGTTCTAGACCATCCCTCCGGGTGGTTGCCGCGCACAAGCCCGCACGATCGTCCACCGTTAGCCAGATCTATCGGTTTGGATTGTGCAGATCTTGAGCGTTAACAAGATTTTGTCGATTGCGGAATATGGGAAGATTAGTGCAAATAAGACGTCACTAGGGGATTCGCGTTGTCGCCCGCGATTGGGCTCGAGGCGCAACATCCTTTGGGGAACCTACCGAAGGGTGCGCAGAGAAACTGCTAAGCGGGGCGATATTGCCGGAGTTCCCGCAAGACGGCGAGCATGTCGCCAGGCAACGGAGCTTCAATTGCCAGTTCGTCGCCGGTCTCAGGATGAGCGAACTGCAGTCGCCGGGCGTGCAAGGCTTGTCGCTCAAGAAGCACCAGTTCGTCGCTCGGGTCGCGCCGGATCTCACCGCGAGTCATGCGTGCCCGGCCGCCGTACTGCCGGTCGCAGAGGATCGGGCAGCCGACATGCCCCAGGTGAACGCGGATCTGGTGAGTCCGGCCCGTCTTAGGCCGCGCTGCCAGGGCGGCGAAGCCGTCGAATCGTTCCAGGACTTCGTAGTACGTTTGCGCTTGCCGGCTGGCGGGGTTGTCGCGGCGAATGGCCATCTTCTCGCGCTGTTGAGGATGGACGCCGATCGGCAAGTCGATCAGGTCGCGGTCGCGATCCGGTGTGCCGGCGACCAGGGCGAAATACTCCTTCCGGATTGCGCGACTTTCGAACTGGGCGGCGAGCTTGGCATGGACCAGGTCGTTCTTGGCCACGAGGATGGCGCCGCTGGTATCGCGGTCCAGACGGTGAACGATCCCTGGTCGCAATGGACCGCCGACGGCGCTCAGTTGGCCGCCGAAATGATACTGAAGCGCGCCGGCCAGCGTGCCGGACCAGTGGCCGCGCGCCGGATGAACCACCATGCCGGGCGGCTTATTGACGACGATTAGCCAGTCGTCCTCATACAACAATTCGATTGGGATGTTTTCGGCCCGCGGCGCTTCGCGCGGCAATTCCGGCAGCAAAACACGAACTCGCTGGCCCGGCTTGAGCCGATAGCTCGGCTTGCCTCCCACATCCTCGACACGCGTGCCTCCGGCCGTAATCACGCGTCGCAGGTGAACGCGGCTATAGTCGGGGAAATGATGGGTCAGGAAAACGTCCAGACGCCAACCAGCCTGAGAAGGGTCGACGATCAATTCCACCGGTTCGGAAGAAAGGCGATCAGGCACGGTGCGCACAAGGCAGCAAGACGAGGGTAGGCATCGCCAAAAGAATACTGCTCTTCAATTTGCTTCTCGGTTCGCCCGACTACTCCGCATTGTCCGCCGGCTTTTCTTCCGCGGGCTTCTTGCCGCCCGGTTCTTCCTCGGTCGGCGGTTTCGGAACAGCGGACTCGGGCACCGACGCCTCGGGCTCGCTTTTCACCGCCGCCGGTTGCATGTTGCTCTCAGCAGCCGCTTCATCTGCCGGGGTGCTTTCGGGAGTCGCGGGCTCCTCCGTATCGGCATCCAGTTTTGGAAGACTGGAGAAATCCGGTAACGCTTCCGTGCTGAAGGGGAGTTTTTCACCGGGTGTGCCGGGCTGTTCGGTAAATGCCGGTTTCGGATCGTATTGGGCAAACTTATCGTAAAACTGCTTGGTCGCCGGTCGCTGCAGATCCGCCAGGCGTTGCTTGCCGACTTCCGTATAGGCGCCGTTGGGCCACTTCTCCACGAGCGTCTGGTAGGTCTCCACGGCTTTGTCGAGTTCCCCCTGGGATTGGCGAGTTCCGCTGAGGGCCTCATACGCCCGCGCGAGCCCGAAGGTAGCGCGCTCTCGCAACGAGGCGGTCTGGCTACTCTGGAGAACCCTCAAGTAGCTGTCAACCGCTTTGCGGAGATCCTGAGCCGCAGTCGCTTTGTTGGTGAATAGCTGCTCGCAACCCGTCGCCAAATACATGTCGCCGGCCACGACTGCCGCCCAGTGCCCCACGTTCGTATCCGGATGACTGCTGGCAAGTTCCACAAGGTCGTCCGGATTGTTGTTTACCTGCGCCAGATAAAGGCTGTTCCAGGCGGTCGCGCTGTCAGCGGCCGACTGCCGCGACCACCACAACCACCCAATCGCGACCAGACAAACTACCGCGACCGCAGCCAAGATGGCGTTGCCGTATGGTCGGACGGTCTCGTAACTGCGGGCGATCCAGTCGGCCAACTCATTGTGCTGGAGTTCGTGGCGGCGTTCGCTTTTCATGTCGTCAGCATCCTTGGAAAAGACACAGCAACGAGAGTCGTTGCGTCCCACCACTTCGGTGGCGTAGTCGATAAACCGTGTAATATACGGCTCTTCCGTTGTGTACGCAAGGTCGGCACCCGCGCGCCCGACAGGAATGACCTCGCCGAATCAGCCGGGCTGCGGAGCCGCCGGTAGCCTTGACAGATTCACTCCGGTCGGCAGAATAGCAGCCGACGGGCTTCTCCTGCGTTTCGTCCGCGGGGGCATGCCGCCATCCTCGACGCGATGTCCCAGCTTCCCGTCATTACCGAAGCCTCCAAGAAGATGCGCACCGCCCAAATCGAACCGATTGCTCTCACAGAGCGGTGTCTGGAGGCAATCGACCGGCATGAGAAGAGCATTCGCGCATGGGTCGTGGTGGCGTCGAATACCGCAAGGCGTGACGCAGAGCGAATCGCCGCGGATCGATCCCAAGGCGAGGAAATCCGACCGATGTGCGGAATTCCCATCGGCATTAAAGACATCGTGGATGTGGCAGGCCTTCCCACCCGTGCCGGGTATTTCTGCCACAACAACCAAGCCGCCGTGGCCGATGCGCCGCTGGTGGCTCGTCTGCGTCGTGCCGGCGCAATACTGCTCGGCAAGACGGTGACGACCCAGTATGCCTGTTTCGATCCTTCTCCCACACGAAATCCCTGGGATCCCCAACTGCGGCATTCGCCTGGGGGGTCGAGCAGTGGCTCGGCTGCCGCCGTGGCGGCCGGCATGTGCTTGGCGGCAATCGGAACACAGACCGGCGGCTCCCTCGTGCGGCCGGCGAGTTTCTGTGGCGTCGCCGCCATGAAGCCGACCTTCGGTACGGTTCCGATGGAGGGTGTTGTGCCCGTGTCGCGTCACCTGGACCAAGCAGGGCCGATTGCTCGGACGGTCGAAGACCTTTACCCGCTGCTACGAATAATCAGCGATCTTCCGGAAGAGGATTTGCTGGAACCAACATCGCCTCCACGGCTGGGGCTTGTGCGGGAGTTCTTCCTGGAGCAAGCGGAGCCGCGGGTCCGCGAGGCGACCAATGCCGCAATGGCGATGCTTTCCCGCGCCGGGGCGGCACTGGACGACGTCGCCCTGCCGCCGGGATTCGAGCAGGTCCACCGTATGCATCGACGGATCATGGCCTTTGAAGCGGCGGCCTTCCACCGGCCTCAGTTTCTGCGCGAGCGGATACACTACGGGCCGAATCTGCGCTCAATGCTGGACGAAGCAGATGGTCTGTCGCTCGGCGAGTATCGCGAGTCGCTCGCCTATCAGCAACGTTTCCGCCGCCAGGTCGATACGATGCTCGCGACGGTCGACGCGCTGATCATGCCCGCCACGGATACCACCGCCCCCGCTCGCCTGGACACCACCGGCGACTCGAAGTTTCAGGCCCCCTGGAGCCTTGCCGGAGTACCGGTCGTCAGCTTCGCCTGCGGGTTGGCCGACAACCACATGCCCGTCGCCCTGCAAGTGGTCGGCCGGAAAGGAGAGGATTATAGGGTACTAGGTGTAGCCCGGTGGTGTGAGCGGCAGGTGGGATTCACCGACCTTCCGCCGCTAATAGCCCAAGAGGCCGCCAGAACCCAATAATGCAGGCTCCGATGCGGATCGTCTGGGTAATCGTCATCGTCTTTACCCAGATCATCGGAGCGATTCTCTACCTCGTTATCGGTCGGCAGCGTTTCCCGAGCGGTCTGGGTTAGAGGCCCTAACAAAACGGGGACTGGCTCCGAGCCAAACCTTCGCAAAACCCGCAGAATATATGTCCCGCCGAGGTGCCTGTCCCCGTTTTGTCGGGGTCTCTTAATCTCCTATCACCGGTCCTCATGCGATGCCGTGGGCCGCCTCGTAGGTTGCGATCCGCTCCTCGTGCTGGAGCGTCATGCCGATGTCGTCCATGCCGTTGAGGAGGCACCAGCGGCGAAATTCGTCGACCTCGAATTCGATCTCCAGGCCGTACTCGTCGCTGATTCGCTTGCTCTGCACATCGATCGTCAGCCGGTATCCGGGGTAAGCGGCCGCGCGTCGAAACAGATCGTCAATCGTTGTCTCGGCCAGGCGAATAGGAAGCAAGCCGTTCTTGAAGCAGTTGTTGTAGAAAATGTCGGCAAAGCTGGTCG
>JAAYEH010000210.1 GCA_012728855.1 Rhodopirellula sp. | reverse complement strand
ATCGAAAACATCATCTTGGGAAGCGGCAACGATACCTTTGTGTTCGAAAGTGGGGCGACATTTCTCGGCACTCTCAACGGTGGCGGCGGAACGAACGAGCTGGACTACTCTGCCTATGAGGCCGCTGTTACGGTCGACCTGACCGCCGGCACGGCCACGGCCTCCGAGGTCATAACGTCGATCACGAACATTCGCGTTATCGCCGGTGGTTCGGGGGACGACATCCTCACCGGCGACAGCGGCGTCAACCGTCTGGAGGGCGGCCCGGGGAGTGACGTGCTGCGGGGCGGCGCGGCCATCGATACGCTCATCGGCGGCTCCGGCGACGACGTCTATATCATGGAAGGCGGAAACGACACGATCCGCGAGGCCCCGAATGGAGGGTTCGACACCCTTGATTACTCCCGTTCGACGGGGGCCATTTCCGTAAGTCTTGCCGGTTTCAGGAATGTTGAAAATGTCCTCGGCGGCCCAGGAGCGGACACCCTGACCGGCACGCCGGCAAACGACACGTTCTATTTCGTCAACGGGTGGGGCCACGACACGGTTACGGACCCTGGGGGAAGCGACACCCTCGATTTCTCGGCCGTCACCCAGCCCATGCATTTTGATTTCACCGGCGGAGCCGTGACCGTAACCCAGGGCGCCAACCGGGTCTCCGGGGCCGGGGGAACGAGAGTCGAGATCCTGGTCGGCGGTTCGAGTGACGACACCTTTGTCTTCCACGACGGGTGGGGGAATTACACGATCGCCAGCGCCGGCACCATCGATGAGGACGTCCTTGACTTTTCTGCGGTCACAGTGAACCTCACATTCACGCTGCACGACGACGGCACCGTCGAGGTCACCGACGGCACGAATACCCTGGGGGCCTCGGCCGGCATCGAGAACATCATCGGCGGCTCGGCCACGAATACCTTTGTTTTCGAAGACCAGGGCGGCTTGGACGGGTACATCGAAGGCGCCGGGATCAACATCCTGGATTACTCCGCTTATACAACCGCCGTCTATCTGGATCTGGGCACGATGGATGTCGTTTATTCGGGGAACGTCAATGGAGCCCCGGAAACAAGCGTCGGGGTCGGTTACGCCACGCGCGTGAAAGGGGTGAACCACATCTCCAGGTTCATCGGCGGTGCTTCGACGGGCGATGTCCTGATCGGTCCTGAGAAGAACAATACCTGGACCATTGACGGGGCAAACTCCGGGACACTGAATACCTCTTTCACCTTCTCCGGAATCGAGAACATCACCGGCTCCGCCGATGATGACGACAGCTTCACCGTGACGGCCACGGGGAGCCTGAGCGGCACGCTGAGCGGCAACCCCTATGGGCTGGTGAGCGGGGCAATCCATCTCGAAATTCCTATGAACCCCGAGGGCGTGGCGGAAGGGATGGATACCCTCATCCTTTCCGGCGGGAACTACACCAGCTCGACCTTGACGGCCACGTCGACGGATACGGGGATCGTTGACCGCGACGGCAACAGGCTCCGGTTTGCCGGTCTCGAGTCGGTCGAGGATGGTTCCGCGGCCGTGGACCGCATTTTCACCTATGCGGCCGACGCCACAGCCAAGGTCACCTTCGGAGGGACCGTCGCGAAGGATCTGGTGTGGACCATCGACGTGGATCAGGTCACTTACACCTGCACGACGGGAGAAAACGACCGCCTTGAGGACGTAGTGGTCAACCTGGGCGGGCAGATCGCGACTGGCGGCTATCTCACGACAGTCCAGGGCGACTCCATCCTTATCACAAAGCCGGGCGGCGGCGCCCCCGACGTGGTCCAGGGAATTCCGGTGCTCGGCTCTTCTCCGCTGGTGCTCGGCTCCGCAACGGTGGAGGCTCCGACAACGAAGGACGTCGCCCTCAGAGTGGGCAAGACGAGCGAGCTGCGCATCACGGCCGAAAATGGAGACTTCATTCCCTTCACGTTCGCCCAGCCTTCCGGACATGTCTATGTCAACGCCGGGATGGGCAGCGACACGATCACCGTTGAACCGTTTTCAATGTCAGCCGCACTGGTGATCGATGGAAAGGGCGGGACGGCGGACAGCATCGTTTACGAGGTGCAGGCAGGGGACAATTCGCAGAGTATCTCCTTCGGGACCGGAAGCACGAGCATCAACGGCAGCACGGCTTTCACTTACTCCCATGTCGAAAAAGCGAAGAACCTTGTCATCCGGGGCACAGACGGCGATGACCAGATTCAACTTTCCGAGGCAGCGCCGGGCTACATCCTTTCCAGCACCAACGGCACGTTTGCCGCCGTCACCATGAATGCCGCCATCGATTCTCTCGCGATCGATGCCGGCTTGGGGGATGATGCCGTCTCCACCGCAGGGCTTGATTCTTTCACGCCCGCGTTGGTCCTGACCGGTGGCGAAGGCGTCGACAACCTGGATCTCGGAAGCGGGCATTACGCCACTCTGACTTTGGGCACGGGCAGCAGCGAGGAAGGAAGTGCCGGAAATGACGCCGTAACGGGAGACTTTACCGTTGGCAGCTTCACCTTCAACGCCCGGCCGTCCATAGCCAACCGCGTGCATGTATTCCAGGATTACAGCGGCAAGATCACGATCGTCGATGAAACGGATGTCGGGACAACCATCACGTCCATTTCCGCTCCGACAGAATCCTTTACCATCAACACCGGTTACAATGCTCCGGGAACGACGGAATACATCCATGTCGGGCAAGACCCGACGGGCGCGGTACGGCCATGGCAGGCCCCCTTGAATGCCGACCTGATCATCAACGCCGGCAAGCTCAGCAAGAACCTGGACGGCGACGATTCGGTCATCATTTACAGCAATCTCACCCTTACCGGGCACCGGCTCGACATCACCGCGAACAACATCAGCATCAACAGCGGTGTGACCGTTTCGACGGCTGACTCTTCCGGCCACGGCGGTGATATCGATCTCAACGCGTTTCATGTCAGCCTGGGCACGGGCGGACAACTGCTCGCCGATGGCACGCCCGGCGATCCATCCACTTCCGGCGACATCACCATCATAGCCATGGACGAGAACGCCTTGGTGACGCCCTTGGTGGACGTCGATGTTTCCGATGTCGATGTGACCATTGCGGCGGGTGCGGTGATCAGCGGCCGTGACGTGACCATCCTGGCGAGCGCCGACAACCGGAGGCTCTACGCCGATGACGGCACCCTGCAAAAAGACGACCCCACGACCGGTGACGCCTGCAATATGCTCGGGAATGTCTTCGAAAGCCTGACGCAGATCGCCGGCGCGATCTCGGTGGTGAAGGGCGACGCCTCGATCGATATTGCCGCCGGCTCGCAGGTCTCGGCCCGCGACTTCAAGGCCGACGCGAGTGTCTATGCCGATGTGAAGGCGGTTCCCTCCTGGTCTCTGGCAATCGCCCCCTCAATCGGCGTCGCCGTGACCAACGCGGCGGTGAATGTCGCGGGCACGATTATCGCCACCGGGAATGCCGAATTCAGGACGCACACCGATCATACGATGAACGTCGTCGCCGATCCGTCGGCACTGAAAGGCCTTGCCGCGGCCGTCGCGGTGAGCGTGATCGTTTCCGATGCCAACACGGTTATTTCGGACACCGCCGTGCTCGACGTAGGCGGTGACCTGTACGTGACCGCCGACGACGTGGACCGAAACCGAACCATGGCCCGATCCGTGGCGGGCAAGGACGGAAAGCTTGCCCTGTCCGTTGCCGTCAGCGTCGAGGACGGCGACACCAATGCGCTGCTCGACGGCGAAGCCCATGTCGCCGGCAATATCACCGTCATGGCCGACCAGTTGGGGATCGACGTGCCGGTCGGCAAGCTGTTTGGCCTGATTCCGTCGCAGGCGATCGGCACTTCCGCCTCGGCCGGCGTGGGCAGCCCCTCCAAGGGCGATTTCCTCGACGACGCGGAAGCCGCGACCACTTCGTCCCTGGTCGCGCTGATCGGATCGCTCTCGGGGTTTGTTTCCAAGGCCCAAGCCGCGTTGGCGGGTAAGGCCGGATCGGCGCCGGCTGATCTCGACTCGAAATTCGATTTGGCCGGCGGGGTGGCCGTCCTTGTCGACGCCAACCGCACCACGGCCAGGATCGGCGACGGCGGAGCGGATGGGGATGCACTAAACGGCCATGTGGATGCAGGCGGTTCGATCGACGTGCTAAGCACCGCTTCGACCGCTCCCTATGTCAGCGCCAATGCTTCCGCATCCAACAACTCGGACACAAAATCCGAACAGAATACGAGCGTGGTCAGCGGAGCCCTGGCGATCTCCGTGGGCGTCTTGAAGAACGACGCGGACGCCTACATCAACGAAAACGCCGTGGTGGATGTCGCAGGGACGTTGACCGTGCAGGCGCAGGCACTGAGCGATGTCGGCTGGTCCTGGGGCAAGAACCTGGTGGATGCACTTCGTGAGAAGGCGACCTACACCACAGCGGATGAAACCCCCGTTGTCGACATCAGCCCCGGGGACACCGTCGAATTCCGTGCGAACCGAACCTCCGGCGGAGATGTCGGAACCTGGTATGAATACGCCGGATCGACGGTCTTCCATAATGTCGATCTGACCACCGAGGACTTCACCAATGAAGAGCGTTGGGAGGCAGTCAATCCCGCCGCCAGAAAGGCGCGGAATTTCGTCACTCTTCTGTCGAACTATCTGATCGGCGATTTCGGTGTGGGCTATTTTATTCTCAACGACGGGAGCCAGGCGACTGCGTCGGGGGACAAACTCGCCATCGCGGGTGCGGTGGACCTCATGATGCTCAGCGACGCGGCGGACGCGAGGATCAAAAGCGGCGCACTGATCAACCAGGAAAGCCATACGAGCACAGACCAGAATGTGGTTGTCCAGGCAGTCAGCCACGGCATGGCCACGCACTTCGGCGGGAACATCAGCTTTCCCTCCGTCGGGTCAGAGTCAGGGAGTTTCAAAGACTTCGGGAAGGCCGTCGAGAGCAGCATTCTCACGGACAAGGGGTGGCATTCGAAGTTCGGCATGAACTCCAAGACCGACAAAGGGGCCGTCGGCTTCACCATCACGGGGTTCATCGACAAGGATACCGCCTTGGCGACCATCGAAGACGGCGTCAGGCTCCATGCCGACAGCCTTTGGGTCGACGCGGAAACCCAGGTGCTTAGCACGGGTGTCCAGGCATCGGGCGGGGATGCCGGGAATGTGGCGTTCAACGGCGTGGTCGCCTTCAATGTGATCGTCAACAAGACCATCGCGCATATCGCAAACGGGGCCGTGATCGACATCGGTGCGGGGAGTGTCTTTGATGATCCCGAGATGGATCCATCGGAGAACGGTTCGCTCATCGTCTCCGCCCATGACACCTCCGACGTGATAAGCCTCGACGGCGCCGTCGCGACTTCCCAGAGCGTGGGAATCGGCGCCTCCGTGGGAGTCACGGTCCTCGACCGCAACACGCAGGCCCTCATCGGCGATCTCGTCGACGCTGATCCGACGGCAGCGACCGGTTCGATTACGTCGCGTGGAAACGTACATATTATTGCGGAAAACGGCGGCTTCGTCGCGAATCTTGCCGTCGCCGGCGCGAAGGCTTCGAGCAATCCCGCGAAATCCAACCCGGATGCCGGCACATCATCAAATCCCGGCCAGGGCCAGACGCAGGGTTCAGGCTCCGACGGGACCAAGCAGAGCAATGCCGACACGTCCGGCTGGATCAACAAATTGGGTGGTTTCCTGAAGAAGGCCGGTCAGAAGATCAAGGCCGATTGGAAAGGTCCGGCAGAAGACTCCGCCGGCCAGACGTCCCAATCGTCCAAGTCGGGCGTGGGGATATCGGGCTCGGTCGCCGTCAATGTTGTCAACGACGACACGCGGGCCTACATCCTCAACAGCGGGCCGGTGATCGTCGGGGATAACTCCAATGGAATCGTGGACGGCCTTTTCCTCGATGCGGTCAACTCGACAACCGTCGGCGCGCTGGCCGGCGCCGGCGCGTATGCCAAGGGGAGCGAGGGCAAAACCTCGGTGGGCATTGCCGGGGGCTTCGCCATCAACGCCCAGTTCGGGAAAACGGAGGCTTTCGTCGACGGCGCGGCGAGCCTGGACGCCGAGGCGCTGGAGATCGACGCCCTGCGCAGCGGCTGGACGGTTTCGCTGGCAGCCGGGCTCGCGGCCGCTGCGGGACAGAAGTCGTATGCCGTCGGCGGCTCGGTGGGCGTGAACGTCATTACGTGCGACACCACGGCCGCTCTGCGGAACATCGACGGCTCTGTCGACGTGGCCGGGCATGTTGCCCTGAATGCCCTCGATGACACCAACATCATCGCGATCGGCGGATCGGCAGGATTCGGCGGCAAGGTGGGAGTGGGCGTTGCCATCGGCTTCTCCTATGTGGAGAACAAGACAACCTCGATCATCTCCGGCCTGGACGACTTCACCCATCAAGGCGGCCTCGACGTGCTGGCCACATCCGACGGCCTGATCGTCACGGTGACCGGGTCGGCCGGCGTGGCGACGGGCTCCGGCGGTTCCGGCGGCAAGGCCGGGGCGGGGACCGTTTCCGTCAATATCGCGAGCAACACGACGGAAGCGATGATCAGCGCGACCACCGTCAACACAGGTTCAACGGGTGATGTCATCCTCAGCGCCGTCGATAACACATCCATCTATTCTTTCGCCGGCGCCTTGGCGGCCGGGAAAGAGATGGGCCTGGGCGGGGCCGTCGCCGTGAACGTGCTCGACAACACAACGCGGGCGGCCGCCGAGGAATCGACGATCGACACCACCGGCGCCTTCTATGCGACCACTTCGGAGGAAGGCACCGTCGTGACCTTGGCCGTTGCGGGCGCAGGGTCGGAGAAACTCGCCATTGCCGGATCCGTGGCGCTGAACGTTTTCCAGAACACGGTCGACTCCCACATCACCAACAGCACCATCACGGCGGGAAGGGATTTCTATCTTGGTGCGGAGGATCGGGAGATCAGTGGGGCCCTGGCAGGCGGCGTGGCCATTTCGACGGGGCAGTCGGCCGGTGGCGCCGCCATTGGCGTGAACGCCATTTTCGACACCGTTACCGCGCGGATCGAGTCGTCCACCGTCTCGGCCTCGGCGGCCGCCGTCGAGGCAACCGCGGAACAGGTTCTCGTGAGCTTCAACGTGGGCGGCGCGGGGGGCGAGAAGTTCGCCCTCGGCGGCTCCGTGTCGGTAAACCAGGTCATGAATACGATTGCCGCGGAGGTCGTCGCCGGCACGATCGGAGTGGATGCGCAAGGGCAGGATATCATTCGCCAGAGTGATGTCGATGCCACTCGCGACATTACCGTTCGGGCCAGTGACGACACGACGGCCGTGGTCGTAGCCGGCGGATTCGCGATGTCGCTTTCCAGTTCGGCCGTCGGACTGGCCGCGTCCACGATCTACATCGAAAACGACGTCCATGCCAGGATCGACGATTCGAGCGTCACTTCCTCGGCGGGCAAAGTCACTGTTTCCGCCGGGATCGCTCCGCCCGATACCCAAGCCGATCCGGCCGATATCGCTTTCGGAACGTCGGGGATCATCCTGCCGGCGACGAACAGTTCATCGATCATCAATGTCACATTCGGCGGGGCTGGTTCGACGGGCAACTTTGCCGGCGGCTTCGGGGTATCGGTGAACATCATCAACAATACGATCGATGCCCGGATCGCCGGCGGGGCCACGGTGGATGCAGCCGGAGACATCACGGTTTCCGCGATCGACTCCTCGGACATCGGCGCCGTTGCCGTCGGCGGCGCCGGCGCAGCATCGGGGGCCGCAGGAGGCGCAGCATCGGCCAACGTCATCACGAACTCGATAACCGCCGGGATCGACGCATCGACGGTATCCTCCGCTGCCGACGTCCGCGTGAACGCACAATCCGCCGCGATCATCCGCGCCCTTGCCGTGGGCGCGTCGGGAGCGGGGACGGTCGCCGTCGGCGTGTCGGCCCTCGGCAACGCCGTTGCCAATGACGTTAGCGCCACCATCCAGGGTTCCACGGTGAGCGCGGGGGGGGACGTCGTCGTGTCTGCGATTGACCAGGCACCCAGCGTGCTTCCCGACTGGATGCTGTCGGACGAGAAAGAGGCAGAGCTGGATCAAGCGCTCGAGGGTACGCCGATCGACCTCAATGCGAACATTCTCGCGATTAACGTGAGCGTGGCCGGTTCCGGAAGTGTGGCCGTCAGCGCCGCACTGTCGGGAAATGTGATCACCAATAGCATCGTCGCGAACATCGCCGATTCGACGGTCACGGCCGGGGTAGATTCGCAAGGGGGCGTGACGAACGCCGAGGGAGATGTCTATGTCACGTCCGTGTCCGACGCCGGCATTATCGCCGTCAACGTCGGCGTGGGCGCCTCCGGGGCAGTTGCGGTGCAGGCCAGCGGCTTCGGCAATGTGATCACCAACACGATCGCTGCCGCCATCGACGACAATTCCACCGTCGCGGCGGGAGGCGTCGTCCATGTTTCGGCCGTCAATTCATCCGCCATCAACTCGGTGGCCCTCAGCGTGGCGGCCTCGGGCAGCGTGGCGGTCTCCGCGATCATCGGCGCCAACGTGATCCGCGACACCATCTCCGCCGGAATCGCGGATTCCACCGTGACCTGCGGGTCCGCGCTGGCCGTCGAGGCCGAGACCCGCTCGACGGTCTATGCCTTTGCCACCGGCGTTGGGGTGTCGGATGTCGTCGCCGTCCAGGCCCTGATCGCCGCCAATGTCATCGCAGACTCGACCTCGGCAACCATCACGAACTCGACCGTGGACGCGGGAGGCGCCGTGTCGCTGAAGGCCAGGAACGTCTCGACGATCGACGCCATCGTGATCGGGGTAGCTGCCAGCGGTACGGCCGCAATCGAGATTCCCATCGTGGTGAACGACATCTCGAACACCACCGAGGCGACCATCACGGATTCGACCCTGACGACCGACTCGAACCTCACCCTGGATGCCGAGTCGTGCAACGTCATTCGTGCCATCTCAGTGGGCATCTCCGGCTCGGGCGCCCTGGCGGTGACGGTTGCAGGTCTGGGGAATGTGATCACCAATACGCTGACCTCGCTGATCACCGGCTCCACGATCACCGCCGCGGGCGATGTGGGGCTCTCGGCCAACGACGTGGCGCCGAGCGACATCCCCGAATGGACGCTCCTGCCCGGCCAGAAACAGCAGGTCGACGACGCCGTCGGAGACGCTCCTTTCGACCTCAGCAGCAACATCCTCGCTCTCACGGCGTGCGTGGCCGGTTCCGGGGCGGTGGCCGTCAGCGGCGTCGTCTCGGGCAACGTGATCGCCAACGCCATCCGCGCGGAGATCGTGGGCTCCGAGATTGTCGCTGGCGGGTCCGTTGCCCTCGATGCCTCCACCGACTCAGGGATTGTCTCGCTGAGTATTGGTGTGGGCGGCTCAGGCGTATTTGCGATCAGTGCCACCGGGTTCGGGAATGTGATCAGCAATACCGTTGCCGCAACGATCGAGGGTGGATCGGTTGTCGAGGCCGGAGGCTCCGTCGATCTTGCCGCCTCCGACGACTCCTCGATCAGTTCCGCCTCACTGAGTATCGCCTTCTCCGGCACCGTTGCCATCTCTGCCATCATCGGCGCCAACGTGATCGCCGACACGGTTACCGCCGCGATCTCCGGATCCACCGTGACAGCCGGGACGACGCTCGATATTGAAGCCCGGACGGGCTCAGCGATCTTCAGCGCCGCCGGAGGGGCGGCCTTCTCCACCGTGGCGGCAGTGACAACGCTGGCCGCCAACGTGGTGACGAACGATACCGAGGCCCTCATTGAGAGTTCGACGGTAAACGCAGGCGACGTTGCTCTCCATGCCCTTGATGCGACGGCGATCCAATCCGCTGCCGGTCAGGTGGCGATCGGTGTCGGGGGCGGTGTTGGTTCGGGAGCGGCATATAACGTGATTGCCAATACCGTTAAGGCACGCGTGCTCGACGGCTCGGTCAGTGCTTCCAGCGGGAGCGTGTCCGTCCGGGCCAACGGGTCCGGGATGATTCAGGCCTTTGCGGCGAGCGGTGCGGGCGGAATCGGCGCCGGCGTTGCCGGCACCATCGCTATCCAGACCATTGGCAACACCATTGAGGCCCTGGTCGATCGCAGTACGGTCTCGGCGAGCGACACGGTTCTCGTCCTCGGGGCCTGGGACGGCGACATCACCGCGGACGGCGGCGCGATGTCTGCCGGCGGAGTGGTCGGCATCGGCGGCACCATCGTTCTGAACACCCTTGCCAACGAAGTCGCTGCCCGTGTGAACAACTCCACTCTGACAGCCGACGGGACCGGCACGGGAGTGACGACTCCCCGCTGGAGCCGAGCGACCAACCTGGCGGGCTGGCAGGACGACCGCCTCACCCAAACCAGCGAGACCTTCCACGGCGTGGCGGTCGTTGCGGACAGCAAGGAGACGGTCCATTCCGCTTTTGGCACGGCCAGCGCCGGGCTTGTCGGCGTTGCCGTGAACAAGGCGGTCAACCTGGTGGTGGATGCCACGGAGGCAAGCATTGCCAATTCCGATGTCACCGAGGGCCTGGGCGGGACGGCAGGCATAGCCGTCCGTGCCCATCAGACGACCGACGTGACGGACCTCGGGGGCGTGTTCGGCGGTAGCGGCATGGGTGGGGTCGGGGGCTTCGACACGACCATCATCAACACGACGACGCGGGCGTTCATCGCGAGCACGGATAACGACGACAACACCGTGCAGGCGGGCAGTGCGGGAGTGGACGTGAGCGCGTGGAGCCAGGAATTGGTATCCTCCGAGACCGGCAGCGCAGCGGCCAACGCGATCGGTGCGGCAGGGGCGGTCAGTGCGGTTGAGATCGTCGCCGATACGCAGGCCTATGTCCAACAGGTGCAACTGACGACCTCGGGCAGCCTGACGGTCGACGCCACACGGATTGTGGATGCCGGAACCAAGGCCGGCGCGCTGAACGTCTCGCTGCTGGCCGGTGTCGGCGGGTCGGTCGATTTCGTCACCATTGCCGGCACCACCGAAGCCTACCTGTCCGGCACGACCGCGGAGGTGGCCGGCGATACGTCGATCACGGCCACCAGCCACGCGTTGATCGATGGTCAAAGCGGCACCGCCGGTGCAGGCGGCATTGCCTCGGTCGTCGGCGCGGCTTCGATTCACCTCATTGAGACCGTCACCAGGGCGTATCTGAATGGGGCAGACTCCGCGTGTACTCTGAACCGCAACACCAGCCCCGGCCAGGACGTGACCATCCGGGCGATCGATCACGCCGAGATCCACAGCAGTGCCGGGGCGCTGGCGGCCTCGCTGTTGGCCGGCGTGGGCGGATCGATCGACGTGAACGTGATTCGCAATTCGGCCGAGGCCGAAATCGGCGATGGCGTCTGGGTCCAGGCCGGCGGCAACGTGACCGTGGACGCCCAGGCGACCCAGCAGGTCTTCTCCCACGCCAAGGGTTTTGCGATCGGTCTGTTGACGGGCATCGGCGGATCCGTCTCGGCCATCGGCCTGGGCGGCGGCTTGGGCGACGAGGCGCACGCTAAGGCCGACAAGGCGAGCGGAACGATCAACGGTCTGCTTTCCCTGTCCGGTGGGATTGACGGCCTGATGGGTGAAGAGGTGTCCCAGAAGGTCGAGGGCGTCCTGTCGCAGCATTCGCTGACCATCGACGAGGCCATCGCGACCGACCCCGAGACCCTAGGCTCGGTGCGCGCGGCCCTCGGCGCTCAGGCCCACGTCACGGCCGGCGGCGACATCACGATTTCGGCAACGGGTACACAGGGTGCCACATCCGAATGCGGCCAGTACACGGGCGGTATCGTCGCGGTGGGTGGTTCCCTCGCCACGCTCGACCTGGCCGCCCCGGTATCGGCCGTGGTCGGCGATAACGCCAACCTGACCGCCGGCGGAAACGTGACGATCCAGTCCGAGTCCCGGCCGGCATTGACGATGGACGTCAAGACGGGGGATTACTCGGCGATTGTAGGTGTCGGGGCTGCCCGGGTCGCGGTCGATCTGGATTTGAGCACGAAAGCAACGGTCGGCGACTCCGCCCGTATTGATGCCGGTGCTGGGCTGGAGATCTCGGCGTTGACGATCCTGGATGGTGTGTCGGCCGTGGCAAAGGGTGCGGTCGGCGGGATGCTTGCCGAAGGCGAAGTCGAGGTGAGCGGACAGGCCGCGCTGGCGACACTGGCCACCGTCGGGCTGCAGGCGCAGGTTGAGACCGGCGGCGATGCCGCCGTCCGGGCCCGATCCGAGGTCACGAACCTCGACGTGGAAGCGACCGGCGGGGCCGGCGGCCTGGCCGGCGCCGGCGGCGCCTGGGCAGAATTCCGGTTTACCACGATGGATACCGAGGTCTTGCTGAGCGGTTGGAGTTCGCTGGTCGCCGGGGGAGACGTGCAACTCAGCGCCACGTCGCTCGTCGACCTCTCCGCGTACGTGAGCCAGGACGTAGGCGCGGTCGCTGCCGGGGCGGGCGTCCAGGCCGAGGTAGGAACCCTCATGCTGACCACGGTCACGGTAGACGACGGCGCGAATGTCGCCGGCCAAACGGTGGACATCACAGCATCGGCCGACGAAATCCGGGGACACGCCACCTCGGACTGCGACGTGAACGGCCTGACGGCGGACGTCGTGTCCACGACGCGAGTCTGGTACGTCGTCACCAACATGGTCTGGATCGATTGGAAGGCAACGGTGGCGGGTCGGGATGCCGTAAACGTTTTTGCCCGGGCGGGAAACCTGGATGCCGTCACTTCCTCAACCATCGACTGCGGCGGATTCGATCCCCAAGTGACCGTAAAAGCCTACGACCACGTGGACGTGAATACGCTCGTGCATTTGACGGGCGGCGCCCGGTTGAAGACATCCATGCTGCTCATCGCCAGCGACCCGATCTTCGGGACCAATACCTACAACCAGGACGCTGGGGCGATCCACGCTTCCGGGCTTTTATCGAACGTCAACTTCGACGCGCCTCCCGACTGGACGCACGACTCCCGTATTGAATTCTATGGAGATGCCGTTTGCGTGCCCATCCTGTCTCTTCAGGTGGATGAAAACGGGACCATCGACACCGCCGGCATTGTTGCGCATAAGGACGAGGCGAACCACGAGATCGTCGTGGACAGCTTCCTCTATGCGGGCGGGGTGCAGCCGACGGCGCATCTGGCGGCCGTGGGGGGATCCGTCGTGGGCACCGGCCGGTTTCTGAGCGGCACCGCAGGGGATTGCCAAATCGTGAACCAGTCCGACTACGCCTTGCGCCTCGGCTCGATCTTCGCAAGCGCCGCGCTGGGGCCCGTCAACTGGTTCGTCGTAGCGATCGACGACATCAGCAATTTTCACTACACCAACGGTGCGTCGGACTCCAGCGGCGCGGTCCGGTTGCAGGTCGACTCGGTGGGCGACGTGCGGCTGGACGGAGCGATTTCCCTGCCCCATGGGATTGTCGACATTCGCACGGCAGGCGATGTCGAGGATGTCCTCGATGCCGGCAGCATGATGATCGAGGCCTGGTACACCTACCTGACCGCCGCAGGCAACATCGGCAGCGAAACCAAACGAATCCACGTCGCCTCAAGAGATCACAGCTTCTTCCTGCTGGAAGCAACGGCCGGCCAGGACGCCTGGCTCGCGGTTTCCGGTCAGTTCTCCGACCCTTCGACCCCAGGGGCCCTCTTGTATCTGGGAGACCTCAGCGCGGGCGGCGACCTGAACCTGGACTACTTCGGCGCGTCGCGCCAAACGGATTCCGGGTGGGAGGCGATCGACACCACGCTCCAGATGTCCGGCCTGGCTCAGGCGGGCGGCGATTTCAATCTCACGCAGTGGGGCGGCGGCCTGCTCCAGGTCTACCAGCCGATCACGGCCGGAGGCAACGTGACGCTGGTCGACTCCGGCGCTATCTATTTGCACCAGCGGATTACCGCGGGGCTCACCGCGACCGTTCATGCCACGGATGGAATGGAAGGCAGCTCCTACCAGCGCATCACGGCCCACGATATCGATCTGGCAGGCCGTGCCGTGGGCGGCGTGGGCGATGCCGCGCTGAAGATCGATCTGGCCGGCGGCGCCCTGACGGTTGTTGCCGAGGTGGACATCGGTATCCGCGGCGTCGGAGGATCGGTGAATGTGGCTTCGATGATGTGCGGCGCCGGCGGCGCCCGATTGGAAGTGGCCGACACCGGACGCGACGATGACGACATCATTTTTGGCGCCGGCGCGACGATGAACGTTGCCAGCCTGGCCACTTTGACTGCCGGAGATCATCTTCGCCTGGATTCAACGGCTCGCATCCGAGCCGGGGAAGTCTTTATCAACCTCGATAATGCAGCGGTCGATCCGGATCCGGGGCGTGGAGTGCAGTGGACCTTCGATTGGCCCAACTTCCAGCCTCAGGCGTCTTACGCGTCCACGCAAAGGATCACCGTCAACACGGGCGGGGATGATGATCTGCTGGAAGTGGCGTCGATCGGACCGGACCAGGCCGTGTACGTCCATACCGGCGCGCGCGACGACACCCTCGTGCTGGGCGACGGCGGCTCGATCGTTGACGTCTGGGGAGCGGTCGCCTACGACGGCGGCGCGGGACAGGATCTGTTGCTGCTGGATGCCCGTGCGGACGCGGTCGGCCACCACTTTGATCTGTCGCAGCTTACGTCAGACGCGTTGGGCCACTGGGGGCCGGCCGTCATCCACCACAACACCCAATACGGGGCATGGTACGAGAATGTCGAGACCCTCGATCTGCGGCTGGGAAGCAGTGGCGATATCGTCGGAATCGACGCGACGGGCGACGACGTTCAGCAGGTGCGGATCGACGGCGGCGCCGGCAGCGACCAGTTCGAGGTGGGCAGCGCAGCGGGATTCCTCCTCTCCGACATTCACGGCCAACTGCAATTCACCGGAGGTATCGCCGCCGGCGACTGGGATAAGCTGAGTATCGTGGAAAACAATTTCGCCCCCGGCATCAGCTATCCCGACGAGCAACTGACGCCGGACCTATTTGTCGGCGAAGGACTGGCCGGACTGCACTATGCCGAATTCGAGTTCCTCACACTCAAGCTGGGTTGGTGGGATAAAGGCCTCACCATCACCGGCCTGACGATCCCCGCAGGCGTGGACCTGGGCGCAGGCGATAACCGCTTGACCGTCGGCACGCCCGACGTCCCCTTCGCGACTGCCTTTGCCAGAGGTTTGGGCGTCGATTGCGGAGACGGCAATAACGTCGTCGAGTTGTATGACACCGCGGGTACAGCCGACTCCACATGGGGGTTGGAAGACACAGCCATCACCTACGCCCTTGCTTCTGAACAGAGCCTTGTCGCCGAGGTGACCGGTACGTTGGATAGCGTCGCGATCCATCTGGGCCAGGCGGGGTCAGGTGTATCCTCGACCGTGACGGGAACTGCCGACGTGACCATTCTTGGCGGTTCTGGATCGGATTGGCTCCTCGCACGGGAGGTGCCGACGGGTCATATCGTGTTCCACGGAGCCGGGGGCACCGACTATGTTGTGATCGACGACCGGAACCGAACCGAAGCACGGGTTCTGTCCCTGGATGGACCGCCACTGACGGTGCCGGGCGTCCTGTCCATCGACGCGCGGATCGGCGCGCCGAACTACACCAACGGCATCATCTATGACGCCGAGCGGGTGGAGGTAGCAGGGGGTAGCGGTGCGGATAGCTTCCACGTCAACGCCACCGCGGCGGCAACCGAACGGCTGAAGCTGGACACCGGCGCGGGCGAGGACTTGATCCTGATCGGCGCCCATGGGCTGTTGTCCCCGATTCACGGCCAGCTCGACGTCCGTCAAACCGCGGCGGAAGACATCGTCCGGGTTTACTCCGACAGCACTGCCGGCACAATGCTTACCGGCCTGATCACCGGCACGTCGCTGACCGGCCTGGGCCTGGAGCAAGCGATCCTCTGGGATCGGCTCGGCCAACTCGACCTGTTCCTGGGCGAAGCCGATGATAACCTGCTGATCAGCTCGTTGCCCGAACTCGCCGACTCGAGAGTCCAGATCAACCTGGGAGGGGGCGATGACACATTGACTCTCGGCAGTGCTGGCATTGGCGGCCGCGCCGACCTCAGCCCATTGGCGGGCGTCGAGCTGGCCATGACCGCCGGCGCGGGTAACGATGCCCTGGTGCTGGATGATCACCAATCCACTGTCATCCGTGATGCGGTGTTGATTACCAATCTCGATGTACAGAACCTGGGGTTGGCTCAGGTTTCGACCTTGGACTTCGAGTCCTTGCAGGTCCGGCTCAACGACCTCGGAAATGATGTTACCGTCTGGAACCTGGCCCGGCCGGTCACGATCGAATCGGGTTCGGGCGAAGATACCTTCAACATCACCGGCATGACGTCTGACGGTCGACTGCTGATCCAGGCCGGCGGCGGCGACGACACTTTGCATGTCGGCAATGACGGCAGCAGTGCGCAAGGTGTTCAGGGTACGGTGACTTTCTCCGGCGGCGCCGGCAATGATGCGGCGCACGTCTACGGACTCGCCCCGGACGGCACCGTATGGTTCCAGGGGGATGCCGGAGACGATACGCTCCACAACGATCAGTTCTTCACTTATGCCGGCGGCGCCTCGGGCTACACGACGCAATTCGTCGACGGGGCAGTGCTGTTCTTCGGCGGCGAGGGAACCGACGGCGTGCGGGTCAAGCAAAGCCTCGTGCAGGAGAATGCCAACACGGTCACATTCGACAGAACGGTCGCACCGGGGTATGGCCTGGCGATGGGGTACATCGGCGGCCTGGAAATGCAGCGGGGTGTCTGGTACGACGCCGAGGATCTGAATGTTCAACTCGAAGCAGCGTCCGATTCGGCAAATCAGGTCTACATCAACGCCACCGGCGAGGGTCTCAACACGCTGACCGTCCAGGGCGGATCGCACGAAGACCGATTCCACGTAGGTGAAGCTGCCGGCTCCTCCTTGAGTCTCATTTACGGCAGCCTTGTACTCGACGGCGGAGGCGGTTATGAGGACAGGCTCAACATCGATGATGCGGACAACACGACGGGCTGGAGCAACATTACCCTGACCTCGATGGGCTTTTCGGGAATGGGCCTTTCCGGCACCCTCGCTTTTTCCAATATCGCCTATGTGACGGTCACGCCGGGGCAGGGCGCGGACGAGATCTGGTTCGAGTCGGTGCCCTACATGGACATGCCGGACGGGTATGGCCGGGAGACCAGCTACGCTTCCATCAATAATCTGAGCACAGAAGATATCGTCTCCATGACGCCGGAGGTCGCGCCGCAGGATGGCACCTGGCGTCTGAACGACGCCTATCCGGTCTTCAGCGGCGTCGGCGTGCAGTGCCACTCGTTCTCGGCCGCCGCAGGAAGCCCCATCGAGAATGACATCTACTTCTACAACCACAGCTCGAAGCTGATGGAAAATCTGGACGTCTGGGCGTCCAGTGGTGAACTGAACTTCATGGAGGAACCACGCGAGGGCTTCGTTTTCAAGTACCGGTGGACGTCTACCACAAACCAGAGCCAGGATATCGTTATCTACGCGCGAGATTCGGAAGGGCTCGTGACCGCCGGCCGTTTCCATGTGGAGGTCGAACCGTACGCGACGCTTCAGGATCAGACCGCCGCGGAAGGGCAGGTCGATTTGAGCGGCACTTTCTTTGCCCCGGGCTGGATCGCGGGCATTACCTACAGCGCGCAGTGGCAGATCTTGGACTCCTCTCACAGCATGGTCGCGGAGGTTCCGGGAATCGTCACCCGCAACGCCGCGACCTTCAGCGGCACGGTTTCCGGCGCGGTCGCTCTGCCGGTCGGCCAGTATGAACTAAGACTCAACGTAGCCGGTTCCGATGGCGTATCGCTCACGCAAACCGCCTCTCTCACGGTTACGAACACTCCGCCGCAGGTGGACGCCGGTTCGGACGCGCAATTGGTAGGGTTGACGGCAACCCTCGAAGGAACGGCCCAGGACGCCGGGGTTGGGTTGGGCGAAACGCTCAGCTACTCCTGGCTGGTCACCAACGACGCAACGGGCGAGACGTCAGCCACGGGTACGGATCCGTCTCTCACCTTAACCGTGCCACAATACGGCAGCTATACGGCCGTGCTCACGGTGACCGATGAACACGGCGGAATCGGGAGCGACTCCGTCCGGCTCTTCTTTGCCGAGTCCGCCCACGACTTCCCGCCGATGGTACAAGCCGGGGCCGACGTGGCCGTGTACTGGGATGAGACCATGGCGACGACCCAGGGCGACATCGCCCTCAGCGGAACCTTCGACGACCCGAGCGGAAGCCCGGGTGAGACATACACTTACAAATGGGATCTTTATCTTAAAATCCCGGGTAGCGATGATGTCATCTTTCTCATGACATTGGGCACGCAACTGAACACGACATTCAGTTATACCGCGGAGGGCAACTGGATTGCCGCCCTTACCGTCACCGACAGCGAAGGACACAGCGGAACCGACTCCCTGACGATTAGGGTGTCGGCAATCCCTTATGTCGCAACAACGTATCCCATCGTTGCCTACGAGGGTGAGAATATCAGCGGCGCGAGCGGTTCCTTGTTGGCCACTTTCCAGCCGCGAACTCCCATCCGGGAGGACTTTATCGACGGTTTCACCGGAACCATTGGATGGGGAGACGGCACCAGCACCGCGGCGGCGCTTACCCTTCAAAGCAAGGTACTGAGCTATGAGGTCGGTGGTGTGGGTTATTACAGAGTCGCCTATCAGGTCCGGGGAGCCGACCTCCATGCCTACACCGAAAACAGCTACGCGGAGCCGGGCGGAGTCTATCGGATCAACATTGATATCACGAACTCCTCTCCGGTCGTGGACCCGCTGACGATCGCCACCACCGCCAGGGTAGACGCCCACGTGCCGGTCATCCTCGATTCGACCGTGCTCCCCGATGCTGCGGTTGTGGGACAGCCAACCACCTTGAGTGTCAAGTTCGAGGATGGTCCGGAGTGGACGTATGATCGTGCATTGCACGTCTTCTGGGGCGACGGCCTGGAAGAGTATCACTACATGACGAACGATCAACGCGCCGTTGACGTGCAGCACAGTTACGCGGCGGCGGGCGATTACACCGTGCGAATCACCGTCGAGCGAAAAGACCAGTCCGGCAGTGCGGGCGGAAGCAGTGCAGTGGCGACCCGTTTTGTTACCGTCACGCCCCAGACGCAGGTTGCTATCCAGGGTCTTCCCACGACCAGCCCGGAAGGCAGCGAGATCACCCTCGGTGCGTCGGTAAGTGACCCTGGAAATCTCGTTCTTGCCTATGCCTGGACCGTGACCAAGGACGGGGTTCCCTACGGCGCCGGAAACGCTGAGTCTTTCGCCTTTACCCCCGATGACGACGCGGACTACAACGTGATACTTGTCGTCAGCGCCAGCGATGGACGCACCCGTTTTGCCGCCGGAACCGTCACCGTCACCAACGTGGCGCCGACAATTGCCCTGACCGAAATCGCGTCAGAAGTCGACGAGGGGTCGTCCTTTACGCTGGATTTTTCGGCCACGGGCGACCCCGGCGCCGACACCGTAACCGGCTGGACCATCGACTGGGGCGACGGGACGGCCGTTGAAAACCTTGCCGCCGACGCGACCAGGGCCGCGCACGTCTATGCCGCCGGCCCCGCTCTCCATACCATTACCGCGGTGGCCACCGACGAGGATGGGAACAACACCGCAACCATCGACGTGATGGTGAAGAACGTCGCGCCCACGGTTTCCATCAACGGGCTGCCTGAAACAAGCCCGGAAGGGACTGCGATCAACCTGAGTGCCACCGTCAGCGACGCCGGTGTGGACGACGTTTTGAGCTATGCCTGGTCGTTGCTGAAGGACGGTCTTCCAATTGCCGTCGGAAGTGCCGCGAACTTTACGTTCACCCCTGACGACGATGCGGTGTACGAGGTGAACCTTTCGGTTTCCGATGGGGATGGAGGGGTCGGTCAGGCGGCCGGTATCCTGACTGTGTCCAATGTGGCGCCGACCCTGACGATCAGCGGAGCCGCAACAGTCCTGGAGGATGAACTCTATGCCTTGAACCTCTCGACCTCGGATCCAGGAGATGACACCGTCAGCGCCTGGGTCATCAACTGGGGCGATGGGACAACGGCACAGGGCGTTGCCGGCAATGCGACCACGGTCACCCATGTTTATGCCGAGCCGGGTGAATACACCATTACCGCGCAGGCCACCGATGAGGATGGTACGTATGACAGCAACCCGATTGCCGTGTCCGTCAGCAGTCTCCCCGATGTTACCATCGTCGGTCTTCCGGCGGAAAGCCCCGAAGGGACGGCGATCAACCTGAGCCCGAACGTGACCGATCCGGGTACGGGAGGCATCACGCTCTCCTGGAGCGTGACCAAAGACGGCGACGCCTATGGAGCCGGCGCGGGTGAGACTTTCTCCTTCACTCCGGACGACAACGCCGCCTATCAAGTGACCTTGCTCGTCACCGACAACAGCGGCGCCACGGGACGGGCAAGCGGAACCGTGATGGTCACCGACGTGGCGCCGAACATCACCCTGACCGGCAATCCGCCAGAAGTCGACGAAGGGTCGTCCTTTACACTGGAGTTTTCCGCTACCGGCGACCCCGGCACCGACACCATAACAGGATGGACCGTGGACTGGGGCGACGGAACGGCAGTCGAGAATCTGGCCGCCGACGCGACCGGCGCCACGCATGTCTATGCCGGCGGTCCCGCCCTCTACACCATTACCGCTGCCGCCATCGACGAGGATGGACCGCACACCGCCACAACCGGTGTGACGGTGAAAAACGTCGCGCCCACGGTGACCATCGACGGCTTGCCAACAGGGTTGATCTACGAGGGAGACGAG
The DNA here is from genome assembly GCA_012728855.1 of Rhodopirellula sp. GTDB lineage: Bacteria > Planctomycetota > Planctomycetia > Pirellulales > Thermoguttaceae > JABWBD01. Next base: position 3,071 of record JAAYEH010000210.1, on the reverse strand, counting down.
ATCGCCCTGACCTCGACCGTGAATGACGCGGGAGTGTTGGACATCCTCACTTACGAGTGGACGGTAACCAAAGACGGCGCACCCTATGGAGAGACGGGCATCGGCTCAGATTACTCCTTCACACCGAACGACAATGCCTTCTATGTCATAACCCTCAAGGTATCGGATGGAAGCGACGTCGGGCAGGCATCCGCAAATATCGAGGTTGGCAATGTCACACCAATCATCACCCTGAGCGGGGCGGCGACGGTCAAGGCCGGCCAGCCCTACACGCTGACACTCAGCGCCACCGATGATCCCGGGGACGATAGCATCAGCAGATGGCATATTTCATGGGGCGAAGAAGGAGCACCTTACGAGATCGTTGAAGGCAATCCCGCCACGGTCGTCCACACCTATTCCGAACCGGGTGTCTATGGCATCATTGGATATGCGACTGATGAAGACGGAGATCACCTACCGGACACATCGATTTCTGTTGATGTGAAGCCGCCAACCGCTGGCGATGTTTCCATCATCGGACTGCCGGATACAATTCCGGAAGGAACCCTGGTGAATCTCACGGCAGTCGTGAGCGGTTCGATCGCCACTACCTTTGCGTACGAGTGGTTGGTTGCCAGCGATGACATCGGCGGTTACGGTCTCTTTGGGGGTACTGAGAGACTTACGTTCATACCGGAGGGTGAAGGTAGTTACCATGTGTTTCTGACGGTTACCGATGCGGACGGAAATCAGGTCGGCTCGACCTCGCAGTCCTTCACGGTCACCGATGTCGCGCCGACCCTGACCTTGTACGGGGCGGCGTCTGCAACGGCCGGCGCGCCTTACCTGTTGTATTTCACCGCGTCAGGCAACGGTATCGACGAGATAATGGACTGGGCAATCGACTGGGGTGACGGTGCGTGGGATTATGTCGGCCCCTCTGTGGGAGTGGCCGTTCATACGTATACCGGCGACCCCGCCGAATGCACGATCAGCGCGCAGGCGGAATGCAAGAATTTCTTGGTTTACGATGCGGGCAATACGATCACGGTGGATGTGAGCGCGGTCGCCCCGCCGGTATCGATCGGCGGTTTGCCTGCTATCAGCCCCGAAGGCAAAACAATCCATCTGACCGCAGGGGTCCGCGATGCAGCGGCCGATGCAGCGTTCTACTCCTGGACGGCCACCAAAGATGGAGCCGAATTTGCCACGGGCGATAACCAAGACTTCACCTTCACGCCCGATGACAATGCGATCTACGACGTCGCCCTTTTCGTCGCCGACACCGGCGGCGCCGAGATTGGGCAGGCAACCGGACGCGTTACGGTGTCGAATGTCGCCCCTGATTTGCACGTGAGCGGATCCGCCGTGGCCCTAAGCGGTACGCCTTACACCCTCGACTTCTCGGCAACCGACCCCGGGGCCGATTCCATCGGAAGTTGGACCGTCTGTTGGGGCGACGGGACGATTGAAATACTGCCGGGCACCCGCACCTCGGCTACGCATACCTATGCCGGGAATTGGTATGGAGTGACCGCGTTTGTCTTCGCCACAGACGAAGACGGCACTTTCCAGTCGCCGACCCCGTTAAGCATTCGTGTCGAAGCCGCCGACGCCCCGCTGCGGATCAGCGGCTTGCCCGCGGTCAGTCCCGAGGGCACGGAAATCAGCGTGACGGCAGTCGTAAGCGAGTCTTTAGGCCAGATCAGCGCTTACTCCTGGGAAGTGACTAAGGACGGCAGTTGGTATGCAGGAGGTGACCAGGAAAGCCTTGCGTTCACTCCTGACGACAATGGGCTCTACGAAGTCTACCTGTCCGTCAGCGATCAGAGTGCCTCTTATGACGTCTTCGCGAGTTTTACAGTCACCGATGTGGCGCCGACTCTGCTGCTTGACGGAGCGGAAGGGTTTACGGTCGGCTGGCCTTACCTTCTGAGCTATTCGGTAAGCGATCCCGGCGACGACCGGTTCATGTACTGGTTCATCAACTGGGGCGACGGAACACTGGAAACCATCGAGATCGAATGGACGGATGATGGGGGCACTGCTCCCTTCCATCCGACACCGACAACGGCCGTTCATTCCTATGCCGATGATCTCAAGCAATACGTCATCAGCTCGATAGCCATCGACGAAGACGGAACGTATGACGCGGTCAATACCATTACGGTCACCGCGATAGGCCCCGTTTCGATCAATGGATTCTCGGGCACAAGCTCCCCCGAAGGGGCATCGATCGCGCTTGACGCAGCCGTCAACGTGCCTACGGTCGGAACCCCGGTCTATGCCTGGACGGTCACTAAGAACGGTTCGGTCTATGCAACCGGCGCCGAGGCCGGCCTTACCTTCACCCCTGACGACGACGGTGCTTATGAGGCCGGCCTCGTTGTGACGGATGATAACGGCACGGTGGGAACGGCGCAAAAGAGCATTGCAGTTATCAACGTCGCTCCCGTGGCTGTCGACGACGCGTACGCGCTCGCCGAAGACACATCGCTTACACTTCCCCCTCCTGCTCTTCTCGCAAACGATAGCGATGTGGGTGATGATGAACTCACCGTGGTCAGTGTGGGCGACGCGACCCACGGAAGTGTGGTGCTGGATGCCAGCGGTAACGTCGTCTTCTCATCTGATCATGATTTCAGCGGAACGGCCGGCTTTCAGTACACAATCAGCGACGGGGATGGAGATACGGCTACAGCCACGGTGAACCTCATCATCACCCCAGTCAACGATGCTCCGGCCGGCACGAGCACAGCTGTCACCACCCTGGAGGACACGGCTTACGTGTTCACGGCGACGGACTTCGGCTTCACCGATCCGAACGACAGCCCCGCCGACAACTTCCTGGCCGTTGAGATCACCTCGCTGCCCAACGCGGGAAGTCTCACGTACAACGGCGCCGCTGCGATAGCCGGCCAATCCATCAGCCTTGCCGACCTTGCGGCCGGCAGACTTCTCTTCACCCCGGCGGCCGATGTTTACGGGAGTTCCTACGCGTGGTTCTCTTTCCGGGTCCAGGATGATGGCGGCACCGCCGATGGCGGCGTGGACCTCGATCCGGTCGCTAAGACGATGACCGTGAACGT
>JAAYEH010000209.1 GCA_012728855.1 Rhodopirellula sp. | reverse complement strand
GTCCTTGAATCGCGAGTCATCTAGCCGGTAGTCGGCCCGAATCCGGTCGCCATGCAGGCTTGCCAATCGCATGCCCGCCTGTTGGGGATCTGGCTGTCCCGAACCGATCAGGTAACGTAAAACCGCTCCCTGGGAACCGGCGCGGCGCTTCCCGAGGCAGGGTTCCGTCGCACTTCAGGGACGGCTAACGGTGTAAGCCGTGCCACACGTAGGGCCACGCCCGTCAAGCGGGGCAGAGCAGTCAGCTAGTTCAAAATCCGGCAACTCAGATCTGGCTACCGCGGCTGCTGCGTGGTCCGTGCATACCGCACGAAGCATTCGGCAGATGGATTCTGCAGCCCCAAGAGGCGATCGCAATCGGGGTGAGTCGGCAAAATGCTCGACGCCGCCCAGCGCGTGATTGCGTTGTGATCGTCAGCTGGTAAGATTGGGGGACGTTGGCTCTGAGGCATCCCACCCTGTGGTAGGCTTCGAGACACTCGCCACCGGTGCGGTTGTTCACAACTCAGCGTTTCCGAAGAGGATGTAAGTCGATAGTGGGGGACAGAGCCATGCGACGACCGAAAGTCTGGGTAATCAAATGCTGCGAAAAGCGGGCAGATGGGGCGCCCGGCCGGCACTGGAGGCGCTATTTCCCGGGCACCGGCGATTTTCCTTTGTACGAACCTGTTCGTGGCTGGGGTAGTGACGAGTGGATCACGAATTCCGGTAGCAGGAAGATCATTCGCGACGAAATTTCGCCGGGCGATATCGGTATCTGCTATCAGAAGGATGATCCTTTTTTTGGCCGTTGCATCCTCGGCTTCACGCGATTCGTGTCCGACGGCAAAGAAGAGCAACTCGGCTCAGGTCAGTCTACGAGCTTCGACCTTTGTGCCCCGAGGAAGGCTCTGGTGTTGGTGTCACCGCTGCGGATCGCAGACCTTTACAAGACGGGGTGCCGTCCCGCGTGTTTCGGTCCCGGGACGCGAGGAACGCTGTTCCCCGTCACGTGTGACGAATTTCGGGGGATACTGGCGGCCATTCGCCGCGACACCCCACATGAGGCCGAGAGGCTCCGCCGCTGGTGCGGATTGACTTCGGACAAACAGCCGGCAGTTACCGGCAAAACGGGGACCTCTAAAACGACGTCGGCCCCATCTGTTTCAGAAAAGAGGCCGGCGCCGGGCGATTCGAAACCCAAACGAGCTATCCGCACGAAGACAACGTCACAGCAGGGGTCTCCGGAAGCTTCCGTGACGCAGTCCATTTTCGACCCACGAGTCAACGTCGGTCTCGCCCCCAGCGAAGCGTTTCGGAAGCTCCTCGTAGCCGTCTTCTCCGAAGGTCGCGTACGTTGGTCACGAAAGCAGGTGCTCGCGGCTTTCGGATACCAAAAGCTCGGATCCTCCGTTGTCAAGATGGTCACACGTGCCCTTCTTGAGCGCGGGATACGGCTCACGCCGTCGCTCGAAAGCGTAGCTCCTGACGACGGAATGCGTCTGGAACGGATCGACAATCATTTCGTAGCCAAAGAAATAGCAGAGCGGCTGAACCAGGAGCTTTCGCTGCTTGCCGCCGGTCGGGCTCGGCTTCGATATCAGGACCTGCTGCTGATGTGTGGTTTCGTACGAGATGGCCAGCCGGCGCGCGAGATCGTCCGGGACGTGCTGGGCGTCGGGGCAATCAAGGTATCGCCTTCCCTGCAGGATGCTGCGTTGCGGGACTGGGTCTACCTGTCAGTTCCCGTAGAGATTCCGACGACACCGCCGCCATCAAGTTCATCACCAACGGTGCCTCAACAGAAAGCGGAACAACTTGCCGACGAACTATTAACGCGGCGAAGTGAGGCGGAAGGAAAAACGCTGCGATGGCGCAGCAAACAAAGGGAGCTGACGTCGCGGTTCATTGAGGGCCGGAACACCTTCGGCGTGCTTCCGTGTGGCACCGGCAAGTCATTGTGCTTCCAGCTCACCGCTGAGGCGATTGAAGGCCAAGGGATGACGCTGGTTGTTTCGCCCCTGATTGCCCTGATCACTGACATGACGAAACAGCCGCTGCCTGGGGTCACCGCTCTGAACAGCAGCGTTTCGCCGGAAGACCGCGAGACGCGATTGGATTATCTTTCGGAGGGCCGCTACCACCTGCTTTATGTCACGCCAGAACAACTCGGGTCGGATCGGCTCCTGCGTGTACTGACCAGCGGTGGGTGTCGCGTGGTCCGCGTGGTGATCGACGAAGCGCATTGTGTCTCCGAGTGGGGGCAGAGTTTCCGGGTAGAGTATCTCCTTCTGCGCGACGGGTTGGCCCGGCTGGGCAGCCCGCCCGTGTTGCTCCTGACGGCGACCGCTCCCCCGGAGGTTCGCCGTGACGTCGTAAGGCAGCTCGGTATCGATCTCGATCCGCATCTTAAGAAAGACCTGCTTCTGGACTATTGGCGGAAAAATGAACTCGTGCCCGGTGTAACGAGAGTCCACGGCTTGGCGCAGAAGTACGCAGCCCTTCGGGATTTCGTGGCCAAGCAAGGCCCCGGCGCTCGGGGAATCGTATACACACGGTTCGCCAAGGCGGGCGATGATGACGAACGCGAGAACGTACGCGAGATTGCGGAACGGCTCCAGAAGGAGTTTGGTCCGGTGGCCATGTATCACGGACAACTTGACACTAGCACAAAGATGGAGCAGCAACACAATTTCACAACCGGCAAGGCCAACATAGCCGTCGCCACCAATGCATTTGGGTTAGGAATAGACCTGCCGGACATCGACTGGATCATCCATTTTTACATGCCGCCCAGCCTCCTGGACTACTACCAGGAAATCGGTCGTGGCGCGCACGGCCTACCCGGTCAGTGCTGCAAGTGCCTACTGACGTACGACCCCGACGACCGAAGGCTCATCGAAGGCATGGTCTTGCGAAACGTTGCGTCTTCACAGAAAATTGCCACCCGCTTTCACCAGTTGTTGGAGGGGCGCGGCCGACAACATGGCCTGCGCGGCCCGCACGAGGTTCTCTACGACGACGAACGAAAGGTGCTGCTGTTGCCGTTTCGGCCGATGAAGAAACAGTACACGGTTCGTATTTCGCACATGCTTGCCCTCGAAGACATCGGCGTGTCGAAACGACTGCCCTGGAATCTCTTCCGAGGCGGCAACGTGTATGCACAATTCGAAATTCTGCGAGACGAACTGACGCCCTCCGATATGAGGAAACTCAGCAATCGCCAGCAGCGACGGCGCGATCAGGTGACTGCGAGGCTTGATGCGATGCAGCAATTCTGTGAAATGCCAAGCGACGACGAACGGTGGGCCATCCTGGATAAGCAATTCAGCACCTAAGGACATAGACCAGAGGGGGAGTTTCAGAGATGACGGAAGCGAACCACGGCGCGCATGATTCTGGTAAACCACCAGTTCTTCCTGCCGGAACCACCAGCATTCTGCAGGTGCGCGACAAGCCGACTTGGCAGTGGCGCATTTGTAACCTGAACAAGAACGGCGTCTGGGAGCCGGATAAGTGGCTTAGCGGCGAGTCTGAAGGAAAATCGCCAGGGCTTTTTTTGACAACGCGCGAACAGATCTCTGGCCCGCCACAAAGCGTTTGGCCGAAGGCATGGGGGAAACTGGTATTAGCCCCCCGGCTGGTTCCCATTCGCTCCGCAGAAGCCCTGCTCGAAGAACTCAAGAGCAAGGTCCCGTCGCAAGACGTTCACGCAGTCACTTTGGAGCCGGAAAGCCCCAAATACGGAAAGTGGCCGGCTTGGGTGAAAAAGCTGACTTCGGCCGGCCTTTGCCTCGAACACGAGCGGCCATACCAGCATCAGGCGGACGCGTTGGAACAACTTGAGGCACAGAAGCACGTCGTTATCGCCACCGGGACGGCGAGCGGGAAGAGTCTGTGTTTCCAGCTCCCAATTCTGCGTGCACTGCTGGCCGATCCGATGGCAACCGCACTGTACGTTTCTCCGGCAAAGGCACTTTGTGCTGACCAATTGGAGGCATGGGCGAAGCTGCTAGGAGTCGATATTGGCAAGGCAAACTACTTCGACGCAGAACTCGCAGGCAAGCCGCTTCGAGTCTTACGCTACGACCGCGATGTCAAGGAAGAGACTGGTGAGCACAAGGCTGAAGCTCGAATTGTGCTGACGAATTCGTCGATGTTGCACTACATGCTTGCCCAAGCGGCCACAGAATGGAACGGTCTGTTCTCGGCGCTCCGCTATGTGGTGATCGACGAGGTCCACACCGCGCGCGGCGTCGTGGGTGCAAACATCGCATGGATTATCCGCCGTTTGCGTCGCGCCGCATGGCGTTTGTCGGCCGGAAAAGCGAAGCCTCAATTCGCGTTTTGCTCCGCAACGATTGGAAAGCCTGAGCAATTGGCCAGGCAGTTGATCGGACCTAACGATTCGACCCCGATATCATCGGTCCGCGACGACACCAGTGGCCGGGGCAAACGGGTCTTCGTCAGCTGGACTCCGAAAGGAGCTTCAGATGGAATCCGCCGTGTCACGGTCGTTCCTGACTTGGTCCAAGTTCTTCTGGACAGGACCGACGGTCCGATTCAGACAATATGCTTCCATCGATCGCGTCCCGAAGCCAATCTTGTCGCGCGGCAATGTGCGGCTCGATTGACCGAGTCTGGACGCGATGACTTGGCAGGCACGATTGACGTATTCATCGCGATGCTCACGCCGGAAAAGAGACGGGAACTCCAGGATGCCCTGCGCCAGGGGGACTGCCCATGTGTTTTCGCGACTTCGGCTCTGGAGTTGGGGATCGACATTGGAGATCTTTCCGCTGCGATCATCTTGGGGATACCTCACAGCCGCACGGGCTTTCGCCAAATGTCCGGGCGAGTCGGGCGGCGGCCTGAGCCAGGCCGCGAAGCCATCGTGATCTACGTGCCGCGAGATGATCCGCTACACGATTGGTACGCTCAAGAGAAACACTTTAGGTCTCGCCTTGTCACAGCAGAGTCCGAGGATGTTCCGACGGATCCCGATAACGAACTGGTTTCCCGGCGACACATGGCGGCGGCCGCGAAGGAATTACCTCCGATCGACAAAGACGGCCGGTTCTTTGGTGTTGAACGTTGGAGGAATGCGCGCGCCGAACTGAAGGCCAAGGGATTTATCCAGGCGTCCGAAGAAGACAAGTGCTTCTACTGGGTTTCTAAGGACGAGGATCCCCATAAGCGAATCAACGTGCTCGCCACCCGCGGCAACTGCGAGGTCCAGATTAAGCGTAAGGCGGATGGACAGATCATCGGACAGACGGACAACTGGTCAGCGTTGTGGATGCTTTTTCCGGGGGCGATTTACTTCGACGGAATACGTGACACATACGTCGTCGAGTCGCTTCACCTCGGTGCTCTCGAATCGACGGGAACTCCGCAGCATTTGAAGCAACACCCTGCCGTTGCTTGGGTTCGCAAGGCCAAGGGGGCAGAGGCACAGTGCTCTACAATCGCGGAGCAGGAGGGCGCCATCCGAGTCCTGGACGGCGGAGATCGTCCAGCTAAAATGATTGGAAATCTTCCAGTATATTCTGGGAGCATTCAGGTTTCGACAAAGCTGCTGGATCACTACGTGCAGGTTCCGCTGGGGAAGCCAGGGCAGCCTTCAGCTAAGCTGCCCAAGAAACGACTAGAGATCCCCCAGGCACCCACAGCAGTCGATGCTGACGGGAACAGCGTTGAGTATCCCGAGCTTGCTTTCGAGACGGACGGGCTCTGGTTCCGGCTCCCGGAGGACATAGAGGCCGAACTCACGTCGCACGCGGAGACATCTGGACTGGAACCTGAAGCCTACATCTTATCCTGCATACACGGCGCGGAGCACCTGATTCTGAAGATGACCGGCACACTACCGGGGTTCTGCGAGGACGACATGTCAGGACTCTCGTTCTCGTGGCATGATACACCCGGCGGACCTGCCATCTTCATCTACGAGTACGGCCCGGGCGGCAACGGACTCGCGCGGCGTTTGCTTCAGGGACACAACCTTCACGACGTTTTCCGGCGAGCACTTGACGTGGTACGCAACTGCCCGAATCAGTGCGAGAATGGCTGCCCGTTATGCGTCTTGGATCGTCAGTGCAGCAACGCCAACTCGCTGATCGACAAAAAAGGGGCGGAGCGGGTACTCGAAGTACTCGTCCAGGAGAAGAAGCCGCACAAGCGTCGCTGCAAATAACTGACCACGAGCAAGAATCGGGAGGTAGCGATGCCGCTCTGCTGGGAAAACGAAGCCACGGCAACTGCTTCGATCGAAATCAACCACATCGACCATTTCGACGCTCGGGGCATGCGCCCTGTATACGGGCGTAGCGACCAGTTTGTGGGGAAGGCGACGTTCCACATGAGCCTATGGCTCGACCGCCGCGGCCAGCTTCTCGCTCGGTTCTGGTCTCGAAGCCGAGAGGTACACGACCGTTCTGTGGCGATCATTGGGCTTGCGCCCGAGGATGTCCCAAAACGCGACAAGAACGAGCCTTTGTCGGACGCATGGATTCCTGAGTCACTGCGGCAAGAATACGATGACTGGATTTCGCAGGAATGGGAGCCTTGGGATGAGGACTAGTGCGATCCTCTTGCCGAGGCCGACGGTGCCCGATGTGGATGTGACCTCCGCGCGCAAGCACGCGAAGAAAGTGGTTGGCTCCCTTACGGAGTGTGCCAGGAATCAGGCTCACGAATGCCTGCCGCTGCTGTGACTGCCAGGCTTTTTGCCTCCGGTAGGTGTCAGAATCCGAGCGCCTTTCTTCGGAATGCGGCCGCCGAACTTTTCGCGAGGGCGAGCGCTGGCGATCTTCTCTGTGTGTCCTTTCTGCAAGCGTGCATGAAGATTTTTTGGGGGGCGGGTATCGTTGGCTGTCGAGGCAGTAGCTTGCGGAGGACAGCCGATGAAGACGAGAAAGCCAGCGGACGTACCTGGGGATCTGGAG
>JAAYEH010000019.1 GCA_012728855.1 Rhodopirellula sp. | reverse complement strand
CGATCCAGTGGGATATGGGCTATTTCGACATGCTGTTCGGCTACGATTGGAATCTGGTGAAAAGTCCCGCCGGAGCCTGGCAATGGGTGCCGGTCGATCCAGATGAAAAAGACCTCGCGCCGGCCGCGCACGACCCGTCGAAGCGAGTGACGACGATCATGACCACGGCGGATCTGGCGCTGCGGATGGACCCGGCCTATCGCAAGATCGCCAAGCGATTCCACCAGCATCCGGAGGAGTTCGCCGACGCCTTTGCCCGCGCCTGGTTCAAGCTGACGCACCGCGACATGGGGCCGCGCTCGCGCTATCTCGGCCCGGAAGTGCCAGCGGAAGAGCTGATCTGGCAGGACCCGGTGCCCGCCGTGGATCACCCGCTCATTGACGAGCAGGACATCGCCGCCCTCAAGGCCAAACTGCTGGCCTCGGGCCTTTCGATCTCGGAACTGGTCTACACCGCCTGGTCGTCGGCCTCCACGTTCCGCGGCTCCGACTATCGCGGCGGGGCAAATGGGGCGCGCATCCGGCTGGCGCCACAAAAGGATTGGCAGGCAAACCAGCCCGCGCAACTGGAGAAGGTGTTGGGCATCCTTGAGGACATCCGAGAGGCATTCAACAGCGCGCAATCCACCGGGAAGAAAGTATCGCTGGCCGACCTGATCGTCCTGGGCGGGTGCGCCGCCGTCGAGCAAGCGGCGAAGAATGCCGCCGGCTATCATATCACCGTGCCCTTCGCGCCGGGGCGCACGGACGCAACACCGGAGCAAACCGACGCGGCGTCCTTCTCCGTCCTCGAACCGGTTGCCGACGGGTTCCGCAACTTCCAAAAAGCGAAATTCTCCGTCAGACCGGAGGAACTGCTATTGGATCGCGCGCAACTGCTCACACTGACCGCGCCGGAAATGACGGTGCTCATCGGCGGGATGCGCGTCTTGAACGCCAACTACGGGCACGCGCCGCATGGCGTCTTCACCAAGCGGCCGGGAGCGCTCACCAACGACTTCTTCGTCAATCTGCTCGACATGAGCACGATGTGGAAGCCAATCCCAGAAGACGCGGACGTGTTCGAGGGACGTGATCGCGCCACGGGCGAACGCAAGTGGACCGCCACCCGCGTCGACTTGGTCTTCGGCTCCAACTCCCAACTGCGGGCGGTCGCTGAAGTCTACGGTTGCGCAGACGGGCAAGAGAAGTTCGTCCACGACTTTGTCGCCGCGTGGGACAAGGTGATGAACCTCGACCGTTTCGACCTCGCCTGATCCTGGTGTAAACGTCAGAAAAAACTGACAAGTCTAAAAAGACCTGTCAGTTTTTTTGTTGAACGCGAAAGCGAAGTTGCAAGCGAATAGACCGGTTACACGGGAACAAATGTTTCGGTCTTTTTGATTAGCCCTAATGCGCGTGTCCCCCATGCGCATGGACGTGCCCGTGCGCTAGTTCCTCCGGCGTGGCATCCTTCACATCCACAACGGCAACGTCGAAGCTAAGCGTGACGCCAGCCAGCGGGTGATTCATATCGAAGGTCACGGTGTCGCCAACGACATCCGTGACGGTGGCGATGTGCATCATATCGCCGATTTGCACGCGAAAGCGCACGCCCACCTCGACCTGTTCGGGGTTCGGGAACTGCAAGCGTGAAACCGTATCGACCAGCTCGGCATTGCGCACGCCGTAGCCTTCCTCCGGCGGAACCACCACGGTCAACGTGTCGCCCACCGTCTTGCCTTCCAGGGCATTCTCCAGCCCAGAGATGATGTTGCCCGCGCCATGCAAATAGGCGAGCGGTTCGCCCCCCGATGAGGTATCCAGGATTTCTCCGGTGTCATCCGTCAACGTGTAGTGAATGTGTACGACCTTCCCGTCTGTGATGTGCATTGATCTCCTTTTCAGTGTTCATGGTTTACATAGAAAACGATTATCATTATCATACAAAACCCACAAAAGCCAAACGCTGACCTCGAATGGAAAACGAATAAGCGAATGATTCAGGCGCCCATTCGTTATTCGATAAAATTCGAAGTCGGCAAGCCTGTCTCGTTTGATTTCTCTTTACGTTTTCGATACAGCCAGCGCGCGCCGAATGCCGAGGCGACAATCGTTCCCGCCACTGTCGTGACGGCGAGGGCTTTCTTCGGCCAGGTGCGGCGCTTCGTTTCGGCAGACGGCGGTACAGGCTCGACCGCAGCAGTGGGCGGAACGG
>JAAYEH010000208.1 GCA_012728855.1 Rhodopirellula sp. | reverse complement strand
GGCCTTGCTCGCGGCGGCGGCCCCGTGTGATCCGTTCGAGGATTTCCAGCATCCGCCGCGTGCCTTCACGGCAGGGGATGCACTTGCCGCAGCTCTCGCGGCGGATGAAATCCATGAAGAACTTGGCCACGTCGACCATGCAGTTGTCTTCATCCATCACCACCAGGCCGCCGGAGCCCATCATCGCCCCGACCGTCTTGAGCGACTCGTAGTCGATGTCAATATCGAGATGCTGCTCGGGGATGCAGCCGCCGGAGGGACCGCCGATCTGCACCGCCTTGTACTTTTTACCGCCGGGGATGCCGCCGCCGATGTCGAAGATAATCTGCCGCATGGGGGTGCCCATAGCGACCTCAACCAGCCCGGTGCGAGCCACCTTGCCGGAGAGCGCAAAGACCTTCGTCCCCTTACTGGTGGCGGTGCCGACCGCCGAGAATCGCTCGGGCCCGTCGGCCAGAAGCGTGGGAATATTGGCCAGGGTCTCGACATTGTTGATGATGGTCGGTTTGCCGAAGAGGCCGCTGACGGCCGGAAACGGGGGCCGGGGACGCGGCATGCCGCGGCGGCCTTCGATGCTGTGAATCAGGGCCGTTTCCTCGCCGCAGACGAACGCCCCCGCCCCCATCTTGATGATCATTTCCAGACCGAACGGGCTGCCGAGGATACTCTTGCCCAACAGACCGTTGGCCTCGGCCTGGGCGATGGCCATTTTCAACCGCTTGATGGCCAGCGGGTATTCCGCCCGGATGTAGACGTAGGCTTTCGAGGCCCCCATCGCGTAGGCGGCGATGGCCATACCCTCGACGAGCCGGTGCGGATCGCCTTCGATCACGGCCCGGTCCATGAACGCCCCCGGGTCGCCCTCGTCGGCGTTGCAAATCAGGTATTTCTGTGTCGCTGAGGCGCTGCGAGCGAATTTCCATTTCTTGCCGGTCGGAAAACCGCCGCCGCCGCGTCCCCGCAGACCGCTCGACTCCACCGCGTCACAGACCTGCTCGGGCGTCATCTCGCCGAGGACTTTCGCCAGTGCCCTGTAGCCGCCACGGGCGACGTACTCCTCGATCTGCGCCGGATCGATCACGCCGCAATTGGCCAGCACCCAGCGTTTCTGGGGAGCGAAAAAGGGATGTTCGTCCAACGCCGGCACGTCGGGCCAGGCCGCGAGCTGTTCGTTGCGGTGCTGGCCGATCAAGTGGTCGTCGGGGATCTCACCGCGGAAGACGGCGTCCAACAGCGCTGGCACGTCGGCCGCGGAGACCTGGCTGAAGGAGACGCGGGTTTTCCCGGGAAGCTGGACGTCGACGATCGGCTCCGCGGAACAAAGCCCGATGCAGCCGACGCGGATCACGTCGGCCTTGATCTCGTGGCCGTCGAGGTACTGGCGGACCGCGGCGAGGGTTTCGTTGGCCCCGGCCCCCAGGCCGCAGGTTCCCGCGCCGATGAACACCGCGGGGCGGACGAGGCGGTCGCGGCGAATCGCGGCGAGCTTGGCCTCGCGCTGCCGGCGGTCCGCCTCGCCGTCGGCTTGATCGAGGATCCATGAGAGGAGTTCCGGCTGGGCGTAGGCCACCGCCGTTTCGATCGGGCCATCGCCGCCGGTTTCAGGCAGCCTATTGGTTTCCATGATTTGCCGCCTTTCTCCGGTACGACTCGATGATTTTGCCGACTTTTCGAGTGGTCACTCCGGCGTGGAACTCGCCGTTGACCGCGATCACCGGCGCCAGCCCACAGGCCCCGATGCAGGCGACCACTTCGAGGCTGAACAGCCCATCGCGCGTGGTCTGTCCGGCCTCGACTTTCAGTTCGCGTTTGATGGCATCGAGGATGGCCGCCGAGCCTTTCACGTGGCAGGCGGTGCCGCGGCAGACCTGGATGTGAAATTTCCCCTGCGGCTGAAAGCGGAACTGGTTGTAGAACGTCGCCACGCCGTAGATTTTGCTGGCAGGCAACCGCAGATGTTGCCCGACCCGCACGACCGCCTCGCGCGACAAGTAACCCTGCTGCTGCTGGACCTGCTGCAAGAGCGGGATCAGCGAGTCCCGCTTCGCACCGGGATAATGCAGTAGAATGGCGTCGATGTCCGGGGCTACCACTTTCCACCCTCTCTTTCGCTCGTAAGACCTAAGACACTAGCGGCATCGTCCAACTCGTTGAACCCCGAGCCCAACGGGCTGGGCGTTTCGGCCGAAAGCGCGGCCCGTTGGGCCTGCGGTTAAACGACGGATTTCGTTAACGCAAGAAACGTGCCGTGGAAAAGCGGCAAAGTGGCGGAGCAGTTTTCCTCGCGCCAAGCGGGCTGGCGCCGCGGCAATTCGTAACGACGCGGCATCAAGTCGGGCCTGTCTTTCGAGCGTCTTTTCGCGATTCGCCGCCGCAAATCGGAATCGTCGTGCGGGGGCAAAATCGCCTTGGCACGGCATTGTTGGATCGCCACACCGAATGTATGATCGAGTCGTACACTGTATTATGCGGAGCGGTTCTACCACGGCGATCTCTGCCCTACGCATGGGGGCGGGAGGGGTCGAGTCCAGTGTCCCGCCTACCCTACGGGAGTTTCCATGACGATTCGTCTCAAACTGACCCTTGGGGCAATCGCGATTCTACTGATGGCCAACTCGCTGCTGTCGCTGGTGAGCATGGTCTACGTGGAGAAGGTCTGGCTGGGCGAGATCCAGGACCGCGTCCGGCTCGACCTGAAGTCCGCCCGTGCCGCTTACAACTTCCGCATCAACGACATCACACGCTTCCTCGAAGCGGTCGCGCTCGACGACCGGATCGGCGAAGCCTCGCTGGCCGCCGATCGATCGGCACTGGCCGGTTTGCTCGACGATGCCTATAAGGCCGGCGGCATGGACTTCCTGACGGTGGTTGCCCCCGGCGGCAACGCCCTCTATCGTCCCAATAATCCCTTGCGGCACGGTGACAACGTCGGCGGCGACCTGCTCGTGGCCGAAGCGATTCATTCCCGGCAGCCGGCTTCGGGAACGCTCATCCTCTCGGCTCAGCGGTTGGCAGCGGAAGACCAGGATCTCGGCCCACGGGCACGCTTCGATATCCAGCCCACGCCCGCCGCCCGCCGGACGGACGAAAAAACGCGAAACGACGGCATGGTGCTGGCTGCGGCCGTTCCGCTGACTACCGAAAACGGGCAGTTCGCTGGACTGCTCTATGGAGGGAGACTGCTGAACCGTTCTTACGACATCGTCGACAAGATCAAGCAAGTCGTCCTGCCTCAGCAGCGCTACCGCGGCCGCGAAATCGGGGCCGTGACGATCTTCCAGGGCGACCTGCGGGTCTCGACCAATGTGATCGGTCGCGACGGATCGCGGGCGGTGGGAACGCGATTGAGCGAAGCTGTGTACAACGAGGTTCTCCAGAAGGGGCTCGTCTGGGCCGAACCGGCCTTTGTCGTCGACAATTGGTATATCAGTGCCTACGAGCCGATTCGCGATCCGGCCGGCAAGATCATCGGGGCGCTCTATGTCGGCCTGTTGCAGTCGCCGTTTCTGGAGCAGAAGAACGCCTTCACGGTTGTCTTGCTGGTGATGGTTACGGTGGCCACCGCCAGCAGCCTGCTGCTTTTGTACCTGGCCACGATGCGAGTGCTGCGGCCGATCGGGCGGATTATCGACATGTCGCGGACGGTCGTTGCCGGCGATCTTTCGGCAAGGGTCGGCATTCGGGCGCCGGGAGAGATGGGCGATCTGTGCCGGGCGGTCGATGAGATGGCCGACGCCGTCGCCCAGCGGGAAGACCGGCTCAAGGCCGCCACGCGGCAGCAAATCGGACGCAGCGAAAAACTCGCCTCTCTCGGCCGCCTGGCGGCGGGAGTGGCCCACGAGATCAACAACCCGTTGACCGGCGTGCTCACCTTTTCCCATCTGCTCCGCGACAAAGCGAACATGGACGAACAGGACAAGCAGGATCTCGATCTGATCATCCACGAAACGAGCCGTGCGGCGGAGATCGTCCGCGGCCTGCTCGACTTCGCCCGTGAGCGCGCCGCGATGAAAGAGCCGCTGGACATCAACGATTGCATCCGGCGGACACTGAAACTGATCCGCAACCAGAAATCGTACGACCGGATCACTATCAGCGAAGAACTCCAAGACGGCCTGCCGGAGGTGGACGGCGACATGAACCAACTCCAGCAGGTGCTCTTGAACCTGTCGCTCAATGCCTGCGAGGCCATGCCCGAGGGAGGCAAGATCGTCGTCCGCACCGCGTCGGACAACGGCAACGTGCTGGTGCGGGTGAGCGACAACGGCTGCGGGATCAAACGGGAACATTTGGAGCAGATTTACGAACCGTTTTTCAGCACGAAGTCGGCCGGCAAGGGGACTGGACTGGGGTTGAGCGTCAGCTATGGGATTGTCCAGCAGCACGGCGGTACGATCGAGGTGGAAAGCGAAGAGGGCAACGGCACGACGTTCACGATCGTGCTGCCGGGCTGCTATTCAGGCAGAAAACCAACATGACCACCCAAGAAACCTCGCAAACCCTTCCCAAGCAGAGCATCCTCGTCGTCGACGACGAGAAGGTCGTCGGCATCAGTTGCCGGCGAATCCTGGAGCCGGAGGGGCACGACGTCCACGTATTCGACAACCCGGAGGCTGGCCTGCAGGCGGCGCTCGGCGGCGAGTTCGACATCCTCCTGCTCGACCTGATGATGCCGGGACTAGGCGGGCTGGAAATCTTGCAGCGCGTGAAGGAGGCGGGCGTCGGAACCGAGGTGGTGATCGTCACCGGCCATTCCACCGTGGAGACCGCCGTGGAGGCGATGAAACAGGGAGCGGCCGACTACGTCGCCAAGCCCTTCTCGCCCGACCAGCTCAAGATGGTCCTCCGCAAGGTCTCCGAACGGTCGCGGCTGATGCGCGAGAACGCCGCGCTGAGGCAGGAACTCGGACTCAATCAGGGGTTCGAGGGAATCATCGGCGAAAGCGCCGCCATGCAGCGGGTGTTTGGGCTGATCAAACGGGTCGCGCCCACCGATGGCACCGTGCTGATCACCGGCGAAAGCGGCACCGGCAAGGAGATGGCGGTGCGGGCCATCCACCGCCTCAGCCGCCGTAAGGACCATGCCCTGCTGGCCTGCGATTGCAGCGCCCTGGCGCCCACACTGCTGGAAAGCGAATTGTTCGGCCACGTCAAGGGATCGTTCTCCGGCGCCATCGCCACCAAGCAGGGACTCTTCGAAGTCGCCCATAAGGGAACCTTGTTTCTCGACGAGTTGGCCAACCTTACCATTGAGACGCAAGGCAAGCTGCTGCGGGTGCTGGAAAGTAAGCGGGTGAAAAAAGTAGGGGACACGGCCGAGCGCGACATCGACATCCGCCTGATCGCCGCCACCAACCGCGACCTGACGGAACTGGTCAAGGAAGGCAACTTTCGCGAGGATCTCTATTATCGGCTCAACGTCGTGCCGGTCTTCCTTCCTCCTTTGCGCGAGCGGCTTGGCGACATTCCTCGGCTGGCCATGAGTTTTCTGGAGCGATTCTGCCGGAAGCACACGGTGGAGGTCAAAGGCTTCACGCCCGACGCCATGTGCCAGATGGAGAGCTATCGCTGGCCGGGCAACGTTCGCGAACTGCGGAACATTGTCGAGCGGATGGCCATTCTCTGCGACTCCGACCGGATCGAAGTCCGCCACCTGCCGCCGGAACTCCGCGAGGTTCCCTCCCGTGCCGCGGTCAGCCAGCTTCCTCGCAACTGGGAGGATTTCAAGCGGTTGAAGCAACAGATTCGCGATGCCACACTCGTCGAACTGGAGCGGCGGTTCTTGACCGAGGCATTGGACCGCTGCGGCGGCAACGTCAGCCGCGCGGCCGAGGATGTGGGAATCCAGCGGACCAATTTCCACGCGCTGATGCGCAAGTGCGGTTTGACTTCCGAAGGGGCCGGGGAGGGGTAGCGAAGGGTCGAGAGTAGCGCGAGAAGGGATCGGGCTCGCTTGCTAGGGCGGACTTCACTCCGCCCGGAGCGGACTGAAGTCCTCAAACTGTAAACGGAGCTGAAAAGGGGATCGGCACCGCAACATCTTCTGCCCGTAAGGGTATCCGAACAACGCCGGGCCCTTCAACCCTCCACGTCGGCGGGGCCAAAGCCCCGTGCGTGATTCCGGGCGACCCGTTGATACACCGCGTCGGTTCGCTCGGCCATCAGCCCGGCGTGATATCGGCCGTGGGCGGCCTCGTAACCGCAGCGGCCCAATTCCGCGGCGCGGGTTCGATTCCGAATCAGCTCTTTCAGACAGTCTGCCAGCGACTCGGGGTCGTTGGCGCGGCAGAGCAGCCCGCCCCCGCTGTCGCGGATCATCTCGGGAAACGCGCCGTGATCCGGCAGCACCGCCGGCACGCCACACGCCCATGCTTCCAGAACCGGCAATCCTTTGCACTCACGGTAAACCGTGGGCAGGCTCATCGCATCGAGCGACTGAAAGAATGTGATCTTCCGGGCACGATCCAGCTCGCCGAGATACTCGAACCTTGCCTCCAGACCGCGCTGGGCCAATTTCGTCCGGATGCCGGCAAGGTAATCACGGTCGTTCTTGCTGAGATATCCCGCCACGCGCAGCCGCGCCGGCCGAACCGTCGCATCGCGACTGAGCAGGGAGAACGCGTCTGCCAGGATGTGCAGCCCCTTGTCCGGACAGATGCGGGCGAGAAATCCAATGGTGAATTCCTCGGCGTCGCTCTCGCCAAGCCGAGGGCCGTACCCTCCGAGGTCCAATCCCGGCGGGATCACATCGAACCGCCGCCGCGCGATCCCAAGATACTCCGACATATAGTCGGCAAAGTAATGATTCATCGTCAGCAGCGCTGCCAACTCGCTGCATCGCTCGGCGAGCAGATCTCTTGTACGGCGGTAATACGGTTCCGGCAGATGTTCCACGAAGCTATCCTCACCGGTGAGGGTGGCGATCACCGGGATCCTCAGATCCTCGGCGATCTGCCGGGCCATGCCGACCAGCAGCCCGGTGGACATGTGGACGATGTCCGGCTTCAACTCGCGGCTGAGCCAATCGACCAGTTTGTCGAGTTCCTTGCGCTGCCGCCCGTCGTGCCCCTGGAGCATGGAAACGGTCATCGGGCCCAGCCGACGCGGATCCGTGGCCGACGCCATGTGTCCGGCCCAGCGGAGGAGCCAAGGATGGTCGAGCAGACGGTCCAATCCCCAGGGTGTGCGACGGAACAATGCCGACGCCTGTTGAAGATAGACATTGATCCCCCCGAAGACGACTCGCTGGCGGCTGATGCTCGCTGTTTCGGCGCGGAGTGGCGTATAGGCCGGCACGAGCACTACGTCATGGCCGGTCGCCGCAAGGGCGGAGGCGAGGGTATTGGCATACAGACACGTGCCGCAATACATCTCGCCGGCGCCCGCCGCCAAGTGAACGATTCTCATACCCGGATGATCTTTCTCGGCATTTATCTGCGGGCTTGGCTGCTTGTCTGAAGATGTTAGAATAACGGGTTCCACGGAGCAGCACAGAGACTCTCGCCCCATCCGCCCTCCATGTCTACCGCCTACCTGGGAGCATTCGCCGCCATCGCCACGGCGATGTTGTGGACGCTCTCCACCCTAGCCTGGACCTCGGCCGGACACCAGATCGGCGCGCTGGCGGTGAGTTTTCTCCGCCTCGTCGTGACCATCGGCATCATCGAGGTTTACGGATACGCGGCACACGGGCATTGGTTGCCGGGCAATGCGGATCCGCAAACCTGGTTGGCGCTGGGCGTCTCGGGCGCTTTTGGCTTCTTCCTTTGCGATCTGATGCTGTTCAAGTCGTTTCTGCTGATCGGTACTCGCCTGTCGCTGCTGATTCACTCGCTTTCGCCGCCGCTATCGGCAATCATTTCCGCATTATACCTGGGCGATCGGCTCACTCCCATGCATTGGCTGGGGATGGCGGTGACACTTTCCGGGGTCGTCTGGGTCGTGCTGGAACGCCCCGCCGCGCCCAAGCCCGAGCAAATCCGTCAGAATTTCGCTCGCGGCGTGTTCCTGGCCGCCGCGGCAACCGTTTCGGCCTCGTTCGGCTACGTGCTGGCCAAACAAGGGATGGGCCATTGCGATCCGGTCGACGCGACCCTGATTCGTATTTTCGGCGCGATGATCGGTTACGTGCTCCTGTTGACCGTATCATCGCGGTGGCAGCAGATATGGCAGGCGGCAAGACACCGCCGCGCCATGGCGACGGTCACGGTGGGAGCGGTGATCGGCCCATTCCTGGGAGTGACGTTTTGCATGGTTGCGCTGCGATACAGCCCTGTAGGAGTGGCGGTAACGATCATCAGCACGATGCCGGTGTTGATCCTCCCGTTCGCCATCCTCCTTCACAAGGAAAAGGTCAGCCCGCGGGCGGCGCTCGGGGCGCTGGTATCGGTGGCCGGCGTGGCACTGTTGGTGATCTGAGGGAACCGGCCGGAATCCCGGTGCCCGAACCCTGACGAATCAGGCAACATCCGCCTTCCAAAGGCCGTGAAGGTTGCAATAGGCCCGAGCGGTTATCGGTCCACCGGCGACCTCGAAGGTCGCCTGCGGTATGGCGTCAGGTTTCAAGTACCGGCGCGTCGTGGCATCGCCCTGGGAGACTTCCACCCATTGGATGTAGTGATCTTCGCCCATCGGATGCGGGACCGTTCCGACCGTTACGGTCACTTCACTGCCGGCTCTCGCGACCGCCGGAACGTGCTTCTCTTGGGAAGCATCGGCCGTGTTCTGCGTGGCAATCTGCATCGGCTCCTGGCAGCACGTCAGCTTCCCAGACCCTGCCGAGAGCACCTCGGCCACCCCGCCACAGCGACGGCATATATACACCTCTCGTTGCTGACCCATACTTCTCTCCTATCTCCTATTAGGTTCCACTACGTTTCCCTGGAACTTGCCTCTTCCGGGGAAGGCTTCTCCTTTCCAATGCAGATCTGTTTTACACCAGCGAGCGGCCGTTGAAAAGTCCTCGGGGGGATTGTCGATGGTCCGATCGTCGTCGCCATGCAGCCCCCAGGCCGCGTTGTCAGCGATCGCGGCGTTGTGCCCCCCCTAATTCACCGCTACCATGAGCGACTCAGCGTAGTAGATCCCGCTTGCCGAGCGGGATCTTGCCATCCATTCACGGCTGCCAAGATCGATAGCACGCGAGGTAACAAATGGAGCGGCTGGTCAGTCTGCTCGGACTCTTGGTCATGTTGGCGCTGGCCTGGCTCTTGTCCACGAATCGTTGGCGGATGAATTTCCGCCTGATCCTCAGTGGAATCGTGCTCCAATTCCTCTTCGCTCTGCTGCTATTGAAGACTCGGCCCGGCGAAATTGCCTTCCAGTATGCAAGGCTCTTCGTGACGCAAATCGTCGGGTTTTCCGACGCCGGCGCGGAATTCGTCTTTGGCGAGGGTTTCCGAGAGCACTACTTCGCGTTCTCCGTGCTGCCGACGATCATTTTCGTCTCCTCGATTACGGCGGTCTTGTTTCATCTCGGCGTGCTGCAATGGGTGGTCAAAGTGATGGCCTGGGTGATGGTTTGGGTGATGGACACCTCCGGGTCGGAATCGCTGGCTGCTTCGGCCAACGTCTACATCGGCATGACGGAGGCCCCCTTGGTGGTTCGACCGTACTTGGAAACCATGACTCGCTCCGAACTGATGGCATTGATGACCAGCGGCATGGCGACGTTGGCCGGCGGAGTGATGGCGGCCTACGTGGGCATGGGCGCTGATGCCGGGCATCTCATGGCCGCTTCGCTCATGTCCGCCCCGGCATCGCTGGTCATTGCGAAGATCCTGGTGCCCGAAACGAGCGATTCGCCCACCAAAGCAAGGGTAAAGATCGAGATTCCAAGGCAAGACGCTAACCTGCTGGACGCCGCCTGCCGGGGCGCCGCCGACGGCCTGAAGCTGGCGCTGAATGTTGCGGCCATGATCATCGCGTTTATCGCGATTGTGTCGATGGCCGACTGGGTTCTGGCGGGGGTCGGCCAATCCATGGGACTTTCGTTGAGTCTGGAGCGGATCTTCGGCTGGATATTCGCTCCCTTGGCCTGGATCATGGGCGTTTCGTGGGACGACGCCGAACTGGTCGGAATGATGCTGGGAAAACGGACCGTTTTCAACGAGTTCCTGGCCTACAGCGATCTCATCCAACTACGCGATCAGCTTTCGCCGCGATCGGTCACGATCGCGACGTACGCATTATGCGGGTTCGCCAACTTCGGCTCGATTGCCATCCAGATCGGTGGGGTCGGCAGCCTCGTGCCATCGCGCCGCGCCGATTTCGCCCGCTACGGCCTTCTGGCGATGATTGGAGGCACGCTGGCCTCGTTCATGACCGCGACCATCGCTGGAATTCTGCTTTGAGCCGGCCCAGCTCTCCCTCGCCGCTCAACGCCGCAATAACCCTTCTTTGATATGGAACCACCATTCGTCAGGATGGGCATTTCTTGCCATTTCGCGAAGCAATGTCGCGAAATCTCATGCTTTTCCGTTTATTTTTTGCTGGAAATGCGTTCTCGCCCCATTTAGTAGGTAGCCGCAATTGCCGCGAAGCAGGCGGTGCGGTCAAGTGGCGAGGCACCGACCCGTCAGATTAAGAAGGAGAGAATGCGCATGGGTATTCGACTACTTGTTGCAGATTGCGACCCCATCTTATTAGCGGGTATTGGCACATATACTTCGGGGACGGATATCGCACTGATCGGTTCGGCCTCCAGCGCGCAAGAGACCATCCTGATGATCGCCAAACACGCGCCGGATGCCGTCCTTCTCTCGGTGCGGCTGGCAGACACCGATGGAATCGCGGTTCTGGAAGAAATCAGGCGGAGCTACCCTGAACTCCCCGTCGTAATGCTCGCCGTCTACGATCACATGCCTCGTATGGCACGGGCTCGTAACGCGGGCGCCTGCGGCTGTCTGCTCAAGAACTTCACTCGCGAACAATTTCTCGGCGTGGTCCGCCGCGCAGCGCTCGGTCAGCAGACTTGGTCACGAAAGCAGACGCGGCGAATTGCCGGAGTCATGACTGCATCCCTTCTGGAGGAAGGGCAAGAACACCCGCTAACGGCCAGGGAGGCGGATGTCCTTCGAGCCGTCGTGCTCGGATATACGAATCGCCGTATTGCCGAGGAACTGGGTATCAGTTACGACACGGTCAAAGAGCATCTCCAGCAAGTACTTCACAAGGTCGGCGTTTCCGACCGTACCCAGGCGGCGGTTTGGGCGGTCCGTCATGGGGTCGCGTAGGCGATCTCTCGCCAAAAAAACAATCGCCCACCAGAATATCAAGCAGCCCGGCTGCTACCATCGCGCAACGGCTTGGCGCTGCGAGAATCGGATGGCCAGCAGCCGGGCTGCTTTGCTTTTTGAACTCTTGGCGGATCGCTGCAAAGCAGACGGTAGGATCGGCGACAGCGAGGCGCCGCGCCGATACCGCGGTATCCCCTGATCTAGGCCGGTTTGCCGTTGCTTGCCTGGATTTCCTCCAGAGTGCGGCCCAATTTCCTGCGTTTTTGCCCCGCACCGGGGGAACCGCTATTCTGCGCCAGTTTGTGTGGTGCGGTCGCGGGCCCGCCCTGCTGGAGCATCTCCATGAGCCGATGGCCGACCTGATCGTCTTCTCGCGGGGTGCCGATGTTCTGCACGGCATCGCTAACGCCCAGCAAGACCGCCTGCCGCACACCCTCCCGTAACCATGCGAAAAAGTTGAACCCCATTGACCTCATTTCCTCCTTGCTCAGGGATCGCCGGCCGCTTGCGCCGGCGACGAATCTTCGCGTCCGGAGCGGGAGATTAGCGACTTGCAGGCAGGTTGTCCAGAGCAGGTATGTCCGACGGTTGCACCGGGGCGCTACACCCCGTCGATCGCCCAACCTTCGCGATACGTCTTCCGAATGAACCGATCGGCCTCGGGGCAGTTGGTTGCCTTCAGATGCTCCGGATCCCACTGGAGCTTCTTGCCGGCACGGAAGGCGACCGTGCCGAGCAGGTTGTGCTCGACCAGCGCGCCGGAGTAGTCGAAGTTGCAGAGCGTGGCCGCGCCGGTCTTGCAGGCGTGGAGCCACTCCTGGTGATGGCCCAACGAGGGGGCGATCGACGGCGGCGGCGATTGAAAGTCCTTGAAGTCGGCTTCCGGAAGCAGCAGGTAGCGTCGATAGTCGGCCACGAGGATCCCCTTGTCTCCGATGAACATCGTCCCCAGGTGCCACTTCGACAGATCGACGCCCTCGGGCGACTCGGGGAATTGCTTGCCGTCATACCATGTGAGTTTGACCGGCGGTCGGTCGCCGCGAGCCGGGTGTTCCCATCGCACTTTGAGGCAGTCGGGATAGGTTTCCTCTCGCACCGGCAGCGGCCCCTCGGCCTCAACGGTCGTGGGAGACTGCAACCGCAGCGCCCAGAACGGCAGATCGATAATGTGGCTTCCCATGTCGCCCAGTGCGCCGTTGCCGAAATCCCACCAGTTCTGCCAGGAAATCGAACGTTTTTCAAAATAACAGGGGTGGTAAGGCCGCGACGGCGCCGGGCCAAGCCAAAGATCCCAGTGGAGGTTGGCAGGCACCGGGAAACTCTCCGGCGGCCGCGTCACCGGGCCCGCGATGCCCTGTTCCACCCAGGAGTGCGCCTCGCGCACCAGCCCGATGACGCCGGATTGGATCAGTTCCACGACGCGGCGGTAGTTGTCGCCGGCATGGATCTGCGTGCCCATCTGGGTCGCCACCTTCACTCGCCGGGAGGTCTCTCGCATCAGGCGAGCTTCTTCGACGGTGTGCGCCAACGGCTTTTCGCAGTAGACGTGCATGCCTCGCTGCATGGCCATGAGACTCGCCGGCGCATGGGTATGTTCGGTGGTGCTGACCAGCACGGCATCGATATCCTTCTGGTCGAGCATCTTGCGCCAGTCGATGTAGGTCTTCGCCTTGGGATGCTTCGCGGCGGCCTCGGCGAGGAAATTCTCGTCCACGTCGCAGAGGGCAACGATGTTTTCGCTCGCCACCGCTTGCATATTCGCCGCCCCGCGGCTGTGGACCCCGATGATGCCAAGGTTCAGTTTTTCGTTGGGCGACTGGCTTTGGCCCGAGGCCGACGCAGTGGTTATCCAGAATCCCGCTCCGGCAAGAGCGGAACGTTTGAGAAACTCACGACGATTGCTGCAGCGATTCATCACCAAGTCCTCGCATGAGAAAGAAGAAGCCCGCGGTCGATTCGGCCGTGTAACGCGAAAACCACGCTAGCACGCCGGACGGGGCCGGTCAAGGCGGCGGTGTGCTTCCATAGAATCCATCGACAACACGCGGAGCAGTAGAAGAGGCACCGGTACTCCAAAAGTACCGGTGCCCCTTCTCTGTTCACGGATTTCCCGAGCCATGCGAGGTCGCCGGACCATTGGCAGACGCTGGGGTGTATTGGCTGACGACCTCCCAACGGACCCGTTAGGCACTGTTTTTACCCACAAGACACCCGGAAGAACCAAAAACATGAGAACACCGCGTCTTCTTACGATGGACGACCTTACCTATGGCGTTCCCTCAACAATCGTCGCGAGGACGGCAAGAGAAGCGGGCTCAATCGAAGGTCTCAGGCCGGGGCGGGAATGGCGACTGTCCTGCCGACCACCTCGGTTTGGTTCACGACCTCAACGACCCCGGGAAGATCGGAAACGGCCTCTTGGGCAAGCTGTTTCTGGTAAAAGCTGAACAGACGGCCTCGCAAGTAGAGCACACCTCGGTCGTCGCAGTCGCAGTCGAGTCTTCGAATACTGGGATAGGAGGCGGTTTCGAGCCGCTCTTGGGCAGCTCGGGCGAGTTCAGTACGTTCCACCGTTGGCGTGACAATCATTGGCATCAGGCTGAGAGTTGGTTGTGTTGGTCCATGAATCTCATCTTGGAAAACGCCGACCCAGAGACAGTTCCACGCGGGGAAATGGCAGGTGGCGTAGGCCGCTCGAAGCCCCAGAGCCTTCGTTTCCTGATTGGCAATCCGAGCGGCCAGAGTCGAAGCAGTATAGACCTGTCGTTCGATTCGTCAATGGCCCGCTCTCAGGGGGAGAAGTTGGCGCTTTCCTGGAACTCCCATTTTACCAGTCGCGACATTGTCTTGGTTTTCGACTCCGATGCTTGCGCGAGCCGACGCTTACACTTGCCGCAAATAGCGGTTGACCTCGCGGATGTAACGCCTGCCGCCGGGAGTCCAGGGTTTGATCAGGTTGTAGTAGAGGATGTAGCCGAGAGCGGCCAGTCCGTCGATCATGCCGATTTTCTTGCCTTCCTCGTAGGTCCGGCCATAGTAGGAGATGGGCACCTCGTAGGTTCTCACCCGGGTCTTGCAGACCATGGCGGTAATCTCCACCTCTATTCCGAAGCCGCGGCTGGTCAGTTTCAGTGGCTTGATCACCCCGGCGCGAAACGCCTTGTAGCACGTCTCGATGTCGCTCATGTTGCGATTGGTGAGAAGATTGGAGAGAAAGGTCAGCAGCGAGTTGGCGATGTAGTGGTAGAAATAGAGCACGCGCGCGGCGCGGCGAACCATGAAGCGACTGCCGTAGACCACGTCGGCTTTCCCTTCGAGAATGGGCGCGATGACAGCCGGTATTTCATCCGGGTCATATTCCAAGTCCGCGTCCTGGACGATGAGAACTTCGCCGACGGCCACCTCAATGGCATGGGCGATGGCCGCCGTCTTCCCCCGGTTGGCCGGCATTCGGTGGTAATGGACACGAGAATCCTCGCCGGCGATTCGCTCGACGATCGTCTGCGTCGCATCGGTGGAGCCGTCATCGACGACGACGACCTCCTTGACGATGCTTCCCAGCGCGAGTACCTGCCGAATGATGGTCTCCACCGTCTTCTCTTCGTTGTAAACCGGCATCAGGACCGAGAGGAGGTTCGAATCGGGTGACATTCCACACTTGCTCGCTGTTCCGGGGAGAAAGGGGCACCGCTGTTTTTCCGTATCGGCCGGGAAAGAGTCGAGAGTTCAGAGTCGAGAGTCAGGCAATCGGTTTGGCTCTGGACTCTTAACTCTTGACTCTCCGCTCTCTGGGCGGCATAAAGGGGTCGGGAGTCTTTTTCCGTATCGGCCACCCAACCGGTTCGACTTGCCGAGCGGCGATGGGGCCGATACGGAAAAAGACTCCCGACCCCTTCTTGGTTCGTAGAACCCTCGCTTGCGCGTCGGACTAGTGACTTCGCATAGTTGACAGTAAACCGCCTTAAAACCGTTTGGTGCTAGTATCTCGCGCCGGAGGGGCGACGGGCAAGCCCGGCGGAATCCTGAGACGATTCCGTTCCAAGGGCCGCACCGATCCAGCCGTCTTCAACGACGAATTGCGTCACTCCCAAGCCGGCCATCCGTGCGTCCTCGAACCATGCATCCGGGGTAATCTCCATCGGGCGCTGCTTGGAGAACGCCTTGCTGAAGATCCCACGCAGCGCGATCTGCGATCGCATGTTGAGTCCATCGCCGATGAGGTAGACCACGCCATCGCGGACCAGTTCCACTCGACCGGCAGCCAACTCGGGCCGATAGAACGCCTGCACCTGGAATTCGTCCCAGCGATTGTCAGCTTGCCAGAGCGTGGCGATCGAAAGCGTGATCTCGAAGCGGCCGTCCCGGCAGCGGACCTGGATGGCATTCTGGGGAGCGAACGCGATCGTGAGGTCTTCATCGTAGGGCGTCTGGTTTTGCAGCATTTCGGGCCGGTTCATGCGGGTGGCAATGCGCCGGCGAAGCTGCTCCAGAGTAAACGTCTGCCCGTCGAACTCGAGGCGTTCGGCCACGTTGTTCAACGCCGACTCGTGGATCTGAAGGCTGGCCAGACAGTTGACGGGGGCTTGCGGACGCGGGGTGTTGGCGCCGAGTTGCCGCGGGGCGGCGATCCGCAGTCGCATGGTCATCCGCTCCTGGTCGGTGTCGGCGCCGATGACCGCAGGGCCGAGCGACAGTTCCGCCAGCGGCCCGAAGAGCCGATCGTTAAGCCGCTGGGAGAACTGGCCCAAGCGCTCGTTGACTTCACCGTCGATCTGGGAACTAACCCGGTCGACGATTTTCTGCTTGACCTCCCAGTCCGCCTGCCCTTGCTTCTGCCGGTGTTGCGAGAGGGCAATCTCCTGAACGACGCTTCCGAGGATGGGAATGGCGTCGAACTCGGTTTGCAGGCCCCTCAATCGCGTGTTGTTTTCCACGTTGACGTTGGTCGGCCAGGCCTGGATGCTGCCGACGCCTAGCTCCAAATCCTTGCGGGCGGCAAACGCCGAAGCGCTGCTGTTGAAGAACGTCGCCGGACCGGCAAAGGCCGATGTCTCCGAGGCGACCAATCCGCGGATCACCAGGGCGATCCGCAAACGCGCCGGGTCGGGGACGAGTTGGATCGCCAGGTCCGTCGTGGTGACGCTGGTTCCGCAGACAGGGTTTCCCAACACCCGGTCGCGGACCCAATCGGTTTCCGATTT
The DNA here is from genome assembly GCA_012728855.1 of Rhodopirellula sp. Classification (GTDB taxonomy): domain Bacteria; phylum Planctomycetota; class Planctomycetia; order Pirellulales; family Thermoguttaceae; genus JABWBD01. Next base: position 32,036 of record JAAYEH010000208.1, on the reverse strand, counting down.
CTGCTCGGGGGCGAAGCGGTCCAGCAATTTGCCGCACACGGTGAATCGCACGTTGGCGTTGCGGTAGTGGGACTCCAAGCGGTTGGCCAGTTTTCGTTGCTCGGCTGTCGGCGCCACGGCCAGGCGGAGTTGCGCGGTCGCCAGGGCTCGGGCGTCGCGAGGCTCGCCGGTCTGTTCGTACCTCTCGAGCATCTCCAGCAGCGTCGCCGTGGCGGCAGGCTGCTCTGTCCAATCGCGGAGTTTTTCACGGAGCTGTGCCAAGGGTTTTCGGGCGAGAAACTGCTGCTGCTCGGGGGTCATCGACTGGCGAGCCAGCCGGTTGAGCATCTCGGACGCCAAAGCGGTTGCGCGATCCTCTTCGCCGCGCCGCCGGCCCTCGACCAGGTCTCGCAAGGCGTCCAATTGCAGGTACTGCTGCCATTGGCGGCCTTCCGGGGAATCGCCGACGAGCGATTGCACGTCGGCCAAGCAGAGGGCCAACTCCTCCGTCGCCGCCCACGCCGGCGCGACCTCGTCCGCCGGGCCGCCGGCCGTCGCCAGTTCCCAGATGTCCACGCGACGTCGCAAGGCGTGCCGAGTGCGTCGCACGGCGCTGGCCAAGGACGGGTCGTCCAGCCGTGTCGCCAGTTGACTACCTGCCTCGCACAGATCGTTCAGTTGCCCGAGGATATCCCATGTTTCGTCCGACTGGAGCGAATAGGCCCGACCCAGCTTTCGCAGCAGACTGGCCACGTCGCGGGCCCACGGACCGGTTTCGCATTCCCACGCCAACGGTTCCAGACGTTCCAGCAACGCCTGCGGCTGGCGCCAGGTCTCCGCCACCAAGGCATCGCGGGCGAGATCGGCCGCCGAGGCAAGGGGCGGCGCCGGCGCAAGATCGTCGACCGAAAGCGGCGCGGCCAGATCCTTCGGCTCCGGCTGCGCGGCCGCCGGTACGGAGGTGAAGTCGAGCGAGGGCATGGCGTCGGCCGCCAGATCGTCGACATCGCCGGCCGAAGACGATTCGGCCGTGGCTTCCTCTTGGGGAATCGTCTCCGGCGCCATGGGCTCGGGGAACCAGGAAGCGTCCATCGGCCCGGCAAGAAGGGCATCGTTGGGATCCGCCGGGTCGACGTCCGAGTCGACATCGGCGATTTCGACGACCTGATCCGCCAGCTTGGAAGCAGCGACGGCCTCGACGAAGTCTCCGGCCGGGTCGATCGCCGGCTCAGGTTCCAAGCGGGCCATCGACTCCGCCGACAACGATTCCCGGTGGCTCAGTGCCACGCCCGGATCGTCCACCACACAGGGAATCGACGACAGCCCGGATACCACCGGCGCATTCTTCGCCAGCATTGCCGATGTGCTGGCGTGCGAGATGCTTCGCTGGCTGGTCTGGGGGATTTGCCCGGGATTTCGTTGGGCGAGTTCCTTCTCCCACGCACGCGGTGACGTGGCGCTGAGCACAAACAGACAGGTCAAAAGGCAAAGGAAGGGCCAAATCGAGTTGTCCTGCTGGTCGTTCATTTTGGCTCCCTACTGTCTTTGAACTTCGATCCCGAGCATCACCGACTATTCGGTAGGATCGGTTATTGGGGACGTCTGAGTAAAATGCGAATTTTCAGAAGATAGCGCAGTTTGAGTTAAACAGAGCGCTCGAAGGGTAGGTTTGTGCCGGGAGTACCGATTTGCATCACCAACTTGCTGGTTCAATAGCCCACTATGATAGGCAGTGGAGCGTGGCGAGCGGTCGCGGCCAACAGCAGACGACGGTTGTACGCCCCGGTACGGCGAAGTCGGGACTGGTCCAAAATCGCAGCCACGGGGCAACGCGAGGATGACGGCCAACGGCGTGGAAATCTGCTATGATGGGAAGGCGAGGGAAGGAGGGGGTTGCGACGACTCTGGCAGGCAAGGAGTCTCTCAGGAGGAGTTTGTCAGGATAGGTCAGGAAGTGTGTCAGACTTTCCTGCCGGGCCGAGGATGCCGATAATTTTCGGTACCGCGAAGGACGCGGAATAACGAGGAACCGGAAAGTTCTTTCAGGAGCACCGTCATGTCGCGCGTTACACGTCGGCAATTTTTGAAGACATCTACCGCCGGCGCCGGTTTGTTAACCATGGCGCCGCGGGCATTGCAGGCGGCGGAAACCGCCACAGCGGGCCCACTCAACGGCACCGACATCGTTGCGTTGGGCCGGACCGGCATCCGGGTGTCTCGCCTGGCCCAAGGCACGGGATACAACGGCTACAATCATTCTTCTGCCCATACCCGCCAGGGCAAAGAGGCATTTGACCGCCTGCTGCACCACAGTCTGGATCGCGGCATCACATTTATCGACATGGCGGATCTGTACGGTTCGCATCCTTTCGTGCAAGAGGTGGTGAAGGGCCTTCCTCGTGACCGTTACGCGCTGTTGACGAAGATCTGGCCTCGCAAGGCCGACTGGATTGCGCCGTCCGGCGGCGCCAAGCAGGAGATCGATCGATTCCGCAAGGAATTGTCCGTCGATCAAATTGATGTCTGCCTGATCCACTGCATGACCGATGCCCAGTGGCCGACGGAGCATGAGCGGATCCGCGATGAACTCTCGGAGTTGAAGGAGAAGAAGGTGGTCCGCGCGGTCGGTGTCTCCTGCCATGACCTCGGCGCGCTGAAGGTCGCCGCCGAACACCCTTGGGTGGACGTGATCTTTGCTCGCATCAACCACATCGGCGGCAAGCAGTACTCATGCGACGCTCCCGCCGAGGAGGTTGCCGCCGTGCTGAAGACGGCGAGGAAGGGGGGCAAGGCGGTGGTCGGCATGAAGATTTTCGGCGCCGGCAAGCTTATCAAGCCGGAGGAGAAAGACGCATCGCTAAACTTCGTCTTCTCCAATGGCCTAGTAGATGCGATCACCGTGGGGATGCTCAATCCCAAAGAGGTCGATGATACGCTCGCGCATATGGCGCAAGTACGTCAGGCTTCCTAGCCTGACAGGGTGCTGCGCTCGATTCTCCAGTGCGACCACCCTCGCCATGGCGCCGCGTCAGATTGAAAAGCCTGTCGGAATTGCTTGGGCTATCGCGTCTTGAGGCACCCCAGCTTGTCCAATTGCACTACCAGCCGCCGGGCGATGGGAGCGGCGGACTGCTCCGCATTGCCGGCGTGCTCCAAGGCCACGACGAAAGCCACGGTGGGGGCCTCGGCGGGCGCGTAGCCGGCAAACCAGGCGTGGTCTCCTCGCCCGCCTTCCGTTTCGGCCGTTCCCGTCTTTCCGGCGACGGCGATCGATTCCATCCACACGCTGCCGTGCGCCGTGCCGTCGACGTCGGCCACGACGCGGCGAAGCCCTTCGCGAATCATCTCGAGCGTTGCAGACTTGAGTCCGGCGATACGCCGGGAAGGCGGAACGCGGATCGGGTCTTCCTCGCCGGCGAGGTCCGTCGTCGTTTGCGAGCCGGTCAGCTCCGGCAACCCAAGGCCGCTCGCCAGGTGCGGCGTGACGAGCATGCCGCCGTTGGCCACCGCGGCGATCATGCGAACGACCTGCAGCGGTGTCGCCTGGAGGGAGCCTTGACCAATTGCCAGGGCCATCGTATCGCCGACCCGCCAGCCGTGCGACTCAAGGTCTCGAATCGACAACGGGGTAGGCACCACGCCGTCGGATTCCTGCGGCAGATCGATGCCGCTGGCGCGGCCGAAGCCGAAACGGATGGCCCAGTCGATGAGCGCGGGCGGTCCCATGTCTGCGGCGCGCTGAAAGAAGTAAACGTTGCAACTCCAGGCCAGGGCATCGGCCAGAGCGACGTCGCCGTGGCCGACCCCTTCCCGGCGATACATCGCGCATCGCCAGCGGTCCGGTTCGGTCAGATAGCCTCGACAGAACAAGGGCTCGCGGGGGTCCACCGCGGCGGATTCGAGCAGCGCCGCGGCGGTGACCACTTTGAATACGGAGCCGGGCGGAATGGCCATGGTCGCTACCCGATCGACCAGCGGATGGGAGGGATTCTCCAGCAGCGGCTGAATGGCTCCGCCGGAACCTGCCGCAAACAGGCCCGGGTCGTAGCGGGGCGCCGATGCGGCAGCCAGCACGGCGCCGTTGCGGACATCGATCACCACGGCCGCCCCGCCAGCCGGTTCCTCGTCCGGCGATTGGATGGCTCGCCGCCGAATCGCGTCGTCCAACAGCATCTCGGCGGTTCGTTGAAGCTGGGGATCGAGCGTGAGCACGAGGTCGCGTCCCACGCCCGGCTCCGTCTCGCGATAGGAACGGAGAATCCGCCCGCTGCGATCGACTTCTTTGGCGAGCACTCCTCGTTCGCCGTGCAAGAGATCGTCGTACTTTCGTTCCAAACCGGTGCGGCCGATGCGGTCTTCGGGATGGCGGTCGGCGAACCGCGATTGAGCGATTTCCTCGGGCTGGATGGCGCCGAGGTGCCCCAAGACGTGCGCAGCGAGTGCGCCAGCCGGGTAGGCTCGCCGCCGATGCTGCACGATTCGAACTCCGGGGAAGTCGTCCGGATGGGATTCGACCCGGGCGGCCACCTCCATCGGCACGTCCTCGACGATAACGTGGTAATCGAGCTGCTCGGCTACCAGGATTCGATCCGGAGAGGACAGGTCGGACGCCCCCTCGAGAAGATCGTTGGTCCAGTCCGTCAGGCGGCCAAGCAGAGAATCCGAACGAGCGGATGGCCGACCGCCTCGTGGGCCGGAGCGGGGATCGAGTTGCTGGCGGCGGCGATTGACATTCTCTGAAATCCGCTCCACGCGCGCCTGGACGGCCGCGGCGCGTTGATGCCACTGGTCCAGCGATACTTGGCAGAGTTCCGCCAGCCGCCGCGACTGTTCCACCCGCTCGACGCAGACCCGTTCGATCTCCGCGGCAAGCCGCCGGGGATCTTTGCGATCCGTGCCGGAGAGCCGCAAGCGGGCTACGCCGCGGAGCCAGCCGGGATCGGCAGGCTCTTCGATGTACCGGTAATGGACTGCCAGGGCGAGCACCTCTCGATCATAGGCCAGGACCGTGCCATCGCGGGCGAGGATCCGCCCGCGGACTGCCGGGATGCTCTCCCGCCGCTGGATCGGCTTTGCCGCTTCGCGGCGAAACGCCGCGCCCTGGCTCACCTCGATGTGGACCAGGCGGCAGAAGACAACCAGCACCAGAGCGAGAAAGCACCAAAAGCAGAACCGCAGCCGCAAGCGGGGATCAGAAGCCGGTGAGGCCGGACGCCGGGAGGCGAGCATCAGATGCCAGAACGATCGCGGCATGACATCCTTACAGCCTTATCGGGTGGCTAGGCGGCTCATCCGCGGCAAACGGCTCACGCAGCCATTTCAGCACCAAGAGCACAGGCAACGCCATCGCCGCCGTGTAAACGCCCACACCAAGACTTCGCCCCAACAAGGTTGCCATGGGAACCGCCGTCTCACCCAAGAACCGGCGGCCGCTGGCCAGGGCGATGGCCATCATTGTCACGGCAACCCACACCACACCGACCCGCCAGACAATCGCGTCCGCCGCCCATCGAGCGCGGAGTCTCGCGACACCGTAGCCGATCAGGAGAAACACCGCCACAGCCAGCCCCGGTCGCCCCGGACCGATCAGGTCGCCGATCAGGCCGATGGCGCCGGCGACCAGAAAAGCTCGCGGGCTGGGGAACTCGATCACCCAAACCACCGCGATCATTGCCAGCCAGACGGGGCTGACGTGACCGATCGACATGGTATCAGCGAGCGAAGTTTCGAGGATCGCAGCCAGGTACAGGATCGGGATGAGTCCCATCAGACGCATGGGGAATCGCTCTTGCGGAAATCTTGATGCTTCGCGTTTGTTTCGATTATTCTCTTTCGACTATCGCCTGCCGGGGCTCTCTCCTTGCACCGCCAGCCGCCGCGGATTCAGCACCGTTTTCAGCACGGCAACTTGTTCCAGCCGATCCACGTCGACGGTTGGCTGCATCCAGATATCCCAGTGTGCGGCGCCGATCGGCCGTTCCACTCGGACGACGCGGCCGTACCGTAACGGTCGTGCGAGAATGCCCTTGCCCACGGCGGCGTAGACCGCGTCGCCGACCGTGACCGGTTCGGTGACCTCGATGAGCCGGATGCGGGCCAGCGGCTCACCGGTGCCCTCCAAGATGCCTTGCGGTCCGGCCGCATCGCCGTCGGAGAGCCGGACGAGATCGCGATAGCCCGGTTCGGTCAGCCCGCGGACCGTGCTCGCATGTCGCCCGACCTCGACGATTTTGCCCCAGATGCCGTTTTCGCGAACCACATACTGCCCCGCCGCCAACGGCCAGTCGCTGCCACGGTCGATCAGTTCCGGGATGGCCGGGATCACCAGATCGTTGGGCGAGATCGCCTCTTGGAAACCAACGTCGAGAAGGTGATTCCGACCGAGAAACGCGAGGGCCTGCTGCCCAAGCACGTGGGCTTCAACGCACTCGACGCCCAGAAGCCGCTGGTGATCCACCGGCTCGCGGATCGTCGCGGCTTGGACTTCGTGCTCCATGGCGGCAAGGGAAATCAGCAATCGCCGCTTCTCTTCCCGCAGCGATTCCAACTCGCGCTGGGCATCCGCCAGTTGGGCGGTGGTGCGAAAATGCCGACGGGCCGCGGAAAGCGTGGCGGCGGCCGGTTGGCGTATTGCCCGTGCGGCGACCTGCCCCGGCCAAAGCGCGGTTTGCATGGCGTTTTTTCCCGCTGCCGACCAGTCGCGGGGCAAGCAGACGAGCAGCAGCGCAACGGCCAGTCCGAGCGCCAGCGCCGCATGGGGATGCGATAGTCGAGACACCATCTCCTGCCGTTCACTCATCGTCGTCGCTCGACTCCATCATGGTCCGCCACTGTTGGAATTGCTCCACCGCGACGAGCGCTCCCTTGGCGACGGCGCGCATCGAATCCGGCGCGACGCGGACCGGCAGACCGGTTCGTTCGGCCAGAAAACCGTCAAGCCGCCGCAGCAGCGATCCGCCGCCGCAGAGGACCATCCCCTGGTCGACCAGGTCGGCGGCGAGATCGGGACTGACATGGTCCAGTGTTCGCTGGACGGCGTCGAGAATCGCCTCCAGCGGTTCGGCCAGCGCTTCACGGATTTCTTCGCTGGTGATCGTCGCGCGGCGGGGAAGTCCGCTGATCGCATCCACTCCGCTGATCTCGGCCACTTGTTCTTCTTCCAGCGGCGCGGCGCTGCCGATATCGATTCGCAGCCGTTCGGCAGCCGCCGGGCCGATCCGCAGGCTGTACTGGCGGCGCAGGTAGCCGACGATCGCCTCGTCCATCTTGTCCCCCGCGACGCGAATCGACCGGCTTGCCACCAGGTCGGCGAGGCTGAGCACGGCGACTTCTGTGGTGCCGCCGCCGATGTTGCAAACCATACTGGCGACCGGCTCGACGATCGGCAAGCCGATGCCGATCGCCGCGGCTTTCGCCTCCGGCATCAAGAAGACCTGCCGCGCCCCCGCGCGGTGCATGCTGGTGAAGACGGCCCGTTTCTCGACAGGGGTGATCGAGCCGGGGACCGCCGCCAGCACGCGCGGTTTGAGACGAAGCGAGCGGGGAGCCACTTTCTGAAAAAAGTAGCGGAGCATGGCCTCGCAGAGTCCGAAATCGGCGATGACACCGTCAGCCAGCGGCCGGACGACGGCAATCGAATCCGGTGTGCGGCCTTGCATTTGGCGGGCGAGGTGGCCGACCGCGCAGCCGCCGGAAAGGACGCGGCCGGTCCGGTGATGAACGGCCACCACCGACGGCTCATCGAGAACGATGCCCTCTCCCGCCACGCCAATCAGCGTGTTGACGGTCCCAAGATCGACCGCGAGATCGCAACGGAAGTATCGGAGGAGTTGTTGGAGCATCCTTGCTCACGAGCTAGGGAAAGAAACAGAAGCTCACGTTCGGGCATCGTTCGAAGCGGGGAACCAACGGCTGCCGCACCCCGGCTCGCTCATCGCCACCTGCCCGCCGCCCTGCCATCGGACCGAAATCTGCGGCCCACCCCCGTAAGGCGGCGAACCGTATTCTTTCGTCTCCAGGTAGAGAAAGACCGTTCCGATAATGATGGCCAGAAGGGACAGCAACAGCATCAACGTGTAGATGTCGGTTCGTGGCTTGCGAGTCGGGCCGCCGGCAGACATGTCCGCTCCTTGGTCAAGAGGCCCCGCGGGGACGAGGCCGGTTTTGGACTAGTTAAGCCGCGCGGCAACGCGGTCGCCCGCCTGTATGGCGCCCTGTTGATAATCGGGAAGGATTTTGGCGGCGGCCTTGTCCGGCTGGGTCTGAACGACTTCGATTCGGCCCAGATACTTGCTCTGCCCGTCGGCCTTGCGATACACCTCCAACTTGTGACCTTTTTGCAGGCCGTCGTCGGAGCCGATGCTTAGTTCCATCATCCCATTGCCGGTAACGGCGGCAACCAAGCCCTTTACCTCGTCGGGCACCCCTTCATACATGGCGGGAATCGGCTTGAGGTCGTGTTTGTTCAGCACGGCCACGGCATCCGCCAATTGTTCGCTAAGCTGTACGTTGCGATCCTTGAGCACCGTCAGTTCGTTGGCTGTCTGATGCAGTTCGTCGGTCGTCTTGACGAGCGTGGTAAAGGCTTCCTCGCGGTCCTTCTGGGCTTTCTGGATATTCGTCCGCAGCGCGTCGACTTCCTGGCGGAGGCTCGCCAAGGAATTTTGGGTAGCCTGCATGGCGGCAACGGCCTCGCGCTGATCCTTTTGCAGGTCCGCGAGTTCCTTTTCCAGGCGGTCGCGCTCGCGGCGGAGTTCGTCGTTTTCCGTTTCCAGCTTCGCCAACGCTTCCCGCTTCGCGGTGGTTTCCTTGGCCAACTCGCCTTCCAGCTTGGTCAACTGGTCTTTGAGTTCCTGGCTTTGCTGCTGGGCGGTCTTCAACTGGGCGTCGAGGCCGGTATCCGGCGCCGTCACCTTTTCCTTCCAATTGGTGTGCGTTCCGTAAACGGCGACGACGAACGACATGAAGACCAGGCTCATCACGAAGATGAGAACCACAAAGATTTTGCCGACCAGGTTCATGGGGGACTTTCCTTTGACCGCTCGACAGGGTACCGCCTCGGCGACTCTGCTCCTTCCACTCGCAAAATCGCCTCCGTTCGACTCTGCCGGGCTCGCCAAGCCGGGCTGTCTAGAACCAGTGTGTTCGTTGTGAGGTCTGAACCAATCCGTTCTGCCTGAACGACTGGTAGACCTGAGAAAGCTGTCCTGTCAGTATAACTTGGCCGAAAAATGCATGTCAATCAGAATGCCCGCAATTCAGCCAAGATGGGCGATCCAGGGGGGACTTTAGGTGCCAAAATAGGCAAAAACCGTGTAGTACGCAATATAAAGCATTTCAAAACTACCTTGCAGAGGGGTGTAGCTATGACACTCCAAGTCGTTTCAGAATTGGAAATCTTACGCAAAGGCAGGGAGGGATTGCTTTGCGTCTTCGCGCCTTTGCGTGAGGCACTTCCCTCCGACTGATCACTGGCATGGACCGAGCAAGGCGACCTCCGCGACTGTCAGTCCGTAGAGATCCTCGACGATCGTATCGATTCGCTGGTCGATCCGGTCAATTTCTTGTTTTTCCGGACCGGTGCCGGCGGGCGGTTCCGCTCTGCTGAGCCAACGGGTCAGTGCCAGCATGCGGGAGACCAGATCGACGATCTCGTCATGGCGCCACTTATCCCGCGGATTGGAAAAGTCGATGCGGCGAATCGGTGTGCGAGCGAGGACGCTGCCGTTGACCTCCAACCCGACGCCGCGGCGTTTGGCGTGGTGCCGATACCAGCACCACAAGAGTCGGCTGTTCAACAGTGCCGTCAGATAGTTGAGATCTTCGGCGGTCCCCTCGTCCGGCAAGAAGACATTGACGCTGAAGGGGACATAGACGCTGCCTGCTGCCGGCACGAACGTGGGACGCCGCGCCATCTGCACGGCGATGATCTTCCGCGATTCCCAAAGATGACGGTCTCTCGGCCAGTGAAGGTGCCACCAACGACGGCAGCCGCGGCGAGTCTCGCGACGGGCTTCCATCAGCGGGCGAAATCGCGACAGGTGCGCTGCGAGCCCGGGATAACGTTGCAGTTCGGGCCATGTTTCGTCGGTCGCGTAGATCAGCCGCAACGACGCCGTTTCCGCGATACGGTATCGGCCCAGGTCGCACAAGTCGTAGTAGGGCCGCACGAGCAACCGTTCCGATTCGGGCAGGTCGAGGCCGGCCAACTCGTCGGGCTTCAGGGCGAAGACGCCTTCCCCAATGGTCCAGCGGCTCCCGTGTCGGACGTTGGCCGACCGTGTAATCGAAGCCGGATTCTCGGCGATCCCCTGACGCACGCGGCCTAGTTGTCCCAGGGGTGTACCCGCGGCCAGCTTTGCCAGCACCGCGTCGTTGGCCGGTTCGAGGTCCAATCGCCCCGCGCGAAACAGTTGCTCGGCGTCTTTTCGGAAAACCTCCACGGCGGCGGGATTGCCGAGGAGAGCTTCCGCGTCGGCGGTGTGGCCGGCAAGCGGACGCTTCACGGTAACCGGCCTGCTGTTCGGCCCTTTGGTAAGAAAGAGAATCATGTGCCGGCCCGCCACCCCCTCGAATACCGGCGCATCATTCAACAGGAGGATTTCATCCATGCAGGCGTTCTGGCGGAGCGAGGCGATCAGCCGCTCCGCGCTCTTGCCGCCCGTCCAATAGGAATTGACGATCAACGCCAGCCGTCCGCCCTCTCGGAGCAATTCCAGGCCACGAAACGCGAAGTAATACCAGTAGTCCATTCGAGGCGAACGGAATCGGCTCAGGGAACTGCCGGTCAGGCTGTCGAACAGCACCTTGGAGTTCAACTCGCGGCGGTAGGGCGGATTGGCGACGACGAAATCGAATTCCGAGCTGCGCTGACCCTGCTCGTCGAGCAGGGCGTTGCCGCAACGTACGTTGGTCCGCAGCACAGCAGAGATGTTGTCCGCCTCGTCGCGAGAGCCCATGGCCGGTCCTAATTCGAGCCACAGACAGCGCCGAGCAATCGCGATCGCTTTCCCATCGAGATCCATCCCATGCATCAAGCGAGCCGTCGCCAGCGCCGGGGAGGAAACTCCCCGCTTCACAGCCCAGGCCAGAAAACATCGGCAAACCGCCAGCAGAAACGCGCCACAACCGCAGGCCGGATCGATCAGCCGGAGGCCGGAAGCCGCCGAGGGGTCTGTCGGACAAGCTTCGAGACGTCGGCCGAGCGTGTTTTCGATCATGTAGTCGGCGATGAAGCGAGGGGTGTAGAACACACCGGCGAATTTCCTGTCCGTCGTGCTGCTCGTGGCGTGCAGTCCCCGCGGTCCCTGTTTCAGACGTACCGCGAGGAGTTGCTGGTGCGATTCTCCCAGAAGCTCGGCAGGCACTCCCGTTGCGCTGTCGGAATACCTGGCGAGGATGTCCGAGCGGACTTCGGCAATCGCCTCGCCTGCAACCGGCAGATCTTCGCCTTGGTTGCCCCAAGGGCGCAGTCCGCGCTGCTGGCACAACGCTTCGAAAAGAACCTGATGAAGCGTATCGCGAGCCGCGGTTTCCAATTCGTCCAGGGACATGGCGGGGCGGCAGTCGGCGATGCCGTTGGCCAGCCGAAGCCACCAGTTCAGCACAAGCGATCGCCGCGGTTCACTCTTACGCGTACGCTTCATTGGGAGGTTCCGTAGCCAGCCCTTAACAACCTTCCACGATTCCGGCAGCGGGAGGACATTCGTGTGGCACTGCTTGGAGTTGAATGCGTCATCCATCTGGAGTGATTCATCGACAACTCCAAGCAGTGCAGAAGCTCCGAGCGGGGTGACGCGTCCCACTGCTTGTGATTGTGGTGGGTCTTGCACCGATGGAAGATCCATTCAATCACAAGCAGTGGCACACTGAAAATCGGAATGTCCGGAATCGCGCAAGGCCTCCTGGCCGCCACCCCGTCGATTCAGCACCCAACGGCGAAATTCCTGATCGATCTGATGCCAATTGCGTTCGGGAAAGAGCGAAATCATGGCATGACTTTCCCGGTTCTCGCCTTCGTTGCGCCGCAAGAGATGGCAACTCTCCCTGAGCAACTCATGCTGTTGCAGGAAAAGACAGAAGTACCGCACCTGGGCGTAGCTCGTGCCGATCGGTTGTTCCCGGAAACCGTCCCCGGCGATCACCTCTTCCAGCGGCAGCAAGTGACCTCGCCGGATTGCCTCCTGGAGAATACCGAGTCGCCAATTGTCCTGGCCGACCAGCACCCCGTTACACAATCGGCTGCTCTCGTGGAGTGAGGCGAGGCCTTCGTCGAACCACTGGGGCACGGGAGGGGACTGGCAGGCGAGCAGTGCGTGCGTCAGTTCGTGCGTCAGCCCGCCGCTTCCTCTGGCCATATTGACCACGACCATGCGCAGGTGAGGCCGGTAGAAGCCGTAACTCGATTGCGGCTTCGCTGCGAAGAGTCGCTCCGCCACCGCGTGATAACTCGCCTCGTCGCGAGCCAGGAGGATCACGGTCGGCAAGCTCGGGGGGCCGTCGAGATAGTCGGCGATGATGGCCCGAACGGTCGGGGCGATCGTATCCCGGTAGACGCGATCGAGTTCGTCGACCGTCAGGTTGCCGCCGATCACCAGCGGCGGACGAACCACGACACGATCGTCGGCTGTCAGTTGCCCGCTGAGCCAATCGGCCGTCGCGCGACACGCTTGAGCGAGATCAGCCGGTGCAGTCTTCGGCGCTTCTTGGTCCGTAGCGGCATCCGAGGGATCCTGCATTCGGGGCGATTTCGCCATCATCGCGCCGACGACGAAAATCGGCACGGCAACCGCCAATACGGCGTGCTTCGCCGTCGTCCGACCCCGGAAGAGTGTTTGCATGGCACGGCAACCCATCAAACCAGTCTCTCCAGGTTCGGGAAGAGCAGGGTCAGGGCCGTCCAGCCGCCGGCCACCAACAGTCCCAATGCGGAGATCCACAGCAGCACGTCCCAGAGCCGCCCGGGACAGATCCTCGAATCGCAACGGTAATAGCGGAAATAGAGCGTCGCACCCGCCAGCATCGGCAGCATGATGCCCTGCGCGACGCCGCTGGCCAGGATCAACTGGTCCGGCATGGGGATGCATACCCAGGAAAAGAAGGAAAACGCCGGCAAGATGACACACATCGCCCGCACCCACCAGATCCGCTTCGACTCCGTTCTCGCTCCCCACCGGAAGACACGGATGGCGTCGGCCGATACCCGCGCGTGGCTTGCGCTGGCCACAAAGAAGGTCGAGTACAAGACGGCGAACGCCCCCAGCAGGAAGAGCCAGCCGGCCCAAGGACCGAAGACCGGCACGTACATCTCACCGAGCGAACGAACCATCTGGTTGCCCGACGGGTCAAGCCCGGCTCGGTGCAATACCGAAGCGCCAAGCAGGTAGAAAGCGACGGTGGCGAAGGTGTAGATCACCATAGAGACCATGGCGTCGAAACGCATCACCCGCATCCAGCCGCGGGCTCGTTCGGCCCATTGCGGCGACGGATCGCGCGGTCCGGTGAAGCGGCCGTAGCCCTTCTCCAAGCACCAGTACGGGTAGGCAATCAGTTCGTTGGTGCCCACGCCGATGATGCCGAAGGTGGCCAGCCCCGTGGCCAGTGGAGACTTGGCCAACTTTTCGGCAAACGGCGGCAGGCGAAAGCTCAGCCCGTTGCGGAGGTCGTCCCAGGCGACGGCCCATTCGGGACGACTTTGCAGGGCGAAGAGGTTGAAGATCGTCACCAGCGTGAACCCCGCCACCAGGATCGTGGCCACGGTCTGGACCAGGCCGTAGCGGCCGTTGACGAGCAGAGCGATGGTCACCACGGTGAAGATGGCGGCCCAGGTGAAATCGTCGCCGGTCCGCCCCGCCGGACGCGACTGGCCGATCTCGGCGGCCACCCTTCGCTCAATATCCTTGATCACGGCTCGTCGGACGTCGGCATTGTCGTTCTCCAGCGCCGGCGACTCCTTTTCACGGAGTCGCTGCCGGATCGAGTCGGCCTCTTCGTCCCAGGCATCCTGCCGGTCGAGCAGCCGGTTGAAGTCGCCGGTGATCGGCAGCGTCATCGCCAACGACTGTCCGACGCCGCCGACGATTCCGCCGAGTTGCCCGAGGCTGATGACGAACATCACCAGCCAGTACCAGAGGATCCAGTTGACCCCCAGCCGCGGCCCCGGCACCTCGTCCAACGCCGCCATGGTAGTTGTGCCGGAAGAAATAGCGTAACGGCCGAACTCCACCTGTACGAAGACCTTGATAACGCAGCCGATGAGGATCAGCCACAAGAGCCAGTAGCCCGCCTGGGCGCCGGTCTTGGGGGTCGTGATCAATTCGCCCGAGCCGACGATCGCGCCGGCAATGATCAGTCCCGGACCGAGCCGCCGCACGATACCGGCGATGGTTCGCGGGGGCGATTGCATCTCAGACTCGCTCGGTGCCGGCTCATCGGCCCGCAAAGTTGGCTCGGCAGGGCCGCTCATTCACAATGCCCCTCCTGTCGGCTGGCTGTCAGTGATCGCTGCAACAGCCGATTGTGGTCGATGGAGGAGGCCGCGGCAAGCAGAAAAAGGAGCAGCCCCGCTGCTTGGAGCAGCCGGGCTGCTGAAGATTTGGAAATTCGCGACGGGTCTCACCCTGGCCGTCTGAGATTGACCCTGCGGGCGTTCCAGCCGCCGGAACTGGCCGATCGGGCAGGGACGCGTGTCGGACGGGGTTCGGGTTCAACCTGCGGTTCGGACTCGACCTGTGGATCGGTTGCGGCCTGCGTCTGGAGACCGCCGTCCTCCACTTTGCGGTCCGTCACCGAGAGGATACTCTCACGGGGGACGCCCGGAAAGAACTTCGACACATCACCCTGGACCGGCGCGGCCGGAGCGGGCAGGAGTTCGGCTGACGGCGAGGCCGGCGAGGCCGGCGTCGGTATCAATTCCCCTTCCGGAACCTCACCCTCCATGACGGGTCCGGACTCGATCATCGCGTCGGGGTAGGCCGATCCATAGGGCCCGCCGAGGATCGAGCCCGCCCGGCTACCCGGCTGGCAGGAGTCGCCCGAAAGCGCTCCGAGGGTCGGGCCACATTCGTCGTAGGGGCTTGCACAAATCGAACATCCGGCGGAGAGAATCAACACTCCGACCGGGAGCCAAGCGATCAAGGTACGGGACATCACGGCAACCTCTCTGTAGGAAAAAGGGGTGCAGCGATATATTCGGCTGAATAACTTCCCTGACCCGCATCTTTTTCCTGTTCTTCCGTAAGAATTTTGACGATCGTAGGGATTCTGCCGTGCTGAAAGTAGCCCCTTTTGCTTATTTTCGCCACACTTCCAGACGTATCGGCCCGCCCATCCTCGTGCTGACGTTGCTGGCGGTGTTGGCGCGGCTGCCTGGGATCAACCGGCCGCTGGTCGGCAATTTCGCCACCCGCAACGTGGTTTCGGCGATGGTTGCCAGGAATTGGGCGGAGGGCCGGGCGACACTCTGGTATCCCACGGTCGACTGCCTGGCTGGAGAACACCGGCAGTGGATCTTGCTGGAGTTTCCGGTTTCGACCTACCTCACCGCTTCGTTGTGGAAGTGGTTGAGCGGATCGCTGGACGCATGGGGGAGGGGGACGTCGATCGGGCTGATCGCGGCTTCGGTCGCGATGATTTACTTGTTGGTCGGGCGGCGTCATGGCCCGGTTGCCGCCGCCGGGGCTGCGTTTGCTTTGGCGGTCTCCCCGGTCAGCGTCGTCTTCGGCCAAAGCTTCATGCTCGAGCCGTCGCTGGTCTTCTTTACAGTCGTTGCGTTTTATGCCCAGGATCGCTGGCTCGAAGGCGGTCGGCTTTGTTGGCTCGGACTGGCTGCGGCGGCGTTGGCGCTGGCGATCCTGACGAAGGTCTACATGCTCGTGCTGCTACTGCCGTTGGCCGTGGAAGCCAAGACGAGTCTCAACCTTTTTGGCCCTGCTTCGTCGCGGCGTCGAAAAGCGGCCCTGTTGGCGATCGCCTTGGCGGTTCTGCCGTCGCTGGTTTGGTACGCGCACGCGGCAACAGCGGCCGCGCCGGACGGTCCTTACGCCGAGCGCGTGTTCTACTCCGTGCGGCAGAGCGCCGACGTTCACCGGCCGCCTCACCCACTGCTAAAGACACCCGACTTCTACCGACAGGTACTGGACGATCTCGCCTCCATCGTCTTGACGCCTGTCGGTTTCACGATCGCCCTGGCGGCTTTCTTGCATCGGTCCTGGAGAAGGTATGCGCCTTGGTTGGCCGCTTTGGCCGTCCTGATCGCCGGGCTGCCGTTGAAGTTCTATGAGATGAACTACTACTGGCTGCCGGTGCTACCGGCGCTGTGCATCCTGGCGGGGTTGGGCTGGCGACAGGTCTGCCGGCGGCTGCGCCTCGGGGGAGTCGCCACCGCGCTGTTGGCTCTCACGGTCGCGGTGTTTTCGCTTCGCTACAGTGTGAAGCCGGCCTTCGTCACGCCGCCGGAAGACCGCGCCGTGGCTGCCGCCGGACGGGCCGCCGGGCGACTCGCCGCGCCCGACGAACCCGTGGTTGCCATGCATGGCTCTACCATCGACCTGCTGTATTACTGCGACCGCCCGGGTTGGGCCGTGGCACCGGACACGCCCGAGCTGAAGACGAAGCTCATCGAACTGCACGGGCAGAAAGCCCGCTGGCTTGTCTATGTCGCCGGCAGCGATCGACCGCCCCGAGTCCTCGGCGAACTGCCGGTTCGCCTGCGGGGCGAGGGATACACGATTCATGATCTCAGCCGCCTCCCGCCTCGAATGGGCGCACAGGAGTAGCGGAACGCTGACTGGGGACTGACCCCTTGGGGCGGTTGCTTCAGATCGAGTACAATTCCAGGCGGTAGCCCGTCGTCCCGTTTCCCTTGAATGCCCTAGGAGGAGATCATGAGCCTGTGCCAAGCGATCTTGCCGGAATTCGATCACGAGATGGCCAACACCCGCAAGGTGCTCGAGCGGATCCCCGACGATAAGCTGGACTGGAAAGTTCATGAGAAATCGAACACGATCGGATGGGTTGGAACGCACTTGGCGGAGATTCCCGGCTGGGTGGACGTGAGCCTGAACCACGACAGCCTGGACGTGGCCCCCAAGGGGGGCGAGCCCTACCGGACTCCGCCGGCCACATCTCGCGGGGCAATTCTCGACCGGTTCGACAAGAATGTCTCTGCCGCGCGGGCCGCGATTGCCGCTGCCTCGGACGAACTGGTTCTCAAGCCGTGGTCGCTGTTGAAAGGCGGCGAAGTTCTCTTCACCATGCCTCGGATCGCGGTGCTTCGCA
The DNA here is from genome assembly GCA_012728855.1 of Rhodopirellula sp. Taxonomy (GTDB): domain Bacteria; phylum Planctomycetota; class Planctomycetia; order Pirellulales; family Thermoguttaceae; genus JABWBD01. The sequence continues at coordinate 14,780 of JAAYEH010000208.1, read as the reverse complement.
GTTTCGTCCTCAATCATAATATCCACCACCGCGCGCACCTCTGCGTCTATCTGCGGCTGAACGGCGTGCCGGTGCCCGCGCTCTATGGACCGTCGGCGGACGAGGACGGAATGTAAGCGAAATCGAAAACTGCCAATCGTCTTTTTGGGAGAACGGCCATGAAAGTCAGGCACCTGTTGATCGTTCTTACCGGTAACCTCGCCGCGTTGGCCGGTGCCGTGGCCGGCGGCGCCGAGCGAGAGCGAACCTATCCGGCCATCGGCGCCATCGAACGGGCCGATCCGCGGTTCGACGCGATCGTGCCCGCAGGAGCGGTCCTCGAGAAACTAGCCGAGGGCTTCGAATGGTCGGAGGGACCGGTATGGAACCACCACGGTGGTTACCTGCTTTTTTCCGACATTCCCAACAACGCCGTGATGAGATGGAGCCCACGCGACGGGCTCGGCCTTTTTCTGAAACCGAGCGGCTACACGGGCAGCATTCCGCGGGGCGGAGAAATAGGGTCCAACGGACTTCTCTTCGACTCTCAAAACAGGCTCGTTCTCTGCCAACACGGAGACCGCCGGATGGCGAGACTGGAGGAGGACGGAACGTTCACGACGCTGGTCGACCGATACCAAGGCAGGCGATTCAACAGCCCGAACGACGCTGTGCTGAAGTCGAACGGGGATCTCTACTTTACCGATCCCCCGTACGGCTTGCCGCCGGGGCGGCAGGAAGAGCTTCGGGAGCTAGACTTCTGCGGCGTCTACCGATTGTCGAAGGAGGGCAAACTGACCCTCTTGACCGACAAGCTCACGCGACCCAACGGCATCGCTTTCTCGCCGGACGAGAAGATTCTCTACGTGGCCCAGTCCGATCCCAAGAAGGCCGTTTGGATGGCCTACGACGTGAAGGATGACGGCACGCTCAGCGACGGTCGAATCTTCTTCGATGCGACGGCGTGGGTTGGCAACCTCAAGGGTCTGCCTGACGGCCTCACGGTCGACCGCGCGAGCAATCTCTTTGCGACGGGCCCCGGCGGCGTGAATGTCTTCGCGCCCGACGGTACATGGCTGGGTCGAATCAATCCAGGAGTGCCCACGGCCAACTGCTCCTTTGGCGATGGTGGGGCGACCCTTTACATCACAGCCGACATGTACCTGTGCCGGATCAAGATCAAAATGTCGTCTGATCAATGACCATGGACTCCGACACGGGATTTCTGTCGCAGTACGGTCGGCTTTCCGCCGAGCCCTCGCCGGTGGCCCGCATGATGGCGGCGTTCGCGGCCGACTTCCGCGACGACGTCGACATCAACCTCGGCGTGGGGTACGTCAACGAAAACACCATCCCGCGGGCGCTGTTCGAAGAAGCCCTGCACGAAGTCCTGGCCAATCCTCGCAAGTACCGTGTGGCGTTGAACTACGGCGGTCCCGCCGGATCGGAGAACCTCATCGAGTCGATCCGGCGATTCCACCTCGATCATGGCATCGGGGGGCTGACCGACGACGTGCTTGCCAGAAAGCGGATCATCGTCGGCCCCAACGGCGCCACCAGCCTGCTCGAAGGCATCGCCCACGTCCTCAAGCCCGGTATCGTGATTACGGCCGATCCGATCTACTACATCTACTGCAACTTTCTGGAGCGGCTCGGTTACCAAGTCCAGGCCGTTGCCGAAGACGAACAGGGACTCGACACCGACCGGCTGGAAGCGGCGCTCCGCGACATGGGCGACCGCCGGCGCCACATCCGGTTCTTCTATGTCGTCACGGTGAACAACCCGACCTGCACCGTCCTGAGCAACGAGCGAAGACGACGCCTGGTTGAGATCGCCGCGAGGCTCTCGCGCGAGTCGGGCGTCGCGATCCCGGTCTTCTTCGACAAAGCCTACGAACACCTCCTTCACGACCCCGAGGTGGAAAGCCCCCGCTCCGCCCTGCTGTACGACGAAGAGGGCCTCGCCTACGAGATCGGCACCCTCTCCAAGATTCTCGCCCCTGCCCTGCGGATCGGCTACATGATCGGGCCCCCCGGTCCGCTGATGAAGGCGATGGTCCAGAAGACGAGCGATGCCGGCTTCAGTGCCCCGCTCGTGAATCAGGAGATAGCGGGCTATCTTTTGGACCGCTACGTTGCCGAGCAGATCCGCAAGGTCAACGCCGGCTATCGGGAAAAGTCGGCAGCGACTCGGCAGTGGATCGATTCGGACCTTGGGCCCTGGTTGGCCGGATGTCGCGGCGGCTCCGCCGGGTTCTACTACTATCCGACGTTCCAGTCCATCGAGACGCACGAAGCGTCGGCTTTCTTCCGATTTCTCTCGCGGACCACCGGCGACCCGGCGGTCGACGGTGCGGCAGGCGCCCGCAATCCGCGAGTGGCGTATATACCGGGCCAAATCTGCGTCCATCGGCAGGGAGAACTCGTCGACGTTGGGCGGCGGCAGTTGCGGCTGTCCTATGGTTTCGAAGATCTGCCGAGAATCCGCCAGGCGATTCACTTGATCAAAGAAGCGGCCGAGTACGCCGCGTCGATGCGCTAGCCGCTTTGTTTCCTCCGTCCGTGCATTCCACCCACCCAGGCTCTTACCAACAAGGCCCGCCATGAAACCGTCATTCGCTCCCCTCCTGCTTCTTGCCTGTTTCGCCTTCCAGACGGATGCCAGGGCCGGCGACCCTGGTACGGCAGATGGCGACAGGATCGATCTGGCCATCGGCGGCGTGGGCGGAGTGTACTTTCTGGCCGAGCCGGGCGAGTTGGTGATCGACCTGGAAAAACGCGACCAGAATCTCCGCAGTGTCCACACCGACCTCCGCGCGATCCTCACCGGGCCGGACCGGCAGGTGATCGAAGAGGTGGTCATCCCGGACGATGGCAGCAACGAACGGGGAAAGCCGGGACCGGCCGGGCGAGCCCGTCTGAAAACACGTGTCGAGCGCAAGGGGGTCTATGCGCTGAACGTCACCGTCTCCCAGGATCGCTACGGCGACAATATCCTCTGGGGATTCAAGACGAACTGCCCTCGCTACCTGATCGAGACCTCCCGCGGACACCGCGACCGCGCCCACGAGGAGCCGATCGTTCTCGGCAACCCCGATCGGCCGGGCGATGTCTGCTTCCTGCCTCCTGAGGGCCAATTCGAGGTCGAGATTACCGGCCTCCCCAAAAGCACGGAGTCGCTGGAGATGTTCGACGGCCGCGGCGCACTCGTCGAGACATTCGCAGTCGGCCGCGATGGAAAGACCTCGCACACCTTTCCGGCCGACGTGGACCGCGGCGCCGCGGCCTGGCGGCTTCATCTGCCCAGGCAACAAGCAACGATCCACATCGATGGCGTGACCCGCTGGGGCGACGCCGCAGAATACCCGAACCTTTCCCTCTGGACGCCCGAACCGTCTTCCTTCTTTCCGTTGGCCGAGTACCGCTGGATCCTCACCCCGTACAGCCGGACGATCTATGGCAAGCCCGGCGAAAAGGGCGAAGTCGCCTTACAGGTTCATAACAACGGTTCGGTCGAGAAAACGATTCGACTCAGCCTCGAGTTCCCGGCGACCGCTTGGCCCGCAGAGATCTCGTCGATGCAGGTCTCGGTCCGGCCCCGGCGTTCGCAAGAGGTTGTGCTGCGCTACACGGTTCCGCCGCAGGGCGAGACGCGGATCTGCCATCTCCGCGCCACACCGGACCCGGATCCGGATTTCTCCACCTACTCCACCATTACCGTGTCGGCCGCGACGGCGCCGACTTCGCGGCCACTCGACATTCCGTTGGTTCTCAAGCCATACGCCCATGAGAATGAGCAATTCGGCTACTTGCCCGACTATCCGGTGGAGAACCAGGTGTACTTCGACATGGCGAACCGCCCCTGGATCTGGACCGGCGGCGGTCTGGCCACGCTTCGCGACGGCCGCTGGGCCACGATCGATCTGGCCGCTGCGGTCACAACGCGGCCGCCGCAGTTCGAAGGCCGCTCGTTTGGCTCGCCCTCGGCGAAGATTGCGTTTGACCGCGACGGCGACATCTATACCTTGGCCTCGGTCGGCCGCGAGATGGCCCTGCTCCATTCTCGCGACGATGGAAAGACTTTCGCCGCCTACCTGATTCCCGGCCGCCAAAGCGAGTCCCGATCGCTGGACATCGAACAGTCCTCCGGTCAGAACCCGCTCGACGGTCCGCCGCCGATTGTCCGCTACACGAGAACCGAGAGCGACCCGAACCTGATCTGGCGTCGGCTTCACGACCTGGAACTGTTCTGTCCGACGAAAGTCAACTGGCAGATCGTCATCGGCGAACCTGTCCTTCTCACGAAAAAAGCCATTGGTCTGGCCGCCCATTCGGGCATTCCCTCCACGGTGGTTTCGCGAGGCACGAAGGTTCATGTCGTCTGGGGCGAGGCGACCGATCCGAAGGAGAAGGTGGCGGGAGTGCCGGCGTACGTGGCCAGCTACGACCGAACGACTGGCAAGGCGGGAACGCCGGCGCTGGTCGCCTACGGACCGCCGGCCAACGACATCCACAACACGCCGAGCATCACGATCGACCGCCGCGGCTACTTGCACGTGCTCGCCGGCACCCACGGTCAGCCGTTCCCATACGCCCAGTCGCTCGAACCGAACGATGCCCACTCCGGCTGGACCGAGGCGGTCGCTCTTGGCAAAGGATTGAGCCAGACCTACATCGGCCTGGTGTGTGGCCCCGACGACACGCTCTACTCCGCCTTCCGCCTCTGGAAACGCGGCGAAGAGCCGTTTCCCACCAGTCACTTTGCCACCCTTGCCCTGGCGCGGAAGGAGGCCGGCAAGCCGTGGGAAGAACCACGGGTGCTGATCGTCCCGCCATTCTCGGAGTACAGTGTCTTTTACCACCGCCTCACGGTGGACCGCAGGGGCCGGCTGTTTTTGTCCTACGACTACTGGTCGACCTTCTGGTTCTACCGCACCGACCACCGCGGCAACCGCCGCGCGCTGATGATGTCGCCCGATGGCGGTAAGACTTGGAAGATGGCCGGAACGGAAGATTTTGTCGCCGGCGAGGCTAAAGCGAGACGTTGAACCAGTGTCGGGCAGCAGAGGCAATCGTTTGCGACCAAGACATGGCGTCGGCTCCGGATTCGCAGTAATCATTCCGAACGGGTGCTCTATGACTCGCCAATGGTTTCTTCCAACGTTCCTACTTGGGCTAACGGTGCTTGTCTTCGTCGTGGTCCTAATTGAGCCGACCTTAACCATTGTCGGCCTCGTCCGTGGCGACTCGTTTTACCACATGCGTTCCGCGAGCTATTGGCAGCGTGTTATTGCGGCGGACGGTGCATCCAGCCAGATCAGTCAAGCAACACTCGATGCTTTCGACAGCGACACACGAGCGATTCCGCTCCTCAAAGATTGCTTGGCTCATCCGGACCCGAATATCCGTCGACCGTCGATCGTGCTTTTCCAGCGCTGCGCCTTTTACCACGATCAAGTAATTGCATTCCGTGGCCTTCTTGACGACCCGGATCAGGACGTGCGTTTCCAGTCAGTATGTGCATTGGGTCGACTCCGTCGCGAGGCGCTTTCCGCGATTCCACGTCTGTCCCAATTGACTCGTTCTTCGGATCCCAATATTGCCTTCGCCGCGAAACATGCGCTCTGGAACATCGATCCGGAATCTGCCCGCAGGGCTGAACGATGGGCGAAATACACTTCGGCACTGTGGGATTTCTCCGTGGACTTTCCAGGTGAGGCTGAAAGGGATTTGCGGACTGAGGAGTCGATCGACGCAGATATCCATGAATTCTCGGCATGGTCCGGGACATCCCGCTTCGCGGTCGCATTGTCGTTTGTCCGCCCTGATGTGGAATCCACGGTTGCGGAACGATACGAAATGGCGGCTGGATTTACCGCCGACGCGGTGAATGGCGACGTTGAACACAATACTCTGATTGAACAATGCGGGCTTGTTGGCCGTGACCAGAAGATCATCGTCGCAGACCATATACTTCGAGCACGTGTGTTCGTCGTCGGCAATCGCGTGTACCAAGCTCAGGTTGTCTATATGCCTGGGCAGCTTCATTCGGAGGCTGTCGAGTATTTCCTAGCTTCTCTCGTCGTCAATTGGCGGCCGGAGAGCTGAGCATCGGTCAACCCAGCCCCAGCTTCGTCGCTGCCTGCTGTCGCTCGGAAGCCTCACGAATAGCGTCGACCAACCTGTTCGGCGGCACTTGAGAAGAATCGAAATTGTGGAAGTTCTCGTGAGTGAGATGCAATTGTCCCTCGCCGACATTTCCCCGATGCTGACCCTTTGAATAGGCCGGATGGGTTGCAACTTCATTTGAAGAGAGCACCCAATAGCGAATGACATCACGCCACACCGCGATCCAAACGATGACGTCGCAACAAGCCGGTTTGATCTGCTGGAAGTTCATCCAGAACGGCTTTGTTGAATCCGACGCAAGGGCCTTGACATAAAGCGGGGCCTCAACACTCGCATCCACTGCACGTGATGCCTTAACTTCAATCCGAATCCTTCCGTCCAGCAAGAAGTCGTACTGGCCTGAATAATTCGGATCAAGCTTCTTTGTGGACTTAACAAGCTCCGGAACAAGCTCTTTGAGATGTCCTTGCGCCCAAGCCTCGCCAAAAGTCCGTGGAGCACTGATTTCGAAGATGTACAGATACACATTCCGGGCGAGGTAGTCGTCACGCAATTCGAGATACTGATCCAACGACAGAGCATCTCTCGCCAAGAGGTGAGAGATGATAAACTCATACTCGTTGAAAGGATAGACCGAAACAAGCGTATCAAGCCGCGAACGAATCAACTCGGCGTCAGGCAGACTTCCAAGCAACCGGTTGAGTTCTTGTTGAAGGTTGTCCATGATTCACCCAAACAGCGTTGGTTGCGAAATTGGCGTTCGGGACGGGAGGATCTGTTTGTCGCTGCTCTCCTGAAGAAACTCCGGCACTTCCTTCTCAAACGGATGCCCGTTTTGCCAGCCCAGCCTCCCTGTTCGGCGATATTGCTCCATTCGGCGAATGGTAATCTCACAAAAGACCGGATCAATATCGGCCGTGAAGCACCGGCGATCAAGGATCTCAGCCGCCAGAAGGGTGGAGCCCGAATGAGCGAACCAATCAACGATCACGTCGTTCTTGTTCGAGCTTGCGCGTATAATTCGTTCCACACTCTTGAGTGGCTTCTGAGCATAGCAACCGGAGACGTTCTCTTCCATGCGATAGAAGACCTGTTGAATATCCACCCAAACATTGCCCGCACGGATGGTGTTGGATTTGCCCCGCTCAAGGTTCTCGGTCACAAGTCCATTGACCTCCTTGTAATAGCCACGAAGAATCTTGGGAATGTCCGTGTATTCCGCTTCAATATTGAATCCGGGGTTCCCCTTGGTGTAGTACAAAAGCTCTTGGCGAACCGCCATCCAATTCTTCTGAGTTCCGTATCCTCGCTGGTTGCGCATCGTGAGGAAGCTGCGAGGCGCAAACGGTTCGGTGCGCATCATGACCATAAAGTCCGCGAGGGGCTGAAAGCCGTCGTTCTGATCCGCGCCCAGCCACACGTACAGAGACGCATTCTTGGCGAGGACGGCATGCGTAATCCGAACCCATTGCCTGGACCATTCGATGTACTCGTCAATGCTCCGCCGCTCAAAGGCGATTAGATTGTAGGGAGGGTCTTGGATCGCCAAGGTCGGTGTAGCCGCGCCGACCAGCGCTGCGACCATCTTCGCGTCAATCGCGTCCAGGCAACCGACTCGATGCTTCCCTTGAGGGTCTTGCCAGATTTCGCCTGCCTTCAGCCTACAATGGGGAAGGAGTCGCTCCCTTAATGTGGGTGAGGTGTCAAGCCGAGGCAGTGGATTATTCTTCATGATGAAATAGCGTACCAATGCCTTGCATACGCTGCCACCCCTGCCAGTCAACGATCAAGGTTCCTGCCTTCCATGCTCCGGTAATCTGGCCTTGCGATCCCGGTCTCTTTTCTGGTAACCTCCGACCCCGCAAAAGGATCGGTATAATCAACCCCCCGCCAAAACCATGAAACAGCGATTGCGCGTTGTCGCGAACACCTTCTTTCCGAAGGGAGGTGGTAGTCGCAGCGCGCTGATCGTCTCTTCGGGGCATGTTGCCGGATATGCCGTCATGCTGGCGGTCACGCCGCTGATCACGCGGCTCTATGGTCCGGCCGATTTCGGCGTTTTCGCGGTCTATACCTCCCTGGTCGCAATGCTCGGCCTCATCTCGATGGCCTCCTACGAAGTGGCGATCCCGCTTCCGGAGGAGGATTCCACTGCCCGCGGCCTGCTGGCGCTGGCGATTGGGATCTGCCTGGTTACCTCTGCAAGCGTGGGAATCCTGGTGTGGTGGGCCGGTGAAAGCCTGCTGAGCAAGCTGCAGGCGGGCGAACTGGGCGGGCTGTCTCTCGTGTTCGCAGTGCATCTGGTTGGCATCGGGAGCTGTGAGGCGTTTACCAACTGGTTCGTCCGGAAGGGGAACTTCGTCGCCGTGGCGCGAGCGCGATTCGTGGCCAGTGTTGTCAATGCGTTGGTCCAGGTCGTGTTGGTTTTCGTGATCGGCGGTGCGGCAGGATTGGTGGCGGGCTCGGCGGCGGGGGGGATCGCAGGGGGCGTGTATCTGCTGTTCCGTTTTTGCCGTTGCCACGGACTTCCTCGGGCTGAATCCGTGTCGGCATTGCGGAAGGTAGCCTACCGTTATCGGCGATATCCGCAACTTTCCATGCCGTCGAATCTGTTGCAGCGGACGGCCATCCTGGTGCCGCCGCTGACGCTGGCAGTGTTTTACGAACCCCAAGTTGTCGGCTGGTACGGTTTGGCCCAGCGGGCACTCATCGTTCCGCTGAGCCTGATCGGGTTGCCGTTATCGAGGGTGTACCTGGTCGAAGCGTCGCGACGGCACCGTCGTGGCAGCGACCAACTTCGGCAACTCTTTCTCAGCACGGCCAAAAAACAGATCCTCTACGCCGGCGTTCCGCTGTTCTTTTTCGTATTGGTCGCGCCGCCGCTGTTCGCCGTGGCGTTCGGCGAACCATGGCGCGAGGCGGGCGTCTACTGCCGGTTCGTTTTCCCGATGCTGCTTCTCTACATCATCGCCACCGTGTTGGCAGGAACACTCGACGTTTTGGAACGTCAGGATATCCACTTGATTCGGTCCTTGGTGCTCTTGGCTCTGATGGCGGCGGGGCTGACAGTTCCCTGGTGTTTGGGGACATCCCCTGCCGTGGCGATCGCCACGCTCAGCGCCGCCGGCTCCGCCGGATACCTGGTGACCATCGGTCTGGTCTGGCGAGCGATGCCGAACGACGCCGGCGTTCCAATGCCCGCTTCCGAGGCGGTTGCGACGGATCGCCATCTACACTTCGATCCCGAAATGCCTCAGCACCACCCGAAACACCTCCGTGTCGGCGACCGAAGTGCCTGAGAACCACCCCGGTTCGGTCGACAGAAGGACCGAATGCTGTGAGTCGTCGGTGGCGGGGGCGCCGTGCGAGCCCTGCACAAGTTCGCCCTGCAACGGTATTCCCTTGGTGCTCGGTTCGAAAAACAACTCGACCGGATCGTAGCCCGGCTTGCGGTGGATGTCGACGGTCTTGGCAAAGGCGGGCGCCCGATCGTCGGACGTCCAGTAGTAATACGCCTGCCAACTGTTCGGTTCCGAGATCAGCACCGCGTCGCCGCTGCGCGGATGGTTTAGCCCGTATCGCGACAGTTGGTCCTCGACGAGCACCTCAGCGATCCCTGGTAAGCTTCGGAACAGCTCAGCTACCCGCCGAATGACTTGCGGATCGCGCTCGGCGACAAAGACGTGTGAGAATTGGTGGTCGACCAGCGCCCAGGCCCTGCTCCGGCGAGGGTCGAGATGCTCGCCATCGTCGGCGTCGCGGACCGTCAGCAGGCCGGCGTCGCGGAGAATTCGATTGGGATAGGTGACATGATCCACCGGCACGATGGCGTACTCTCCGGCGGCCAACCACAAGAGGCTTGCTTCGCCGTAGGCCGCGTGGAACCCGGCGGCCAGCTTTCCGATAACCTCGTCCAACTCGTCGACGGCCTTCTCGGCGGCGGGACTATCGGGGCCGGTCCGTTGGGCCGCATAGTCCAGGTGCGGCAGATAGATGTAGAAGAAATCCGGTCGCCAGCGCCGGGCGGCGTGGATTGCCGAAGCGACGATCCACGCCGTCGCCTGGATATCCGCCAGCGGTCCCCAGAAGTGCGAAAGGGGGAAATGGCCCAGTTCGTCCCGCAGGGTTCCGTAGAGTTCCAGGGGCCGGGTGTAGCACCACAGCGATTCGGTTCCGTCGGGGTTGTGAACGGGGGCCGGGGTACAAACATAGTCGGCCTCGGCCCCCTTGCTGTGAAGCGGAAACCAGACCGCCGACGTCAGGCCTCCGTGCTGCGCGAGGAGGTTCCAGAGCTGCGGGCGGGCGATGCAGTCATTCGGCGACGTCCACATTTCGATTTTCCCCTGGTCGCGCCAGTAGAATCCGTTGGAAACGACGCCGTGTTCCGACGGCAATCGTCCCGACGTCATGTTCGCCTGCACCGGACAAGTTACGCAGGGGAAACTGGGGATGAGTTGCGCGATTTCGCCGCCGGCCATCAGCTTCTGCAGGTTGGGCATGACGGCGACGTCTTTTTCTCTCAGCCCGGGTATCGATAGTAGAACAACGCTCTTGCCCATCGCGATCTTCCTCTTGGTTTTCTGGAGCAATCCTTAGGTCGAGTAGACCCATCGTCCGAGACCCATCGCCGGAATCAGCAGCAACAGCACGCCGACCGCTCCGGCAGCGCCCCAGACCACGAAGCATACGGCCGCATCCAGTATGACCAGTGACAGCAAGCATTGCCGCACGGCAATCTGAACTTTTCGCGGGCTGGGATCGGCAATGGCTCGCAAGCAGCGAAATCCGATCAGCGCCCCCAGTGTGCCCACCAACAGCGTCCACCTCTGCGGCTGCCGGCGCAGCAAGGGAATCACATTCTCCGTCACCGTCGGAAGCCACGCCAACAGCGCCACCCCGCCCAGCAGCACCACTGTGGCCATGACGAGGTGCGCACGGTTGCTTCTCGCAGCCTCCTTGCGAGCGAACCATGTGACGCCGGAAATGTAGGTTCCCAGGGCGCCGGCGACCAGCCAGTGCTGGTCCTGCCACGGCGCACCGGAGAGGCTCATCCCCAGCAAGACGTTGAGAAATCGGCAGGCGCCCATTCCCACCGGACCCAGCCAGGTTTGCTTCAAAACGCCGTCGTACAACACGACGCTGGCGGCCAATGCCAAGCCGACGGCCCCCGGCCGCCACTGCCCGCCCAGCGCAGCGGCGAGCCACGCCAGCACGGCGCCGACGACCAAGAGAGACCATCCCAGTCGCTGCGCCGCGCCCAAGCCGACGCGGCCCGAAGGCAACGGCCGCCCCGGCCGCTCGTTTCGGTCGATCTCCCGATCGAAGACGTCGTTCAGCACCATTCCGCCCAGGTACAGCGCGGCGGATGCTGCGACGAGCACCAGCAAGTTGGACCGGTCCGCCGGCAGCAGAATCGCGTGGGTGAAGAGGAAGCCCATCACCACGTCGGCGATCGCCGTGAAGACATTGGGGATCCGCAGTAATTCCCAATACGCCAGCCAGACCGGCCCGCGACGCCCCGCAGAAGGTTGGTGAGTGCTCAATTTCTTCATCCCATGAAGGGTTGCGCCAGCAAGGGGGCGGGAGTCTTTTTTCCCTATCGGCCTCACCGCCGTTTTGCACATCCGGCGCGGTCGCCGGCCGATAGGGAAAAAAGACTCCCGCCCCCCGCGACCCCTGGAGTCCCTCGACTCCCGACATTCTAGCCGCAAAGGCCGCATTCTCGGCAAATCCGGCCGGAATTTCTAGACGATCTCCTGAAATACCCTGTTCGACCACTGGACGATCGCCGCAACTGCGCCCGATGATAGCGTGAGACGGCGAATTGTCGAGCGATTTCCGCCGCCGTCTCACCTGATGATAGCAGCCTCGCCGGCCGACAATCGACTCTTGCCGGTCGCCGAGCGTCGCACAACGGGAAAGGAACCATGAACCGCAGCGTGAGGATCCTGCTCGCCGCCAGCGTTGTCCTGACCGGGACGTCGCTGGCGATGCTGTTCCGTCGTCCCGCGTCGGAAGCGTCGCGCCAGGTCCAAGGGGAAGCCGATTCACTCGTATTCCGGGAGCGGATCGCGCCGCAAGCAACCATGGCCGTACCAGAGCGTCCGACGGTCCGCATCGAGTCGCGAGTGGCCGATCCCGTCACTTTGCGGGAACAACTCCCGGCCGTATTGAAGCCGCTGGCGCACGGACAGCCACCGCCCGAGTTGGCGAAGTCCTACCCCGGTTCGAGCAGCGGCCCCGATGATTTGTGGGATACACCGACAGCCCGCTCTTCGCGATTACCGTTTGCTCACGGGCGAAACAGCCAACACAAGATCGTCGACGGCGACACGCTGACGGCGTTGGCCCAGCGCTATCTGGGAGACAGCTCGTTGTGGAGAGAGATCTTCGAGGCCAATCAGGAGGTGCTGAGTTCGCCGCAGTTGCTCCCCATCGGCGGCGTGCTGGAAATCCCGCAAATTCCGCCGTGCGAGCCCGAAAGCGCCGCGTCGGCGGACAGCCTGATCCAAAAGCGGCTCGTGCCGCTGGCGCCCCGAGACCGCGGATAGACCCCGTTGATCCGCTACGTGGATGAGGAAACCTGAAGGGGTTCTCACCGGGTCGTTGGCTGCACCGCCGATCTTCGTTATGCTGGACATGACCGGATCGACAACCGAGCCTACGACGCGTAAAGAGGAAGCCACGAAATGCCCACCACGATCTGCCGCTGGGGCATCCTGGGCGCGGCCGACATCGCCCATAAGAACTGGCAGGCCATCCGCCTGGCCGAAAACTGCACCCTGTCCGCCGTCGCCAGCAGAGACGTGGACAAATGCCGCCGCTTCATCGACGAGTGCCAAAGCCACGTTCCATTCCAGCGGCCGCCGCGAGTTCACGCCAGCTACGAGGAACTGCTCGCCGACGACGCTATCGACGCCGTCTACATTCCTCTGCCCACGGCGGTTCGCAAAGAGTGGTTGATCCGCGCGGCCGAAGCCGGCAAGCACGTCCTTTCCGAAAAGCCGGTCGGCGCGACGGCCGACGACGTCCGCGCCATTCTCGACGCTTGCCGGAAAAACCGCGTGCAGTTCATGGACGGAGTGATGTTCATGCACAGCCGCCGGCTGGAGCGGATGCGGGAGATCCTCGACGACGGCCAGAGCGTCGGCCGTGTGCAACGGATTGTCTCGCACTTCACCTTCGGCGCCCCCGAGGCATTCTTCGAGAGCGATATCCGCATGAACAGCCGCCTCGAGCCGCTCGGCTGCCTCGGCGACCTCGGCTGGTACAATCTCCGCTTCACGCTCTGGGCGATGAACGAAGCGTTGCCCAGCGGCGTTTGCGGCCGAATGCTCGGCGAGCGCGGCCGCTCGGACAGCCCCGCGCCCGTGCCGATCGATTTCTCCGCCGAGATGTTCTTCCCCGGCGGCGCGTCGGCAAGCTGCTACTGTTCTTTTATTACGCAGATGCAGCAATGGGCCGTTGTCGGCGGCGTCAACGGCTACCTTCACGTCCGCGACTTCGTGCTCCCTCACTACGGCAGCGAACTGAGCTTCGAGGTGTCGAATCCTGTTTTCAACATCGCCGGCTGCGACTTCAACATGGAGGAGCACACCCGCCGCGTCGCCGTCCGCGAATACAGCAATGCCGCCGCGGAGGCCCAGGAGACGAAAATGTTTCGGACGTTCGCGGAACTCGCGCTTTCCGGCCGGCCGGACCCGCGCTGGGGCGAGATGAGCCTGAAGACCCAACTGGTGCTCGACGCTTGCCTCCGATCCGCTCGCGACGGCGGTCGGACGGTGGAAGTCGAGCCGGTAGGAAATGCCTGAGAGGGTGTGCCGTGAAGCGATCCGCATCGAAAGCCCCTGCAGCCGGCGTGGTTCCGCTGGAGCCGCGCGTGAAAGTCTGGTTGGAACTCGAAGGGAACTACGTCTTCGGATTTGGCCTGAGCGAGATCCTCAAAGCCGTCGCGGCAACCGGCTCGATCAAGGCGGGCGCCGAACGGTTAGGGAAAAGCCACCGCTACGTATGGGGCAGGATCAAAAAGGCGGAAAAGGCTCTCGGACAGCCCTTGGTCGAAACGCACGTGGGCGGAAAGGGAACCGCCCGCAGTTTTCTGACGACGTTCGCCGATCAGTTGGTAGCCCGGTACGATGCCCTGCGAGGGCGGATGCTGGAGGTCGTCGGCGAAGAGTTTTCGCTCCGCGTCGATTTGCATTCGCGGACCGAGAAACCCTGATCCGGACTTGCCATCGTAGCCCGGGGCACGCCCTCGTAAAGTGAAGTGCTAGGAGACCATATTCCGCACATGGCTCTCGGCGGGGAAATGGGGTCGGGTCTCATTCTATTGCGGAGGTGAGGAGTTTTTTGCTACGATGTGCGCATGCCAAGGCGTCCTCGAGTCGCAACGGGAGGGTATGTCTACCACGCGCTGAATCGCGCGGTCGGTCGCGCTACCCTATTGGAAACGGTCGCTGACTACGCGGCTTTCGAGAAGGTGTTGCGCGAAGCGAACGAACAGATCGACATCAGGTTGCTGGCTTTTTGCCTTATGCCAAACCATTGGCATCTGGTGCTTTGGCCGCGCGAAGACGGGGATCTGTCGGAGTACATGCGGTGGTTGACCAATACGCATACGCGTCGGTGGCACTTGGCGCACGGCACTGTCGGCACCGGTCCGTTGTACCAGG
>JAAYEH010000207.1 GCA_012728855.1 Rhodopirellula sp. | reverse complement strand
TCCGCGGCGATGAGCCCCTCGCCGGTCAGCACGTCCGCGCCGCAGGCGACGCGCTTTTTAACGGTCTCGCCGTTGGCGTCGTTGAAGAGCACCTGCACGGCGTCGATCTTGCCGTCCCAGTTCGCCTTGACCCACTCGGCGGCGAACTGGCCGACGGTCGTGCCGGCGCCCGCGTTGTCGACGCCGAAGAAGTCTGCAAATATAAAGTCAAGCCCCAAAAGAGCTTGAAGACGGAAAAGTTTGAGGTGTGGATCTGGTACAACAAACAAACTGCCGCAAACCGCGTCAGTCGGAGGGGTACGGGTAGCACAGCGGTCATGCCCAGTCAAGGATAAACGGCTTCGCCGCGCCTGCGGCGTCCTTGACAGGTCATGCCATCAGTGCTTCATGGCAGCCAAGAGGTGGCAAGGCCACCTCTGCCGATCACTGCGGATCGGCCGAAGTGGTATCGTGTAGGGGGATGACCAGCGCGGCGAGATGGTCGCGCACCTTACCATAGTAGATGCGCAGGAACTTATTGGCGCCGGCGGTCATGTAGACGTAGTAGGGCTTGCCTTCAGCGCGCTTGCGATCAAGGAACTGGTAGAGATGTTCATCAAGCGGTGCGTTTCGAAGAAGGACAGTCATGATGTTGAATAGTGTCTTGCGCAGACAAGGGGAACCACGCTTGGATGAACGATTGCTACGGCTGTTCTTCATGCCGGATTGGTTGGGCATCGGATCGACGCCGGCGAAGGCGACCAGGGACTGCTTTCCGGCAAAGCGCCGGATGTCACCGATTTCGGCCATGAGTTGCGGGCCGAGGGACGTTCCAATGCCGCACATGCCCATGACGACCGGGTACTCCGGCAGTTCGGCGGCCATGTGGTTCATCTCGGCACGAAGGATCTCCGCCGTGCAGGAAAGGCTCAGAAGCTGCGCGGCGGCTTCCTGAATGAGCAATTTCGTCGTGGCGGACTTGGGAACCAGGGCAATCATCTCCCGCGCTTCCCGGTGAATCTGCTCTGCCTTTTCCGCGCTGAAGTTGTACCTGTGCCGCTTGCACCACTTGCGGTAACGCTCGGTAAACGCGGCTCGACTGACACCGCGCACACAGTCCACATGCCAGAAGGCCATGGCAAAGTCCACCCACTTCTGACTACCGTCCTTGCGCGTGGGGCTCTGAAACCAACGGTTCGCTCCGGGAAAGGACTGATCCAGCAGGGAGACCAGATTGTTGGAACAGGCGGTTCTATTCCTGGAGGTCAGATGGAACTGCCGGTTCAAGGTCTTGAGTTCGTAGCGGATTATATCCATGGGGGTATATTCGCGCAATTCCGCCCAGTTGTCAAGGGCATAGCGCGCGATCTTTCTGGCATCCGCCTTATCGGTTTTGACCCGGCGCAGTGAGTTTCCGCCGTACTCCCGGATCAGCAACGGATTGACCGCACTGACGAACAGACCCTGATCATGGATAGCTTGGGCGACCGGCTCGTAGTAGCGCCCAGTATGCTCCATGATGACCTTCGTCTCACCGTCGAGGCTTTTGAGAAAGGCTGAGAGCTTTCCGAGTTCAGACGCGGTGTGACCGACCTCAAAGGGCTTTGCCACCACAACGCCAAGCGGACGGAGTACCGCAACCATGCTCTTTCCCTTGGAAACATCGATTCCGACTGCGTTCATGAGACACGCTCCTGTCAACAGATTTGCAATGGACAAGGCCATCTTCTCTCACTGCCGATTCCATCTGTTTGCTTACACGAACGCGCCGGTACTCCGGTGGCTCTACCTGCACAAATCGAACGCTGCGAATGAGAGAGGATAGCTGACTGACTTTCACACGGACGTGATAGCCCTTGGATGGGAAGGTCAGACCAATGCTCCCTCATTTTACAGCTTAGGCAACGAGATGTCCCATGCCTATGACTGGCTGTCATCAACAAGGGGCAAATATATAGTAACAGGATGGGACAACGAGCGGAGAAATCTCGGGCTAAGCAAATAATTAATGATGGTTGTGTTCGGAACTGTGCTGAAGAGCTGGGCTCATGGTGTCGGTCAAATAACGCCAAATCATTTGGTCCGATCAAAAATAAAAAACGGAGAGTAGGAAGTATCGTGCCGGACCTTCTATTCCTCCTCCGAGATGCATGCGACAGAGTCCCTACGGGTCAAGTAAACGTCGATCACGCGGCGGTTGTGCTGGTTCGGCTTTCCCCCGAGCTGGTTCAGCAGCATCTTCGCTGCGATTCGGCCCATCTCGATCGTCGGGC
>JAAYEH010000206.1 GCA_012728855.1 Rhodopirellula sp. | reverse complement strand
GTCCTAGTACCGCGGGATGTTTTCCGAGAACACGCCCACGGATTGGGCGACAGCGGGGCAGGCAAGACATCCCTATTTCTGTGCCCGATCATCGAACAGCTCGTGCTGCAGGGCGATTGCAGCGTCATCGTGCTGGATCTCAAAGCCGACACGCTCGAGTTGTTGGGCACGCTGCAAGCCGCAGCCGAAGCGGTACGACGAGAACGCGGAGTGCGAATGCCGCTCAAGACGTTCTCCAACCAAGCCGCGATGCCCACCTTCGCCTTCAACCCCATGACGCAGCCGTTCTGGTCCAAGTTCGACCTGCTCACCCGAACGGACATCCTCTGCGGCGCCAACGGTCTGACCTACGGGACCGATTACGGCCAGGGATTCTACAGTTCGTCGAACGCCGGCATCACGCATCACACGTTAAAGACTTTTCCCCACGTGACCACCTTCAAGGAACTGGCCGACTGCATTGGCAATGTGATCACCACCGCCAAGAAGCATGAATTGAATCCCGAGATTCGTCGGGCCGGAGTCCATGTCCATGAGGTCATGAAGCGGCTGGCCGCCTGCGAACCGCTCAACGTCACGGCATCCACCGGCCACAGCCCCGAAGTCGTCCAGCAGGCCATCGACCTCACCCAGGTCTTCCAGGAACCACAACTGCTCTATTTCCACCTGTCGGCCACCTTGTCGCCCAGCGGGGCCCCGGAAATCGCCCGGCTGGTGAACTACATGCTGCTGGCCGCCGCCACGCAGACCAAGCGGCGACATCCCGTGTTCCTCGTCATCGACGAATTCCAGCGGATGGTCGCCAGCAATCTCGAATACATGTTGCAACTGGCCCGCAGCATGGGCGTCGGCGTGATCCTGGCCAACCAGAGCATGGAGGACCTCAAGAAGTCCACGACGAACTTGATTCCCGCCATTGAGGCCAACTGCCGCCTGCGGCAGTGGTTTTCCGTGTCATCCAGTGACGACCAGCAGCGATTGATCAACGCCAGCGGCCTGACGGTGGATCGCGCGCTCAGCCGCTCCGTATCGACGAGTTCCGAGGGCAAGCAAACCGTTTCCTACTCCGAATCCGAACAAGTCGTCAATCGCTTCACCATCAACGACGTGGCGCTGACCAGCGACCACCCATTCCGCAGCTTTCTCCGCATCAGCCGCGGCGCCGGCTATGCCCAGTATGGCGGCCTGCCGGTCATCGTCGAGTCCACTTACCACATTTCCAAGGAGGAATACGACCGGCGGAGATCGCTCCCGTGGCCGACGCTTCCGGGCATGTTCCAACCGCGGCGCTTTTCGGCCGACGAGACGAACGCCGCCGCTCAGCCAAAAGCCCCACGCTCCGACGGCCCGCAATGGTCCGCAGAGATCATCGGCAGCGACCCGGCACCGCTGTCCGAAGCCGACGCGCAGTCCATTGAGGACATGTTCCGCCAGTACCAGCAGTCCACGCCCGTAGATAAGCCTCGAAAGCGGAGCAAAAAGCCATGACCTTTACTGAACGTGACCTCGATCTGTTGGAGACGCTGACGTTGAAAGTACCGATGCTCACAGTCCCCCAGATAGCCGACCTATGGTGGCCAGGCACTTGCAGCCAGCGCGCGCCCAGGCACCGATTGGCTCTGCTAATGAAGTCAGGCTGGATTGAACGGCACGTGGTCAACGCGCATCGCTCGCACGGGACACTTCGGCCGCTGTTCGCCTGGAAACCTGGCGACGAGGCCCCGGATGCCGAGCGGATCTCGTGCGACTGCCGAGCGGTTTGTTCCGAACCTTCACAGCCGACCGAGGTGTGCGTGGCCACACCGCGAGCCGCGTGCCTGCTGGGGAGCACCGCTCGCGGGCTCCCACGACTCGAACGCCGTGACCACGACCTCCGACTGTCCGCCGTCTACGTCCACTATCGAAGGAAATGGCCGCGACTGGCGAACCTGTGGCTTGGCCGGCATGCTCGCCCCAAGGCCGGATACCGGCTCAAGGACACCGACGCCCTGCTGTGTGATGGCAACGGGCGTCCGCTGCGACTGATCCAAGCCGCAGGTCGCTGGAATGCGACCCGCGTCGAGAGCTTTCACGAGTACTGCGCTGACTCCAATCTCCCCTATGAACTCTGGTGATGTGATGTCTCCGACGCTGTCCAAGCAAGAAATCGTCCCCGATAAGTACATCGATGCCGTGCTCGATCACATCGCACGTTATCGACTCACCGTATTCCCCGCCCTCCAACAATTGCCAGTGTTCTCGGCCTGTGGACCCCGCCAAATCAGAGACGTGCTGCGTGAGTGCCAGCGACAATCCCTGATCAGCTCGGCGCCACTCCATCACGGCGCCCGCTATTGGTACCTGGACGCCCTTGGTGCCCAGGCCTGCGAGCTGGCCGAGGAGCGCGTTGGCCCGCTGTCCGAGCCGGCCAAGATCCGAGCCCTGGCCATGCTGCGATTCTGCTGCCTGTCGGATCGGCCGCGACGCCGGCTGACCGCGGAAGAACTCACCACAGCGTTTCCAGTACTCGCACGCGTCGGCTTGCCAAGCGGGTATTACTTCGACCCCGTTGGAACAGGTCGCCTCGGCTTGTGCCGCGTGGACGCTGGACGGCGCGGCCAGTGGGATCGTGTTGTCGAATCAGTCCGCCAGGACATCGTGCAACATCTCCACCGGCCCGGATTCCGGCAATTCGTCCAGGCCGGCCGTTTTGAGATCACCGTGCTGACCGTCTTTCGCCAGAAGGCTCGGCGAATCTTTGAGTCCCTGTTTCGGGACGACCAACGCCTCCCAGTACAGGTCGTGGCGCTGCCCGAACTGCTACCCCTGATCACC
Organism: Rhodopirellula sp.; assembly: GCA_012728855.1. GTDB lineage: Bacteria > Planctomycetota > Planctomycetia > Pirellulales > Thermoguttaceae > JABWBD01. The sequence goes on along the minus strand of JAAYEH010000206.1, from coordinate 584 downwards.
TCGTGACCCCGAAAGGAGACGCTCCGACCACTTGATACTTTTTCCTCCCAACCTTGGGAGCAAAACGCTCCTGGCCCTGGAGCCTGGAAAAACAACGGGCGATGTACCTTAGCAAACCGTAGGTGGGCCTGACGCTCTGGGGAGCGCAGACACGCCGAATCACTGGAGATGACCAGTATGTTTCGTGTCCGCAATAACCGAAAGCGTTGGCGGCTGAAGTGGCCGTGGCGTTTATTGTTCCCGCTCAAGGTGGACGAACGTTTCTGCCGCGAGTGTGGAATGCCCTATCACGAAGGGCCGCTTCCCCAGGAAGTGAAACGCTACGGCGACGGCAACGTCGAGGGGCTGGTGTTTCCCGCCGGCAGCTTTCGGAGCGGCGAGTTCGTCGTCCGCTTCGGACGCTGGAAGGCAGGAAGTCACAAGTTCTTTCTCTCGGAGTTCATCCCGGAGTACGAACTGGAGTCCCTACTCAAAGTCGTCACGCAGGCACGAGATGAGTATCGGGCGAGCGTGGGTGACAGACGCGCCCGCCGGTAGGTTTGCCTGAAGGTTTTCTGTCTGGTTTTGGGGCTGTCCGAGGACAG
>JAAYEH010000018.1 GCA_012728855.1 Rhodopirellula sp. | reverse complement strand
GAGCGCCTCGTGGGCCTCGCCGGCGGCGAGGAAAGGTCCGGCGAGGTCGGTATCTCGGCAAGTGCCTTCTCGGCCTCCACCGTCAGCGACTTCCGGCCCAAGTGGACATCCATCTCCGTATTCAACAAACCTCGAGGAGAAGGGGGCAGGCACATTTTACTCCGAAGACTCCGCAAAATGAGCCAGTCCCCGACGTTTTGGGATAGGCACTACGCTGTTTCGCCCGGGAACGGCCGCATCTTCGATTGCCTCGACGGGCAAGATCACCGCTTTGCCACCGCCGGGTCGGCGACCTTCGTAATGGCGAAATCCATCACGCCGGTGTTGCTGTTGATCGGCGTCTGCTGTCGTTGGGTCAGCTCCAAGACGCGGCGGCGGGTATGACTGTAGGCTTCGACGGGGATCAGCACCAGCCCATCCCTGTCGTCGTCGGCTTGTCCCTCCAGCGATTCGACCAGCGCCTTGGTGAACGCGCCGGCCTGGATCTCGTTGAGTTCCAGCGAGGTCTCGTTCCCGCAGGACGATGCCATCATGATCACGCCGAAGTCGTTCCGCCCCAGTTCGCGGGTAATATGCTCCACCGATTCGGTCACCGAGAAGAATCGCGACAAGTTGATCCCGCCCGAATGGCACGCGTCGAGCAGCACGACGAGCTTGCAGCGCCGCGTCTTCGCGCAGAAATCGCGCAGCGCCGAGCCGGAAACGCAGGTTTCCGCCGGCTGCTCCGGATCGGCGTCGACCGGAACCAGATAGAAGTGATTTCCGCTGTCGTTCATGCCGTGCCCGGAGTAGAAGATGACGGCAATGCTTTCGCGGTTTTCACCGGCCGCTTGTTCGACCTGGCGATGCAGCCACTCCAACCCGCCGAGAATCGCGTCGCGGGTGGCAAGTTCATTGGAGAGAACCCGGCAGTCGACCGTCTCGAACAGATCGTGGCTGTGCGTGTCCAGCGTGGAAGCGATGGCCGCGGCGTCGGTGTGGGCGTATTGCAGGGGCGCCGGCTGGCCGCGATACGTGGAGATGCCGATCGCCAGGAGAAACAGCGAGGGTCGCTTGGGCGCCGGCGCCGTGTAGGTGATGCGGATTTCCTCGGAAAGCCCCTCGTCGCTGCGGTCGGTCTTCGACTTCACCTGGATGGTATGCGTTCCGGGCGTCAGGTCGATCGTCCAGGTCTTTCTCGCTTCGGTGATTTGCGAGGGGGTCGGCGACTCGCGGACGATGTTCTTCGCCGAGTCTTCCGGATGGTGGTACAGTTTGCCGTCAAGCAACAGCCCCATCGAGGCGATGGGACGGCCATCTACCGCCGTGGCCACCGCCGTCACCGCAACGCGCGGCTCGCTCAGGCCGGTCCGCGCCTTCTCGGGAGTAATGATCTTCACCACCGGTTCGCGATATTCCGCGTCGAACGGATTGGGAGGCGAGGGACTTGCTTCCCTGTCGACGGCGGCAAGGGCCCGGGCCACACTCCCCTCGTCCAACAACACTCGGATCACGTCCTCGCGGAGCAGCCGCCGATGACACTGCTCGGCGCTCTTGTACGTCGGCGCTTGGCCGGGGCTGTTGTTGATCTGCCAGCCGAGCAGACGTTCACCGCCGGCCGAACAGGCATAGTAACCGGCCGGCGTCCATGCGATCCAGTCGTGTTTTGTCACGTAGACGGACAAGAGCGGATACCAGCCGGCGACGACCTGAAAAACCTCCAGCGGCTGCCCCTGACGCTCGAAACAGTAGACCACTTGAGTCTGCCACGGCAGTTGTTCCAGCCGCCCAAGGATTTCCTCGGGACGCGTCGCTTCCAGCGGTTTGCCGTTGTCGTCGGGCCAGCGAATCTTACCGAGGATGTCGCCGGGCCGCGGCCCTTTGATCCAGAGCGGTCCCACTTCGTCCACGTCGGTGGCCACCAACCGGCCGCCGTTGACGGCAAACTCCGCTCCCCAGCGACGGTAAACCGCCGAGCGGCTCCGGCAGCCGGCGAGGCTCCAATAGCGGACCGTTCCATCCGCGGAGCCCGAGACGACATAACGGCGGTCGGGCGAGAGCGCCAGCGACCGAACCGCGCCGTTATGATCGCGGAAATAACGAAGCAGCGGGCATGGTCCGGCGGCAGTGAGGCCGTAGACATAGACGCCATGTTGCACGTCGGTTCCCACGGCTACGGCATAGGGCTCGCCCGCTGCATCCGTGATCCAGCACCAACTTAGCAGCGTGCCCTGCTCGCTGCGGTCGAGTTCGAGGTAGCTGGCGCATTGCGTTTGTCCGCCGGTGGCGAACCATAACCGATTGGCCTTGGCATCCGGTACGGCGGCCCAGGTGCCGCATTTCGGCTCGGCAACGGGATCGAAAGGCTCGGTCCAGGAGGTCGTGAGTTGCTCGGGGTCAAAGATCCGGTAACTTCCCGGGTCAACCGGGCCGGCACCGCTATGGATCATCACCTGGTGGCCCCGCGGCGGGCCGACCGCCGCAACGCGGGAAACCTGTTCTCCGCCGGGAATGGCCCAGCGCTGGTGTGGCTCCTCGAGCCATTCGACAAACACCTCGTGGCCGCTGCCGCCGGTATAGGCGACCCGCTTCCCATCCGGGCTAATGGCGCAGGCCGTCACCGTGTCGTCGAGATGCCGCGACCGCCGTACCGTGCCCGCGGGTATGTCGCGCAACTGCAGTTCTGCCGGGCCTTTGCCGCCAGGAGCAAACGTACCGACGGCCAGGGTTTCGCCTTGCGGACTGAAGGCGAGCGACTGCACCGGCACTCGCTGGGCGAGTATTTTGGCTTGCCCCTGGCCTACCGTCCGATCCCACAAGTACAGCCTTCCCGCGCGATCCGCCGATGCCAGATAGCGGCCGCTGGCACTGGCGGCGACCGCGCCCACGGCGCCGATATGCTCCTCGGGCAGCGTGCCGCCCGACGCACCCGACGGGATCGCAAATTGCCGCAGTTGCCACACCGGGGTTCCGTCGGGCGTGCAGCGGGTGCAGACCGGAACGAGCAATGCCCCGTTGCCGGCAAAGGCCAAGGGGCGGGCGTAGAGATTGGGGTCGATCCCGCTGATCGCCTGCTGTGTCCGCGCGTCATAGCTGTCGCGGTCTCCGCGGCAGATTTCTCGCGGGCGTTGGGCTTGCCCGCCCCACAGCAAAACGCGTCCGCTGACATCCACCGAGGCAAGCCACGTTCCGTCCGGCGAGTAGCAAAGCGACAAGATCGCTCCGTCGTGCTCGTATTTCGCTTCGACGAACCGCCCCACGTCCGGGTCGATCCAGGCGAGATCGCCGGTATAGCCGCGGGCGCCATAGCCGCCGAGAGCTAACTGTCCAGTAACGGGAGAGAAGGCCAGAGCATTGATGCTGCCGCGCCGGCCACGGGCGATCTCCCACCGGACGGTGTGTTTCTGGCCAAACGATTCGCGCGAAATGTTTTTCGTGAACGAAGCCGCCCGTCGGGTAGCCGGCGGGAGCCGCCAAACGTGGACAACCTTATCGAGCCCCGCAGTGGTGAGATGGTCCGAATCGGGCGCGAAGGCCAAGGCGCGAACCTGGGCCGTGTGCCCTTCGATATTCACGCACAAGTAGGCCGTTGGCGGAGTCTCGGGGCGATCTGCGCGAACGACGACAGACCAGCCTAAGCAGAGCGCCAGCGACAGTGCTGCCACGACTCGACGTGCCATACCACTTTTATCGGATTATGCAGACTCACACGGACAAGAATCGCCCCGGCTGACCCACGTGGTCGCCCGAACCGGCCCACTCCATTATAACCGCCGTATTGGAGTAGGCAAGGCAACTCTCGGGGGTGTGACGTCGTCAATCCTGCCAAAGGCTGTTGATCATCTCGACAGACCGATCGACCAACACCTGCCCGCCCTCGGGGCCGACCATATTGCTCATCACCGTCGCGCTGTAGTTCGTGAACGGTTTCTCGTCCAACGCACCGCCGGCGACTGCACGCGGCGTCGGCACGTAATAGCCGTGCTGCCGGGCGTTGGTGGCCAATTGGATCAAGAACGTCTGAACGGCCGGGCTGCGGGCCTCGATTTGCACACCGTAGTCGAGAAACAACTCGAAGGGGTTCGTGGCGATCGCCACGTCGCCCAAACGGAGCACGTGCAGTTCCAGCGCGAACGTCTTTGCGTCGCCCTTCTGCTGGGCAAGATGACGATCGGCGATCAGGCCGTAGAGCCCCCGCGTCCAATGATCGGACTTCGTGCGATTCTGCCTGGCATCGATCTCATCGCACACTTTCTTGGCCACGGCATATTCGGCGTCGGTGACGATCCGCGCCGGCACTTCCACTTGCCGAACCCGGTGGACGAACGGCACGTCCGTACGGATATCCTTGGCGATAACGTCCGCCACATCGTTGAACGTGCCGGCAACGCGGCGGCCGATCTCCTCGCTATAAGTGAGGCCGCGAATCTCGCACATGCGCTGTTCGCTCTTCTTGCGGATCTGCGGCCTGGGCGTCTGGTCGCCGGCCGGGGCGCAAAAGCCCAACACACAGACATCCTCGCCATGCCGCTGCCGGATCAATCGGCGAACGTCGTGCCAGAAGTCGGCGCTGACTTTGTTGCTCCCCTCGCATTGGGCCGTGGTCGCCAGGGTGAGCGCCGCCGCCTTGAGCCGCTTCTCCGCGTCATAGAAGCAGAGGACTTGCACGGCGTGGTCCTCGTAGCCCTCGATGCCGCGGAATTCCGGAACGCCGGTGTTGCCGTGCATCTTCGCCGTGCCGTCGCTATACACCACCCGGCGATTGTGGCCCGCCACCGCATGGCCCAACCCCCAGGCGACGGCCCCCGCCGCCCGACTCTCCCATGCCTTCACGACCGCCTTGGCCACTTGCTCGTACATCCAGGGTACATAGTCCTTCGGCTGCATCGCATCGCCGTAGTCCTTTTCATCGTAACGGTCCTGAAGCAGCACCGGCGCGGCGTGGGTGTGTGTGGCGGCCAGGAAAAGCTTGTCGAGATCGAAGCCCGGCAACCGGCCGGCCAGGTGTTTTCGGAATCCCTCTTGGATCCCGGGGCGGATCACGCACAGATCGCAGGAAACCAGAATCGCCTGATCCAACGCTTGCCCGCCGTCGGACGACTCCAAGGCCAGGACGTTGGCGGTTATGCGGCTGTGGACTTCGCGAGCGATGCGAACGGAACTGCCGCCGGTCAGCGGGACGGGGCTGTCCGGCGTGATGTCGGCGGTGGCGGCGCCGATGCGGAGTTCGGCTGCGTTGAGAGTCGCAGGGGCTGTTGCCAGCGATAATCCCCAGGCGACCGCGACGGCGCACCTGGCTGCGGTCGCGGCGCGGCGTAGGACAAGGTGGCATCGACGGATGGTGGAGTTCATTGCTTCCTCCGGTGATTTGCAGGTGGACTGTGGTGTGGCTTTGCGTGCCTGAAGTGTAACCAACGAAGAGGCCGCCTCGCAAGACCGGCGCTTTCTTCGCCTACGAGACCCTGGCAAAACGGGGACTGGTTCCGAGCCAAAGTTTGCGAGAACGCAACATAGGCATTCGAGCGAGATGCCTGTCCCCGTTCCCGGGCTGCCGCACTTACAGTTTGAGGTTTTTAGAATTCTCCCACCACTTCACCGCCGTTGCGCGTGATCAGCGATCGGAACACATCCAGATCGATCGTTTCGCCGATGAACCGCGCGCTGCCGTCGGCCAGAGTGAAATGGCATCCGCCGGCATGTTGGCTGGAGAACTGAAAGTCCCGTTCGACACTCTCCAAAGTGGACGGGCAGTTCGTTTTGGGCGGATTCATGCCCGGCGTGGCACAGCTATTCGACGCCTTCCACCACCGCAAGACCGCCCGCGCAAATGCCTGGCCGGTGCCGCCTCCGCCTCCGCCGCCACCTCCTCCGCCACCGCCGGTGTTGATGGCTCCGCGTGCCCATCCGCCAATCTCAAAGGCAATCTCGCCGATGGCGAGCGTATTGGAGGTGCCGTCCGTGACATCCCGGAACCGGGTGGCCGACATCGGAAACAGCAGGCCGTCGTTGATTCCGGGTTCCGTTCCGCTGCTCGCCGCGTAGTGGCTGGGAGCATACTGGTTGTTGACGAATTCATCGTCCTGGCTTGGGCAGAGATAGACGGCAACAGGCTGGATCACTGCCGCCGCATTGTTGACGTGGTCAAACCGAACATCGTAGTCGTACTGAAGATTGAGGTTGCCCTGCTCGATGAAAGGCAGGATCATCGCCTGCCAGGTGTGCAGCTTCTGATTCCCGCTGGTGCCACTGGTTCCCAGCACACCGGGCGGAAACTTGCCGTGCGAGAGCTGGTAGTTGTGCAGGGCGAGACCGATCTGGCGCATGTTGTTCTTGCACTCGGCTTTCCGGGCCGCCTCACGCGCCGCTTGTACCGCGGGCAGAAGCAACGCCACCAGGATGCCGATAATGGCGATGACAACGAGCAGCTCGACGAGTGTAAAGGCGGTCCGGCTCGAGAATCTGAATTCCTGATTGCTCATGGGAATCTCAACGCCTTGAATGTCTGGTGATTGGTTTGATCCGTCTTTTCGACAAAGAGGACATCCCTTCCCGCCCGAACCGATTGCCTCCAGGTGGATCAATGCCGAGCCGTTTTTCGTCGTGCAAGGAACTCGCGGATCTTCCAGAAGCTGGTGGCGAATGATCCGAAGACAGCGGAACTCCGCGGACAACGCGGCAACGAGAGCCCGGGCGAGTTGGTTCGTCCCTCGCGAGCCCGCCACATCGGTATCATCGATTCCCACGTAGATCACCGGTCGATTTCCTGCTCACCGTTTCGCGGTCGCGATGCCTGGAACCAAATGAAGCCGCTGATCAGTCCTGCCAGAAGACCGCACAAGACGTAGCTGACACTCGCCTGCAGCATCCAATCGGACAGCGGTCGGGCTCCGAGATGTTCCAGGCCGAGCATCTTCGCCCCGCCACGGATCACAAAGGCCACCAGGTTCGCGGCGAGCCCGGCGAAAGCAAACCCGGCGTAAAGACGCCAGCCGCCCGCAGCCTGCCGGAGGGCCAGGTCGAGAAGAGGGCCGGTAAGCGTGAGGCTCGTAAGGGCTCCGAAACTGAAGCCGCCCGCGGGGGCGACGGTGCCCAGCACCAATCCGGTCGCCAAGGCTGAGCCTCCCATGACCGTACCGGCGCCTCGCCGGGGCACGGCCGCCATACCTCCCCTCGCCTGGGAGTAGAATCACCTAGCCGGCACTGGCAGCCGGTGTTTTTTAGTCATTCGCCGATCCTAAGCGACCCTTACGCAGCGAAACCCGATCAGCCTACCTCGATCTGGGCCACTTCCTTGTCGGAGAGGCCATACAGGCGTTCGACGATGTGATCGATTTCCCTGTCGAGCGACTCGATCAGCCGCGTCAGAATGTCTCGGTCGGGCGGCGTCTTCGTGTCTTCACGCCGTGCCTGAAGCTTGATCATTTCGTCGACCGACGCAACGAGCGCATCGTGCGCCGCTCGTTCGGCTCGGTCGGCGAAATCAATGGAACGAATCGGCAGCATGCGGAGCGATCTGACTTTCACCTGTGGGAAGGCCTTCTGTGCCGCCTCCTTAATCATCGCACGATAGACGTATCGCATCAGCCGCGAGTTCAGAATCGCGGCGACGAACCGCACATCTCGCCCATCCGCCGGCGCATACAGAGCCAGAAGCGAGTTCCTGAAATAGTCCGCGTGCCGCCGCGGGCCAACGATAGGATAGGCGGCGGTCTGTCGCACCACGAATGCCGCGCTCTGGTACTTCTGCAACGGCCTGATCGTGAAATACTCACCGTTGCCGGCCCGATATTGAAGCCGGAGCGCTTTGGTCGGTGGTCGACAGAGATACCGGTCCACCTGCTTGCCCTCGAGTACCGGCATGCAATCCGCCGATGCCGCCGCTATGGGCAAAACCATCTGTCCGGAGCAGTTGCCGGTGTGGACTCCCGGGTCAGCGAACGCTTCATCCAGGGGTCGCGCTTGCGACCGGAGTTTGTCGATGAGGCTGGAGTGATGCGAAATAGGCAGCCAAGCCTCCCCGGCAGTGACTTTCCGTGCCGAACGACTGCCATCGAACGCTTCGATCCGGACTGGCGCGCCATGTCTTGTGTCCGCAATGAATGTCAGAGCCGGCGTGACGACTCCCTTGAATACGCGATCCCCCCAATAGCGGACATCCGCGAGACGCGATTCGCGCGTGACGACAGACCGAACCGGTTCATACCCGTCCAAGTGCCCAACTTGATCGGGAACGATGAAGGCGACCAGCCGCTTCGCCAGTTGCAGCGACTTGACGATGAACAACCCGTGGGAAGTCTGCCATCCTAAGACTGGGTAATGTTCTTCATAATACTCCCGGATCGGTGGTTCGAGGGCGACCGCCTGCCGCCCCGAGAAGGAAAGGTAGGGCGGATTGCCGATAACGGCGTCGAATCCTGAACGACTGCCGCGGAAGACCTCCGGGAACTCCGCTTTCCAATCGAACGCGTTGATGCGATGCCGTTCGTCTTCATCGAATAATCCCGCCTGCCGTCCGTCATAAAAGTCCGGACCGACCAGCGAATTCCCGCATTTGATGTTGTCGGCGAGATCCGGCAGGCCCCGATCGTGGAAAAGGCGGAGTTGCACGTTCAGCGTCTCACGGTTTTCCCCTTCCAGGACTTTCAGCAGGAGCGAGAGCTTCGTCACCTCGACCGCCTGCGGGTCGATGTCCACGCCGTAGATGTTGTTGAGTAGGATCCGCTTCCGCTCGGTCGTCGTCAGCCGCCAGTCGCCCGTTGTCCCCTGGTAGAGCCGCGGCGACCGGCCGCGGGCGTGCTTTCCCACGCCCTCTTCGATGTAGCGGTCGCGGTACCAGTTCAAGAGATGCTGGTAGGCGCCGATCAGAAACGAGCCGGATCCGCAGGCCGGATCGAGAACCCGCAACGTCTCCGCCTGCTTGGGCGTCTTCTCCCCCAGCAGCCGATCCACGGTCCGGCGGACGATGTAGTCGACGACGTACGCGGGCGTGTAATACACCCCGCCCGCCTTCTTCACCTCCGGCTTGTCCTCCACCACCGCGCGGCGGCCCGCCGTCAGCCGGATCGCCTTGCCCAGGAATTGCTCGTAGACCTGCCCCAAAATCTCCGCCGGGAAGACAGATAATTCGTACGGGCTGTCGGGAAAATACAGATGCGTGACGATCTCCCGCAGCGGCTTGTCGTCCATCGCCAGCGAAAGTGTCAGTTCGCAGGGCGGGCCGTGGCGGTTCTTCTCCGCCGTGAAGTGAAACAAACCCGAGTGGTAGCGCTCGTCCGCCCGTTGAAACAGCTTGCGGAGCCGTGCGTAGACGTTCGGCCCCGCGGCGGCCGTCTGCAGTGTGCCGTACTGTTCGATGCCGCGGTCCTCGCAGATCCGCAGGAAGAGCAGCCGGTCGATCGTCCGCTGCACGGCGAAGTTGAGATCCCGCTGGGAAAGCCCCGGATTCCGCAGAACCAGGTTCTTGGCCAGCAGCTCGCGCCACGACTCGATTTCACCCAGGAAGGCCGCATTGACCTCCGCCGTCCCCTTCTTCACCTTCTTCGAGGCGACGAACGTGTCGAGCGAGCCCTGGCGGATCGCCTCGGGCGAAAACAGGCCGCATAGTTCATCCCAGCGGTCCGGGTAGTCGCGATACGTGTACAACAGCACCCGCGCCGTGGCGGCCCGGTCGGTCTTCACCGGCCGGATGCGGCAGTCGTAGACGGCCAACTCCTCGAAATCGGTCAGAATGCTCACCGGCAGCTTGGCGCTCCAGCCATAGCGGCGGAGTTGGAAGGCCGAACGAACCTCTTCCCGAATGTTGACCGACGGCCTCTTCGCCTCCACAAAGAAGCTTCGCACTCCGCTGCCGGCGCGGAAGCAATAGTCGGGGGCCTTCGTCGGTCCGCCGATCTTGGTGGCGTCGTGGTGGACGACCTGTTGATAGGCTTCCGCGTTACCGTTGCGGTTATAGACGTCCCAACCAAGCGACTCGAAGAAGGGATTCAGGAATTCCTCCCGGAGCTGCGCCTCGTTGTACTTGCCGGATCGATACCGATCGCGGTGTGCATCGAACCGCTCGACCAACTTCGAGATGACTGCCGGTGGGGCCATCGCCGTCGCTCTCTCGCACAACCGCTGTTTCCATTCCGGGGCGCCCGATTCTACCGTAGCCGAGAAGATTGGGGGAAGTCGGAGTGGTGCGGCAGATGAAAGCTTACCCGTTTATCAGCCCGGCTGCTCGGAAGCAGCCGGGGTGATGGGAATCGTCATGGGACGCCGTCATCTGCCGCTCGCCCAACGCCTCTCCCCCCTCTCCAGCGACCGGGTGGTAAGGAATGCGAGGAATTGGAAAACCGGCGACCTTGACCGCCACGTTTTCGGCATGGTTCAAACCTCGACGTTGGCAGGTAACAAAAGGTAGATCCCGCTTGCCAAGCGGGATCTGGGGGCGGAGTTGCCGTCCTGTCGCCCCACCGAGTGGAAACTTCACTTAGCCGCTCAGGTTCCGCTCGGCATGCGGGATCTACTGGCTGCGACCCGTTTTTTGAACCATGCCACATTTTCTCCGGCATCAGCCTCGTAACCTTCCGGGAAACATGCGGTTAGCTTCTCCTCACCCGGCGCGCGATCTTGGACAAAAAGTGGCCCCACAATACGCCACCGCGATCGCTGCGGACCATGAAACCGCTCGGCCTGAAAACCGGTTGTAGAATAGTAAATGAAACCTCATCGGCCAAACCGTTGTTTCGTTTACCTTACGTGGTCCGGGCAAAAGCAGGTCGGAACGATGCGATGGATCTGCCTGGCGGTTGCGATGGGTCTGCCGCCACTTTGGGCGGCCCACCTTCAGGGTGGGTCACCCGAGGGCGACTCCCCAACCATCCTCGTGGACGCCGTTCACGCCAACGATTTCTCCCTGCTGGGCCTCCGCCCGCACGTCTACAGCTACCATCAGAATCAGGGGTTTCGTCGCGGATTCGAGTACTTGGAGGCGAGAGGATTCCGCCGCGATCTTTTCGTCGACGGTCGTCTCACTCCCGAGCGGCTCTCGGGCCGGAGGCTGCTGTTTCTCAACCTGGTGTCCGCCGAACGTCCGCCGTTGCTGGTGTCGGAGATTGCCACGATCCGGCAGTATGTCAACTCCGGCGGCTCTTTGCTGGTGATTACGGACCATTCGAACTGCTATTACCACGCCTACCGTCTCCAGCCCCTTTTCGTCGAACTGGGATTGGAGACCTTCACGGCGACCGCCTGCGAGGAACCGCCGCTAACGATCGGCGGCGGCTATGGCTGGATTGCCGTGCGACGGTTTGAGCGGCATCCTCTCACGATCGATCTGGATTGCCTGGCGATGCAGACCGGCGGCTGCGTCGATCCTCGCTACGCGGTAGCGTGGACCAGCGAGCGGGCTTGGGCCGACGCTTGGCGGGCCGGGCTCTACGGCGAGGACAACGCCCCCGGTTTCTACGGGAATTTCTCTCGCGACGTCGGCGAGCACGCCGGCCCGCTCGGGGTCGTCTTGGCGCGGGACTTTGGCGAGGGTCGGATCGTCGTTGTCGCCGATCAGAATATCTTCGGCGACGTCTTCATCCACTACGCCGACAACTACCGCCTCTGGCTCAACGCGATGGCCTGGCTGCTACGCGACGACTCGCTCCGCTCGTTCGCTGCGTACGAGCGGAGTCGCAGCCCGAAGGTTCTCTTTTATGAACGACCGGACCGCGCCGCCTTCGGCGCGGACAATTCGCAAGGCTATTATTACGCAATGGCCTTCCTGAACCGCTACTACTGGACCTTCGCCAATGATCGGCTCTCCGACGGCGCCGATCTGATCGTGTTTGCCCGCAACGACGAGCCGATGGAGGCAGACGACATACAGACGCTCGCCGAGCACCTTCGCCGTGGCGGGCATGTTTTGATCCTTTCCGACGGCGCCTCGTCTCCGGCCGACCCCGAAGGGATCGTGCGGCAGGTGTCGGCCGCGGTGGGCCAGGTGCAGGCGACCTCCGATCACGGCCCGCTGCTCCGGCTGGATTCCGGCGGCACGGTGGCGATCTTGCCGAACGATCTCTGCGTGAGGAACCAAAGCATGGCCCCGCCGTCGGATCCGCCTAACGAAAAGGAAAAACAGCGCGAAGGTCGGTTGCTCAAAGTATTTGAACGATTGCTGCCGGCTTCCGCTAGTAACCCAGCGCCTTCCGGACAAACTCACGACTGATCTTGAGGCTTTCGCCCAGCGGTCGGGTGATCTGGAAGCCGCGCGGGTGTGCCAACTCGATAACGGCGTCGCCCTGGAATCCGATCTGCTGCAGCGCTTTGCCGATGGCCACGTAGTCCATGCTCCCCTCACCCATCGCTTCCGACCAGGTTCCGTCGGCCTTCTGGTCGCGGAGGTGAAGGAAGACGATCCGGCTGCCATATTCACGGATGAACCGGACGGGATCGACGCCGCCACGGACCAGCCAGTTAAGATCGGGCCCCAGCTTGACGCCGGGAAGTCGGGCGAGCGTTCCTTTCAAGTCGTGCAGGTTGTTCTCGACTTCGTACGTGTGGTTGTGCAGGTTGAGCACGACTTGGTGCGACTCGCACAGAGCGATGATCTTTCGCAGTACCTCGGCCTGGGCGTCCAGTTCGTCGTCGGTCTTGACGTGTCCCGCCGCACCCACCGAAGTGCCAAGCGTCCGGCCGCCTAGTTTCGCTAGAAGCGGAACGATCCGTTCCGCGTCGTTGAGCACAGCGTCGTGCTCCTTGCGATTCCACATCGCGCCGCCGAAGGATGTGCCGATTACCGGCAACCGGTGCTTCTCCGAGAGCGCGGCGATCCGATCGACGGCGTTTGCCGGGTGCAGCGCCGTGTGCATCAACTCGATGCCGGCCATGCCGGCGTATCGCATGTCGGCAAAGATTTGGTCCAGAATGGGGAAGATGTCGTACTGGGGCTGAGTCGCCGCGTAAACCCAGGGATGCGCGCCCACGACGATTTTCTTTGCGTCTGGCAAAGCGGCAGAGGACGAGCCCGCAATCCCGGCAAGCGTCGTCGCGGCAGCATAGCCGAGGAAGCGTCTGCGGGATAGCGACTCATTTGCGTTGTGGTATCGTGAAGGGGAAGAGGACGAGCGGTGGCAAGAGGGCTGCTGGGACATGAAATTCTTCTCCGGGTGCAGAGCATCGCTGTCGCGTTGGTCGATACCACGGAGTATAACGGCTGAGGTGTGCGGTTGCCAAACCACGAAGCAGCCCGGCTGCTGCGAGCAGTCGGGCTGCCGGTAATCGAGATCCGGCCGGTCGCCTCAGAAACCGATCGAGAAGCCGAAATTCCGCCCGCGATAGTCGATAACGCCACCCGGGTAAGAGTAGACGCGATACGAGGGGACATGACAGGGATAACCATACCGTGGCGGGTAGACAGGAACCGGGTAAACAACGGCAGGATGGCCATAGCCGCCGTGGTAACGGTAGGTATGGCCACGATACCCGGGGTAGCCATGATGCCCGGAATGGCCATGATGCCCGTGCGAAACGAGTTGAACAGACGCGGCGTGTCTCGGTGACCCACCGTCTGCCATAACCGTGCCCGCGGTGATTGCGATGGTCGCCAAGGCGGCCAAAATGACTGTGACCTTTCTCATTGTGTTTCTCCTTCGCCTCGCCTGAGTGGAACCTGGAACCTGTTGGGGGTCAGCCTTTGACCGCCTCGCAAGCCTGTAACGCAGTTGGCGTGCCAACGGGGTCTTATCGCAAGAAGGCTGGCTGTAAGTCAAGCAACGATAGGTAGTTAGGCGAGGTGCCTTTTCCAGGCGGATCATGGATCCGTAACGAACCTGCCATCAAAACGAGTCGCGCTGTGTTCGAATCGACGACAACGCCGTATTGTCGCGGCGTCAATGCGTGGCTATGATCCGTCTAGCTGTCCCGCTTTGCCGTGCGGGGAGCGGGCAAAGCGAGGTGACACTGATTATCGCGCGTGCGGCGCTCGGGAGGAGACACCTGTGTTGGATGGGTCCGCAAACCGAAGAGTCGTTGTCTCTCGCGCCGCCGGTCTGCACGCGCGGCCCTGCGTGGCCATTGCGACCACCGTGCGGCGGTTTCAGGCCAAGGTGAAGGTCTGTTGCGGCCGACGGAGCGTCGATGCCCGAGACGTGCTCCAACTGTTGACGCTCGGGGCCGGGGAAGGGACGGAATTGCTCTTGGTCGCGGAGGGGCCGGATGGCGAGCAAGCCCTCGAAGCCCTCCAGACGCTCTTCGCCAATGACTTCGACTTGCCGCCGGATCGCCCCGGCTGTCCCTAACAGTAAAGGCAGCCCGCCCACGGCAAGCAGATGCCGCCGGCGGGCTGAATCGGTGCGGTCGGGGAAACCGCGAGGCGGGACGGCGAGAATTCGGCGGAGTTTTCGAAGGGGGCCGCCTCGGAATCCATCAGGTGCTCTCGACCGGCGCCTGCTCGATGACCGATCGCTCGGAGACGCTGATCGTCACGAAGTCGAGGAATCCCGAGAGCTTGCGGGAACGGACCGGGTGCTGGAGCTTGCGGACGGCCTTGGCTTCGATCTGCCGGACTCGCTCGCGGGTAACCGAGAAGATCTTTCCGACTTCCTCCAGAGTGTAGGCATAGCCGTCGGCCAGACCGTAGCGGAGGCGAATGATCTCGCGTTCGCGGTAGTTTAGCGCGGCCAGCACGTCGGCAATCCGTCGCTTGAGCAGATCCTGGTGCATATCGTAGAGCGGATCCTCTTCACGGTAGTCTTGCAGGAATTCGCCGAAGTAACTGTCGTCATGTTCGCCGACCGGTTGGTCCAGCGACAGCGGTTGCTTGCTCATCTGCAGGATGCAGTGGGTCTCGTCGATCGAAAGCCCCGCCGCGCCCGCAGTGTCCTCCAGCGACGGCTCGCAACCGTTCGACTGGAGCAGATCGCGAGTTACCGTGCGAACTCTGCTCATCGTCTCGATCATGTGCACCGGAACCCGGATGGTGCGGCTCTGGTCGGCAATGGCGCGGGTGATCGCCTGGCGGATCCACCAGGTCGCGTACGTCGAGAATTTGAATCCGCGAGCGTATTCGAACTTGTCGACCGCTCTCATCAGGCCGGTGTTGCCCTCTTGGATTAGATCGAGGAAACTCAGCCCTCGATTTCGATACCGCTTGGCGATGGAGACAACCAGCCGGAGATTGCCCGCCGAGAGCGTCCGTTTGGCGGCGTCGTAGGTTTCTTGAAGCGAATCGGTCTTGGCCATGCGGCGCGCCAGGGTCGACGGGCTTTCCAACGTAACCATCATCAAGTAGCGGAGTTCCCGGCGAAGCTCATCGACGCGCTGCGCGGCGGCGGGGCCGCGCCGCAATTGCTTCAACTCCTCCAACAGGGTGCTCATTCGCTGGGAAATCTGCCGCAGCTTCTCCAAGAGGGGTTGAAGACGCTGAGTGCGGAGGCCCAACTCTTCCACCAGCCGGACCGCTTTATTGCGGCGGCATACCAGCCGGCGCCAAGCCTGCCGGCGCTCGCGCATCGGGTGGCTCTTGCCGATCGCCAAGAGGAAGTCGCGACGGTTCTGATCCATCAGGTGCCGCAACGTGCGCAGATTCGGCTCCAACAGACCCATGATGTGCCGCTTCTCGCGAATGTTCGTGACCGAGACTTCAACGGTCCGATCCAGTCGAAGTTTGCCGTCGCGAACCTTCTCCAGCAGTCCGACGGCCGCCTGCAGCATGTAGTCGTTGGCGAGCATGTTTTGCCGGAAATGGATTCGGCTCTGCTCGATTTGTCGCGCGGCGCTGAGTTCCTCGCGGCGATTCAACAGCGGAATCTCCCCCATCTGCATCAGGTAAATCCGCACCGGATCGTCGATATGATCGTCGCCGCCGGTTAAATCCGAGTCGCTGTCCTCCCCGTACTCGTCCTCGTCGTCGCACGGCGGCTCCTCGTCGACCACGGACTCCTCATGGTCCCCGAACAACGCGTCCAACTCGTGGTCATTGCGGGGAATTGTGCCATTGCGGCGAGCCTTTCCGTTGCCATTCAATGCGTGCGACTTGGAAGCGACGGCTCTACTGGTGATTTTAGGCAAGGTGCAATCCTCGAAACGCAAGGGATAACAAGGTGGCGAAACCGCGGACCGATTCGTTCTGCGGACGACACCAGAGCATGGCCGGTGCCAAGCGGCGTCTCCTACGCGGGCCCGACAACCTAAGGCATTGTCGTTTCGTTAGTTAAGACGAAGACCGCGGCCCCGGCATCGCCCCGGGAAGCCGCCGAGTGTTGCCTTATGTCATCAGAAGGCCGTCCACGCTGATGCGTTTCCGAGTCGGCGGCCCCCCAGAACACCTCATGCCGGCCTTGTGTGAACCGATTTCATGTGAACACCCTAAACGTTTTATTTACTGCAATTTGCTCAAACTGCGCGGATTCCTTCCAAAATACCAACGGCGTCGATTATGTCAACAGGCTAAATAGGGTAAGTTAACAAAATTCGGGAATATGTGTGACAGAGAGTCCACACCAAAGCCGCCAAGTGGCAAGCTCCCGCGTCGATTTCACTACAGTTGTTCCTCCGCCGATCCTAATCAGAATTATCCACCGCCGCACACGAACCACAAACGCAAGTCAATACTGCACAACGATTTATCGCAGCATCTCATTCGGGTTGGTATGCCGTGGCCGTTGTCCGCACAACCGGGGAGGTGACTAATCCGGGCGGAACATCGGATTGGGTGCGGCGCCAGCGCTTCGTCCGGCGGCAGCGGCACTTTGGGAGTCGTGGCAAAGAGCAACCACCCGTAGACTTGGCCCGACGGGGGGGGGCTACAGCAAAGGACTGATCAAGCGAAGAGCATTCTCGACAAGACGGATCCGGAAGGGTCGCTGATTCCAGGCTGCGGCGTCGAGGCAGTTGGAGTCCTCTCGGTAGGACCATTGCAGGCGACGGAGTTCCACGGCAAACGGCTTGTCGTATACAAACAGCGCCACCTCGTAGTTCAGCCAAAGACTCCGCATGTCGAGGTTCACGGTGCCGAACATCGACATCTCCCCGTCAACCATAATCGATTTGGTGTGGAGCAAGCCGCCCCGGTACAAGCAAACTTGCACGCCTGCAAGCACGAGATCTTCATAATACGATCGGCTCGCATAGCGTGTCAGCAAAGAATCGATCTTCTCCGGCACGATCAACGACACTTTCACGCCACGGCAAGCGGCGCCGCGCAGGGCCCTGAGCAACGACTCGTCGGGAACCAGATAAGGGGTGGTGAGCACCAGTTCGTCTCGGGCGGAATGAATCAAGGCGAGGATCATTTGTAGCAAGCCGTCTCCCGCCTCTCCGGGTCCGGAAGCGACGACCTGGATATCGGAAGAGCCGAGAGGCTCGACGAGACGCAACCCCGCACTTTCGATGAGATCGCCGATGGATTCGCCGGTCTCCAGGGCCCAATCGCCGATCACGGTCGCGGCCAGTGGAGCCACGGCAGCCCCTTGGACACGCACCATGGCGTCGACCCACTGCCCGACGCCGCTGTCCTGTTTGAAGAACCGCGGGTCGACGAGGTTCATGCTGCCGGTCCACGCCACATCGCCGTCGACGACGACGATCTTGCGGTGCAATCGCAAATCGGTGCGGCCCACGAACGTCCGCAGGATTCCAACCGGCAAAGCCGCTTGTAGTGCCACGCCCGCCGCGCGAAGCCGAGCCGGCTGCTTGCTTCTCCACCACGGCCGGGCCCCCAGGGCATCGACAAGCAGGCGGCAGGCAACGCCTCGTCCGGCGGCACGAATAACCGCCTCAAGAACCTCATCCGCCGCCCCACCTTCGTTCCAGATGTAGAACTCCATCAGCACGCCGGTGCTCGCTTGATCGATGTCGCGAGCGATGGCCCTCAGGATTTTCTGGGCATCGGAAAACATCTCGAGGGTGCTGCCACGGACAGTCGCGATGCCGGCGGTCTTCCTGCCAAGCCGGTCCATGCCGCGGGCGCCCGGCGGGTGGCGAGACCAGTCGACATCGGTGAGCCTCTCGCGGATGGCTTCCAGCGAGATCCGCTTGAATTCGCCTCGAAGGGCCTCCAGGCGTTGCGTCCGGGAACGTCCGATCCGTCGCTCACCGATCAAAAAGTAGATAACCGGGCCCCCGATAGGGAGCAAGGCGACCAACAACAACCATGCCAGCGCAACGCCTGTCGCGGGGCGGTTCATAATCACACGGACGGCGATCCCGATCACCAACAACGGGTGAACGATCACACCGATCGTTGTCGGAAGCGCGACGAAATCCATAGTACATGTCACCAGCTTTCAGTGTTTCGGCCGTTGGAATTCGGAACGGGGGAATAACGGAACGGAAGAGTATTGGAGTATTGGAGTATTGGAGTGTTGGAGTGTTGGAGTGTTGGAGTGTTGGAGTGTTGGAGTGTTGGAGTGTTGGAATGGTGGAATGGTGGAATGGTGGAATGGTGGAATGTCACCCAACACCTTTAATCCGCTCAGCGGCGGGATGGCCGCGACCAGTGGCGAGCATGCGATGTTGCTGCCAGCGACAAAGACTCGACCTCCAACCGATGACAAATGACGAATGACGAATGACGCCCCTCAAAACTCAACCAGCCCGGCTCCCTCCACGGCCGTGCAGGGCAGCACGGCCGGTTTCAGCCCGGCGGGCTTGTAGTACTCGCGGATCAGTGCCCGCCGGACGGAGGCCACCGCATCCTTGCGGGCCAGGACCATGATGCATCCACCCAGCCCGGCGCCGGCGATCTGGGCGCCGGCAACACCGGACACCCGAGAGGCGATATCGACCATGCGGTCAATTTCCGGGGTGCTACACGCATAACTTCCCGGCTGCCGATAGAGTTGCGCGTCGAGAACCCGCTGGGGATCTTCGCTGGCGAGGTCGTCGATGAGCCGATTCAAATCGGCGTCGCCGGCGTCCTGGTCGATCCGATGGTAGCTGCCGTCGGGTCCGGGGCGACTCACCCGGTCACCGTCGTGGCTGATCCGCATCAATTCGCCGAATTCCTCGACGCGTTCGGCTTCCAGCATTCCCACAGCCAGTCGGCTCCGCAGGATCTCTGCAATGCCGTAAAGCAGCACGCCGCGGGGATGATATTCAGCAGGCTCTTCATGGCTGGCAAAGCTCCTTGCGATCAGATCCTGGTGTTCTCGGGAGAGCATGGTCTCGAAATCCTTCCGCCGCATTACCGACGGAACTTTCAACAGCCAACGGTAGATGGCGCTGGTGGAACATCCGAGCTTCTCGGGATCGACGTCGCGCAGGTACTCGACAACACCGGCGATTTCCGGGCATCGCTGCTTCAGCAGCGCCAGCCCCAGGTTGTAGTCGGCGATTCTGGCGTTGAACTGGTGCTTCGATCCGGCGCTTTTGGCGGCGCGGATATGGCTGTTGGCAATCACCACCTGGTAATCCGAGGGGGCGTCGATGATCTTCTCCACGTTGAACGGCAAATAGCCGACGTGCGCGATTTTCCCTCGTTGCCCCAGGTAGATGGCCGCATGATCTCCGGCTCCGCCTCGCGACCCTACAAACCACTCCCCTTCGCCGCAGAGATCGATGAACTGCCGGCTGGTCAACTCGAAATTGTTCAGCGCAATCGCTGCCTGCAGCGCAGCCACAACCAGCGTCGAGCTGCTCGACAGCCCCGCGGCCACGGGAACGTTGCCCGACACAGCCAGATTGATCCCCTGGATCTTTACCTCGGGATAGCGATGCTGCAGTCGCAGCACCGCCGCTTTCAGGTAATTGCCCCAGTTGCCGACGGCATTGCGGAGCATGTCCTTCACCCAGGGGCTTTCGATGAAATTGATCCAGTCGGCAAAAGCGAACCGCCCCATCACCTCGCCGATGGAAAACTCGACCGGCTTGAACTTGCCGGGCTCGACGTTGACGGCCACGATGCGGTCGTCCTCACGGAGCCCCGCCACGGCCACCGTCTCCCGGTCGATGGCCAGAAAATTCGTCGTGCCGCCGCGATGATCGACGTGCCGCCCCATCAGGTTCACCCGCCCGGGAGCGCGGACGATCGCAACCTTCTCCTCGTAGCCGAAACGTCGCCCGTAGCATTCCAGCACACGGGTCAGATCCCGCAGCTTCGCGTCGTGCAGTTCGGGATGATTCCCGTAGATGCGGCGGCTCCACCGCGTGGTGCTCCCTCGACCCTGTTCGATCTTATTCAGCCACTGCCGGGCGGTGGCATACTGGTTCGGCTTGAGCTGCGGCCGTGCCGCGGGACTGGTCGACAACCCGGCCGAGCGTTTCTTCCTTCGCAGGTAATCCTGGATCGCCAGAAGCTCGTCCGGCGAGTTGAATCCTTGAATCCACTCCGGGTGCTCCACCGGCACAGCGCGGACTCGATAGCAGGGCTTGCCGGCGGCGTCTTTGCTTTGCGCGAGATGCCGGACGACGTCGGTCAGGTAATACTCGCCCTGGGCGTTGTCGTTATCCAACCGGCGCACCGCCTCGTGGAATACTTCGTCGCGGAACAGATAAAGGCTCGGATTGGTGTACTTGGAAAGGCGTTGCACCTGGCGAACGCCGTACTGCTTGCCGTCCACCTCGAGCCATTCCCGCCACTGCCGCACCAGCGCCGCCACCTTTCGCGGATCGACCCGCCCTTCGCCTTGGAGCAGTTCGAGCAGCGGCCCCACGGCGCGGGCCTGGCGATTTCGATCGGGCAAGTGGGCGTCGACCAACTGCCGCACGCTGGCTGCGGTCAATGTGCCCCGGGTCGCCAGCATCTGGTCGAGGGCTTCAGCAATCTCCAATCGCGCGCGGTCCGTGCGCTCGAGGATCGCCAGGGCCTGGCCGCTGTCGCTGATCAACACGCGGCCTACCGAATCCTGCGTGGCCCGGCTGGGCGGCGCCACCAATAGCGCCATGTCCGCCTGTTGCTTGATGAATCCGCTCGCCAACGCGTCGATGGCCTGCTCTTCCAGATACTTGTCTCCCATGCTGACGAGCACATTGCCGCGAATGCCAAACTGCTGCAGGGCGTCTGCGGCAAGCCGGGCGGCATGGCCGGTGCCTAACTGCGGTTCCTGGTGTACGTACAGAACTCCGGGAAACTCGCGGGTGACGGTTTCCATCACCCGCTCGGCCCGCGCGCCGACGACCAGCAAGAACTGCGAAAAGCTGCGAGACTGAAAGACACGGATCTGTCGGTTGATCGCCGGTTCCGAGTCGATCTCGAAACACACTTTGCCCAGATCGCTGCGCCCCATGCGGGTTCCTTTTCCCGCAGCCAGGATGACCACCACGGTCTGCTGGGCGAGCTGTGAACGCGAGGTGACCGACTGGCTGCCCGACGATGGTAGTGTCGACATTCGTTCTATCCCTGATGAGGCACGATCGATCGAGGATAGCGAAGATTGTAGCCGTTGCGACCTCCACCGTCCAGCGGGGTTCGGCCGTTCGCCCGAGTGGACTGCGCGTGTGGCGCTGTGGCGGCCGAGGGGGCGAAAGACGGTATGCCATGCGTCGAGGAACCCTTGGATGTTGGATTCCGGTATACTTACGGGTGTGCCCCGTCCTGGCAACTCCCTGAGTTCCTCAATCGACTGCGTATTGAAGCTGAGCGAAATCTACGCCAAGGTGAAATTCGCCGGCAATGCCTGACGCCCGTGGCGATGCTTCGGCTACCGATCCCCGCGTATCAGCGCCTCGCGCGCAATCGCCTGCAGAAACTTCCCGCCGCTTTCATACCAGCCGTGCCGGGTGAATCGGCACCAGGTCAAATCGATCAGCAAGGCGACGGGCGATCCGCCCGAGACCTCCAGGGAAGCGATCATTCTCCGATGCGCGATCGGTTTTGGGTGATAGAACCCCAGCCCCCGTTCCGACAGATGTTTACCGACAACGACGACCGGTTCGCCTTGCGACGCGAGACCGTCGGGACCGACCGGCGTGAGACGTACGAGGTAGGGGAAAGGATAGCGGTTTTCGCTCCGCCGCTCGACCATGGCTCCACGCGGGTAGAGGCTGCTCAAAACGGTCCAAATCCGGGTACGAATTTCATCCTCCGATGATTCTTCGCGACAGTCGGGCGAAACAACCTCCGGCTCATGGATCAGTGTGCTCATCCAAACCCTCCAACAGATTCGTACCCTGCTCGGCGCGCAACACAGGGGTGGAAGACTCTTCGGTGTGAAATAATCGGCTCGACAAAGACAAGCGCGTACCGCCCGCACAAAGCGCCGACTTGACGCGGGACGAAAGGATCGCTGCGCTCCGGAACCGACCACGCGCGGCAGCCCAAGGAACTCTAGGTCACGATTTCCCGGGTGTCAATCGCCATCGTACGTCAGGCTGGAAAGCCTGGCGCACTGCATCAGGGCTATTCGGCCGAGAGTTCCGGAATCGCGGCGCGAACCTCGCCGGCCAGGAAAGGGTCGGCAAGGGCCTGCTCGGCGATCAACCGGGCCTCCTCGCGTTCGCCCTTGGCCAGCAGTTCGGAAATCCACTGATGGTAGACGTGTACGTAGTTCGTCTTAAAGGTCGGATAGGCCGCATCCAGCGAAAGCCCCAGATCCAGGATTCGCACCGCTTCCGGATAGCGGCCCGCGCCGCCCATCGCGATGGCCCAGTTGTTCAGCGACGCCAACAGGTTTCCTTCGGCGGTGTGGTTCAACGGATCAAGCCGGAGTGCCCTGGCGTTCGCCGCCACCGCCGATGCGAATTCTCGCTGCCCCAACAGATCGACTCCGCGATTGTAGTAGATCGTGGCCACTAATTCCACGGCGCTGACCACTCGCCGCTCCGCCGTCGACTTGCTCCGCGGCTGCGACAGCCCCAGCGCCTTGTCGACCATCGCCGCCTGCCTCTTTGGATCGTCGAGAAGCCGGAACCACGTCGGGCATGTCGTCTCGACATCCAGCACCTCATCGGGCAACACCAAGCGGCTCATCGCGTGGCCCGGCGCCTCTAACCCCTCGACGTGCAGGCCGAACTGATTGGCGATGCAGTGAAACAGCAACGACGCGCTCACGCAGTTGAATCGGCCTTCGTCCAGCGCCACCCGTAGGTCGGTGCAGTCGATCTGGTAGCCGCCATGAAGAATACGCCGGTGGAGAAACTCCAGAATCGCTTGCGCCCGCTGCCGCGCCGTGCCGGTCAATTCCCCCGACCGCGCCAACTCGTCGACCAGCGTCGCCACGCGAGCGAGGTAGTCGTCGAGGCTCCGTTGATCCTCGACTCCGCTGGCCACCAGTGCCGCTGCCAGGATCGAGTGCTCATTCCACTGCCCATCGGCGGCATCGGCGAACAGACGCTCTTCCAGTCCGCTCAGAGGGCCCTCGAGCTGCCGATAAGGATTGCCCGCCGGCTTCGGCGAACTCGTCCGCGGCTCACGAATCCGCAATTCGACGGCCGCTACGGGCGCCGCAGCGGGCGGCCCTGCCGCGACCGGCCCGGGGTGTGCCCAGGGAGCGATCAGCGGCGCAATCCCGATGGTTGCCAAAAAGAGGCTTCGCACGTGTACCGTTGGTAGCAGTTGTCGCATTTCCGCCGGTTCTGTCGACTGCGATCTGTTGGAGCGCGGCACCATGGAGAACAATTGCAACAAACATACGTTGTGGAAAAGGAACGTGGCGTGGTGAAACTGCACGGATTGCCCGAAAAGCGCAGGCGCCGGGCCGTTTTGCGCGAATGGAAGGTTTAGCACCGGCGAAAAGACAACTGCCAGATTCAGCGAGAAACGCGGCGCGCAAGGGGTCGGGAGTCTTTTTCCGTATCGGCCTCACCGCCGCTTAGTAGCTTCAGACCGGGTGGCGGCCGATACGGAAAAAGACTCCCGACCCCTTCTTGGTTGCGACATTTGTTTTCTCGCCGATGCTTACCGGTTCCGGGTAACCGGGATGCCGCGCGGGAGCGAGCCTGTCTTACAGATCCTGCGGCAGGCGGTGGCCCATCTTATCCCGCTTGGTGCTAATGTAACGGGCGTTGAATTCGTTGATGGGGCCGAGGATGGGAACCTGGTCGATCACTTCCAGTTCGAACCCGCCGTAAATGAAAGCGTCGGTCTTCTTGGGATTGTTCGTCAGCAGCCGAACCTTCCGCAGGCCGAGATCCTTGAGGATCTGAATGCCGACGCCGTAATCGCGGCTATCGACCTGGTGCCCCAGCGCCAGGTTGGCTTCCACCGTATCCATGCCGGCGTCTTGGAGATTGTAGGCCTTGATCTTCTCGACCAGGCCGATCCCGCGGCCTTCCTGCGGAAGATAAACCAGCACGCCGGCTCCCTCGCTGCCGATCATCTCCATCGCCAATTGAAGCTGGTCACCGCAGTCGCACCGCAACGACGCCAGCAGATCGCCGGTGAAGCAGGAAGAATGCAGGCGGACCAAGGGATGCGCCGCCGACGCCGGTTCGCCCATGATAATTGCCACCGGTTCCTGGCTCTCGTACCTCACACCATACACCACCAAACGGCCGCGGCCGTATCGCGTGGGAAGATTGGCCTCCGCCTTGCGGTAAACGAGCTTTTCGATCCGGCGACGGTAGCGGATCAACTCCTCGATGCTGATGATGTGCAGATTGAACTGGCGGGCAAGCTCATACAGTCGCTCGCGCGTGGCCCGGTCGCCGCTTTCATCGAGAATCTCGCAGAGCACCCCCGCCGGCTTCAGCCCGGCCATGCGGACCAGATCCACGGCGGCCTCCGTATGGCCCGCGCGGCGAAGCACTCCGCCCTCCATCGCCGAGAGCGGAAAGAGATGCCCCGGGCGAACAAAATCCGAAGGCTTGCTGCTCGGGTCGACCAATGCCCGAATCGTCGTCGCCTTTTCCTGGGCGGTGATGCCGGTGCGGCAGGTGCGGTGATCGACGGGAACCGTGAAACTCGTTCTCAACGGGGCCGTATTTCGCTCGACCATCGGGGGAAGATCGAGCCGCTGGCACACCTCCGGAAGGATCGGTGCGCAAACCTGCCCCCTTCCGTGTTTCAGCATGAAGTTGACGATTTCCGGTGTGACCTTCTCAGCGGCACAAACGAAGTCGCCTTCGTTCTCCCGATCTTCGGCGTCCATCACGACCACCATTTCCCCTTGGGAGATCGCGGAAACGGCTTCATCAATGGTCGAAAGCTGCTCGGACACCAGCAGAATCTCCGCAAAAGGAGGGAATGGATATTTCGTTTGAATCCATTCTAAAGCCAACCGCTCCCCGTTTCCAGGGGCCCCGACGTGGGGGGGGCGCCTAGTGTGATCAGCCACGCCGCGGGTATACCGCAACGGCCACCCTCGCGTATCATGGACAACTTGGCAGTGTCGGTAAGTCGCCAAGCTGTTGATGGGCAACTCATCCTGCCCGTCGCCTTCATGAGACCGAAAAGGAGAACTCGTGGTGCATTGCTACAATCGCCGTCAATTTCTGCGTCGTTCGGCCGGAACCGGAATCGGCTTCGCCGCGGCGGGAGTCTTCACGCACTCGATACGAGGCGCCGAGTCGCCCCAGGAGAAACTCAATGTTGCCGTGATCGGCGTTGCCGGTCGCGGTGCCGGGAACCTGGCAGGAGTGGCCGGCCAGAATGTCGTGGCACTGTGCGACGTGGACGAACAGCGCCTGGGCAAAGCGGCCGAGTCCTTTCCCAGCGCGAAGAAATACGTCGATTTCCGCAAGATGCTCGACGAGATGGAGAGCGAGATCGACGCCGTCGTTGTCAGCACGCCCGACCATGCCCATGCCCCGGCCGCCGCGTCGGCTATGCGTCTGGGCAAGCATTGCTACTGCGAGAAGCCGCTGACCCACAACGTATGGGAGGCCCGGGAACTTACCCGCCTGGCGTCGGAAAAGAAATTGGCCACGCAAATGGGCACTCAGATCCATGCCGGCGACAACTACCGCCGCGTCGTGGAACTGGTCCGCGCCGGCGCCATCGGCCCGATCGACGAGGTCCACGTCTGGTGCGGCAAAGGATGGGGCGGCGGCACACGGCCCACCGAAACACCGCCTGTACCGGAGTATCTCCATTGGGATCTCTGGCTCGGCCCGGCGCCGTACCGCCCTTATCACCCCTGTTACCTGCCGGCCAACTGGCGTCGCTGGTGGGATTTCGGCAATGGCACACTGGGCGATATGGCCTGCCACTACATGGACCTGCCGTTTTGGGCCCTCGAATTGAAGTACCCCAACAGTATCGAGGCGGAAGGCCCCCCGGTCGATCCCGAGACGGCGCCGTTGGCGCTGGTAGTGCGGTTTGAGTTCCCTGCCCGCGGAAGCATGCCCCCGGTGAAGTTCACCTGGTACGACGGCACCAACCGTCCCCCGATTCTCGCCGAACAGAATCTGCCGGCATGGGGAGCGGGAGTGCTGTTTGTCGGCAAGGAAGGGATGCTTCTGGCCGACTACACTCGCCGACAGCTTTATCCCGAGTCGAAGTTCGCCGCCTATCAACCGCCCGAACCGGCGATTCCGCAATCCATCGGTCATCACAACGAGTGGATCGAAGCCTGCAAGACCGGCAGCCCGACCACCTGCAACTTCAGCTACTCCGGCCCCTTGAGCGAAGCGGTGCTGCTGGGCAACGTGGCCTACCGCGCCGGCGAAAAGCTCATTTGGGACGCGCAAGCGCTTACCGCCACCAACTGCCCGGAGGCAGACAAACTGCTGCGCCGTGCGTACCGAGAGGGCTGGTCGCTGTAGCGGGCTCCGCTGCTCAAAGCCGGTCGCCTAAGCATCGCTCGAGAAACAACGGTCGCATTTGCGATCAGCCGCCGTACGTGTCTTGGTTCCGCGTGAATCGGAGTTCCCGGTTGGCGGAGTTGGCGGTGCCGAAACGATGGCAGGGTGTGCTTGAGCCGGACGAGCCCAGTTGCGAGCCAACAGGGCGCGGGAGTCGAGCAGCTTGGGATGGATCGCCGCGTGGCCATGGCCGTCGGCGACGAGGAAGTCGGTGGCGCCGCCTCGCACGAAACCCTCAATCGCGGCGTTCACCTCCAAGGTCAGGAATTCCTTCGCTGCAAATTGCAGAAAGCACGGCGCTTCATTCTAATCTACTCAAACTGTGAGTGCGGCAGCCCGGGGAAGGGGACTGGCACCGAGCGGCAGTCGTTTCCTCGGCAATTCCGGGCCAAAACCACGCTCGGTGCCTGCCCCCTTTTCGACTGCGTTTACAGTCTGAGTTCTGAGGCCGAAGTGGTTGCCGACGGGTATTGGCCGAGCCAATAATCGAGGCTTCCTGATGGAAAGCACAGCAGAAACGCAAGCGAAGTGAATCGATGAAAGCGAGCCGATGGTTGATGCCGGTGCTGGTCGTTGCCCTGGGCAGCCGTTTGTCCGCTGCGGAGAACCCGCGGCCGAATCTCTTGTTCATCTATGCCGACGATCAGTCGTACAAGACACTGAGTTGCTACCCGGAGTCGCCCAATTGGGTGAAGACTCCGAACATCGACCGGCTGGCCGAGCAGGGGATTCGCTTCGATCGCTGCTACCTGGGCGCCTGGTGCATGCCGTCGCGTGCCGGCGTGTTGACCGGCAGGTTGCAGCACGCGATCCGGTCGATGACGATGGAAGGGACGTATCCGGGCAGCCGCTACGATCCGGCCCAGTGCCCGTTCTGGCCGGCCGAGGCTCGTCGGCAGGGCTACCAAACCGCACAGATCGGCAAGTGGCACACGGGGACCGACACGGGCTACGGCCGGGACTGGGATTTCCAGATCGTCTGGAACCGCCCGGCGCATCCCGAAAATGCCGGCAACTACTACAAGGAGCAGATCCTGACCTTCAACGGCGAGGAGCGGCTGGTGAAGGGATATTCTACGGACAATTACACCGACTGGGCGGTGGACTACATTCAGGGCGACGGCCGCGATCCCAACAAGCCCTGGTATCTCTGGCTCTGCTACGGCGCGATCCACGGTCCCACCACGCCGGCCGATCGCCACAAGGGCGCACTGGCGGACCGCACGGCGCCGGTGCCCGCGGACATTCTTGGCCCCTGGCCCGACAAGCCGGCCTACCTGGAGAAGACCAAGGCGTGGATGGAGGGGCCCGACGGCCGCCCTGCCAAGCGCGGCAAGGCCGCAAAGAAGGGGAGTGTTGGCGATCGTCCTGGCCAGACTTACGACCGCTGGATTCAGCAGGTGAACGAGTGCATGATGGCAGTGGACGAGGGAGTCGGACGCGTGCTGAGGGCCCTCGAAGAATCGGGCCAGCGAGGCAAGACGCTGGTGGTCTACACGGCCGACCAAGGTTACGGCCTCGGCGAGCACGGCTTCAACCAGAAGGTCGCTCCCTACGACGCCACGATCGCCGCGCCGTTGATCGTCAGCCGGCCCGGCACGCTGCCCGAGGGCAAGGTCTGCCGCCACCCGGTCAATTCTCCCGATCTGGTCGAGTTGTTCTGCCGCGAGGCGGGCGTGAGGTTGCCGTGGAAAACGCACGGCCGCGACATCCGGCCGCTGTTGGCCGACCCCGAGACGACTGCATGGGACTCGCCGATGCTGTTGACACACACGGGGCGATCGTACGGCGCGGAGACCGACGCGATTCCGACCGGCGGCCGGCTCACCGACACGAGCAACACTCCCTGGTACGCGATGCTCCGCGACGGCCGTTACAAGTACGTTCGCATGCTGGTGGAAAACGAGACAGAAGAACTGTACGACCTGGCGGCTGATCCCGAGGAACTGGTGAATCTTGCGGCGAAGCCCGAGCACCGCGCGCGGTTGGAAAGCCTCCGCGCCAAGACAATCGACGAACTCCGCCGCACCGAGGCCGGCTTTGTCGACTCGATGCCGCCCACCAAGGCGATGAACGGCGGGAATTAAAGGGAAAGGTCTATGCTCTTCAAACAGACTGAGTATCTGTACGACAATCAGGGCTGGATGCATTTCGAAGGCGGCCTGAGCCGGATGGTGCGGGTCGACGCCAAACTTCCCATTGTCCTGCGCGGCCGTATGCAGGTACACTGCACTACTAACCTTCAACATTGTGAAGTTTTTGACAAAGTTATTGCGCGGCGGTGGCGTTAAGTTGTTGGAGCGTTGCATGTTGTGCTTGGAAAAGGGCAGTTACGATTTGCGGACCTTTGGTGGTCAT
>JAAYEH010000205.1 GCA_012728855.1 Rhodopirellula sp. | reverse complement strand
CGTCCCGCGGAAGATGACCGTGTCGGTGCCGCCGGCGCCCCGTTCGGCGTCGGCGTACATCACCTTGAACGCATTGACCTGGTTGAAGTACCCCTCGCCGGACATAGTGGCCCAGCGGGGGAAGTATCGCAGCAGGTCATCCCCCTCGGAATCGGTGAAGTAGACGGTGTCGCTGCCGCCATTGCCGCGGGCGTAGATCGTCTCGGCCGTCACGTCGATCGACACGTTCTCCCCGGTCATCAGGCCCCAACCGGGCCCAGCCATGTAGGTCTCGTTCTCCCGAGAGCCCCAGATGGCCACCGTGTCGCCTGCGCCGCCGTCGTAATCGAAGGCTTCGACGTTCACCACATCGAGCGAGCAGATTTCGCTGCTGAAGGTACCGTGTGTCGGATAGAGCGTTGCGGTGTCGGCACCGGCGGCGCCGAGAAAATGCACCTCGTCGCGGCCGGCAGAGCCGTCGAACGAAAACAGGGCGGCTCCGTCCTGGGTGAACGGGTGCCTGAAATCGACGATGAGCGTGTCCGCATCTTCCGAGCCCGTAATCTTGAGTTCAAGGGCAATGGCAACGAAAGTCGTAAACACCACATTCCCGTTTACCCTGACCTCGATCCCTTCCCCATTTGTTACCAGGTGAAATGTATCCGCGGAGCCGTCGCCCGCCTGGCTCCCGGCACTGATAACAAGTCGGAGCGGCATGACGGTTACCGCCACCACGGCTTCATCTGCCCCGCCCTTGCCGTCGCTCACGGCGTAGCTGAAGCTGTCGTCACCTATAAAATCATCAGCCGGGGTGTAGAGGAGTGTACCGTCGCCCTTGTCGGTCACGGTTCCATGGCCGGGCTGTGTGAACCAAGAGATGCTCAACGGTTCACCATCGGGATCGGAATCATTGGTGAGCACGGGAACCGTTACAGGGATACCCTGTAGAGTCCCCGCAGCATCATCGACCGCCACGGGCGGACGATTGCCCGCGGTTACGTTCACGGTCATCGTCTTAGCGACCGGATCGAGATCCACGCCGCCATCGGCGGTGCCGCCATCATCCTGGACCCGGAACGAGAACCACGCGTAGGGACTCCCGTAAACATCGGCCGCCGGGGTGAAGACAAGTTTGCCGGCCGCAAGGTCGGCAAGGCTGATGGATTGGCCCGCTGTCGCAGCGGCGCCGTTGTACGTTAGACTTCCCGCGTCGGGCAGCGAGGTGATCTCAACGGCCAGGAAGTTGTCGGCGGGGCTGTCGTTCGGATCGGTAAAGCCGAAAGCCGTCGCCGTGAAGACGTAAGCCGTGTCCTCCAGGGTGGTGACGGTTGTGCTCGTGCCGGCCGGAGCGTCGTTGACTGCGGTTACGTTCACGGTCATCGTCTTCGCGACCGGATCGAGGTCCACGCCACCATTGGCGGTGCCGCCATCGTCCTGGATCCGGAAAGAGAACCACGCGTAGGAACTCCCGTAAACATCGGCCGCCGGGGTGAAGACAAGTTTGCCCGCCGCAAGGTCGGCAAGGCTGATGAACTGGCCGGCGGTCGCTTCGGTGCCGTTGTACGTGAGGCTTCCCGCGTCGGGCAGCGAGGGGATCTCAACGGCCAGGAAGTTGTCGGCGGGGCTGTCGTTCGGATCGGT
>JAAYEH010000017.1 GCA_012728855.1 Rhodopirellula sp. | reverse complement strand
CAAACTCGCTTGCTAGCATCTCCACGCGGCTCTGTAACGCATTATCCATGTGTCAGACTCCTTTGCTAAAAAAGGTTGCATAGCATAGCTATCTTTGCTAGCTGACACAAGATTTCTTACAGGGCCCAAAGTCGTCCTCGCCTAATGTCCTCTACTGCCGAAATCTATCAATAAAGACTTTCAATTCTTGAGATTGCGGCAGCCCGTCCGTGTACCATTTGCGTCCAGCAGATTTAGCCCATTCATCGTAATCCATCTGCCGGGCAATTGCCTCAATCAAGCCCTCGGTCGTCTTGCCGCCCGGCGTTTCCCCAAGCGACTGGAGCAGATCGCGAAGCGCCTCGTCGAGTTGGTCTCTTCCGTCGCATGTCCAACCAAGGCTGGTCGCCTGTTCCGGCAAACGGTCAAAAAACCTCCAATAGGCGTGTCCTTTGTCGTCTCGGGAACACGCCGACAGGAAATCGGGGCGTTGCAGCGTGGTGAAGAATAGGTGGAGCACCTGGAATGGAGTGGCCTCCTCTTGTAGCGGCACTTGCCACTTCGCGAGACGATCGCGCATCAAATCCGTTACCGTCGCGAAATCGGCAGAAGCCGTGTTTCGGAATCGCTCAACATAATCAAGCACCGGTTGTTCCGGTGCGATTGCGAATCTATTCAGTTCATCGGGCTTTCTGTTCTGGTTTCGCCACGCATCGTAGTTCATCAGCCGATCGACCCTCTTCAGGCTGTCGGCGGCGGCACTTGAATCCTGGCTCTCCGTGCGAGAGCCTTCCAGGAACGCCACAAGCTTCCTCAACGATTCCTCAACCTCACCTTCAGTCCATCGGCCTTCTACTGCCTGCGCGAGGTCGGCCGGAAGCCGCTTGCTGAGCGGTCTATCGGGTGGGAGCCGTTTGACGAATTCAACATACGGATGCTTGGAGTCGGGGGGCGCTCCCCAGATGGCCTTTTGGCAGAGGAACCCGAAGTATTCGTCGATGACGCCTTCGGGTGTCTTGCTCTGTACCGTCCTTCCCCAGCCCGCCAACTGCGTCGCCATTTTCCCGGCCACTGGCCTCAAATCCTCCGGCTTTGGCGGCCCATCCCACGGTTTTTGTTGAAAGGCGACGCTGAAGGCGAGAACCGAAACTGCAATCGTAAGCAGGATGAGTATGGTTCTCCACGTCTTCCGGCGCGAGCCGCCGAGTGGTTGTGTGTTTTCGACTGGCTTTGGGCAGTCGGTGGCCAGAGTGGCCGGCACATCGATGAGCAGACGTACATCCGGCCCGGCATGAGTCGGCGTAACAGACCTTATTTGGTTCAGGATCGCGACTGCCTGCTGTTCTGAGGGGTGGCGATCCAGGACGACGGTGCGAACAATAGTTGACTTACGCTCCCTCGCCTTCGGATCGAGACAGTGGGCGTCGTGAGCAATGCTGCCGAGCAAGCAACGATTGCCTCGCATCTTTACCCGGAAATCGCCCTCCCGTCCCGCCTTCATGTGCGGATCGAGGGCGGCGATCACGTCGAGCAAGATGGGTTTTGCGTCCGGCGCAAATGCCCATCCGGCCCCTTGCTCAAACCAGCGATGTACTATTACGGCCACTTTCATTCGGGTGCCTTTGGCCTACTTGTCCTTAAACGCTGCGAGGTCCGGCGGCTTCACGGCATCGCACTCAAGGTACACAATCACTTCTTTGCCGTTTCTGTCTCGTACCGTGACCGGCCCACTGAGCCGACTACCGATGAAACGTCCGTCAGTTTCAGGAGTCTGGAACTCGGCGATGTCATTCCACAGAATTGGATACCATCGTCGTCCCTCGATCTTTACAGAGAACGTTCCTGTCTGGCCCCACTGGAACCGATACGGCCCAAGTGTCTCGCCGAAGACAGGCTTCATCCCTGATCGTTCGCCAGTTACATGACTGCGACCATTGACATTGATCTCAATTCGACATGCCGGATCGGCGTCCCAGGGTTCAAGATTAGAACCCTTGGGAATCGCCATCGACCGCACCACAACAAAATAATCTCGTTCGGTTTGCAGATCATTGAACCAGTCCATCCACTTCTGAACCTCGACCTTCATCCGTTTGCGAGGTTGCGTGCCGTTGAGGTAGGCCATAGCCTTCCGATGCGTGGCCTCGATGGCGTTTGCGTCGGCCCCCATGCGGTTGGCGTTGCGGACCTGCTCGTAGAGCGCCCAATCCCATCGGTCCCCCGTGCGCGTCACCAGAGCCTCCGCCTCGGGCCGATGCCTTGCCTTGGGCTTCGTAAGATACTGATTTGCACGCTGGATGGTGTCCTCAAAACTGTTTGGGTTCTTTCGGTCGAAATCGACAACGCTCTTCCACTCGTTCTCGTCCCCAGCCTTTTCCACGTCGCTAATGCGTTTTTCGATTTCCGTGTGATGTGAGGAGTCGGGGTATTTCCCAAGGAATCGGTGGTAGGCTTGTTCCACCTCGGAGAATTTGTTTGCTTTCACAAATGCCGCTACCTCCTCAAGCAATTCCTGATAGCTGCGGTCTTCTTCTATGTGTCGGTTGTAGTCCCCAGATTTTTTGGTATCCTCCATTTCCCACACCCGAACCTTTTCCGCTTGCGGGCTGCCTCCCCACAGTTCAAGGTAATATTTGTCCTTCTTCAATACGACGGCTGCGTCTGCCTCCGCCGAATGCGTCCCACGAAACTCTTCCAAGTTACGATAATCTTGTTGCGCCCTGCCGCTTTGAAAATCTGCCCAGCGGTCCCGAATTGCCTGCTCGTGTATTCGTTTGAACGGATTACGTCTTGCAAGGTATTCCTCGGTGATCGTCTTGACGCCGGCCGCATCTATCGAACGATCATCATAGGCGTGGAGTACGGCATTGTGTCGCGTGTGCTCATCGAAAACAAGGCTCACAACGGCCGCGACGAGAGTAAGAGCCAAGCTGACGGCCGCTATCTTCAGCCGCCTTCGCCACAAGCGCCGTTTCAGGCTGCAAGCGCGGTCTGCGAGCCGCTCGCCGACCAGTCCCGCTCGAAGCGCATATTTGAGGATCGTTTGTTTCAGCAGGTTAGCGGCCTTGTCGTACCGAGGCCACCAGCGATGGGCGAGGAGACCGTCAGCGTCACGATCCGCCTTTTCCCCTATCATCTCCTCGGCCATTTCGACGGACCATTTCAAGGGCGCGTGGATGTTGAATGGTTCAGGCCCATTAGCTGGCGGAAGTTGACCGTCACGATGACTGCCAAAGGCGGAAACCGGAAACACCTGCACCCGAGTTGCACTTTGCGCCAGGGCTGAATAGCACTGCCCGAAGACAACGGTGTTTCGGAGGAACTCGACCGCTTTCACGGTTTCGGCAGCCGCGTCTGCGCCGCAGACGTTGAAGTCCGGGCGGGTGTCCCACTTCGTCAGGACCAGCGCCAGGGGACGGGCAAGTTTATCTCCGCCCACCGACAGCCGGTGAAGCTCCTTGAGCAGCAAGTCCAGTTCGTTGAGACGCTCCCGTACAGCATCTTCAGGTTCCGTGATGTCGATGAAGAACAGAATGGCATTGCAAGACGTCAACCATAGGCGGGTTTCTTCCTGCAATTCTTCAACATCGTCAGCACCTTTCCGTTGGACCAGTTCGCCTGCATAGTCTCGCAACGCGACCTGCCATACTCGTTGCTGGCACTTGATTTGACAACCGAGTTCTATGGGCATTCCCTTCCCGGTGGGCTGGGCCTTCATTCCCTTGGTAAGGTAGTTGCCCCACTGGTCGGCAAGGTAGTCAATGGTCTCGTCGTTAGCGAACGCAACGGCGATGCCGTCTGCCTGGGCGCGAAAGCCGTACAATGTCGCCAAATAAGAGGTCTTGCCGACCTGACGCGCGCCATGAACACCCAATCGCCATGTTCCCGGAGCGATACCACTTGCACTCATGTCGGACATTTTTACCCTTCCGCGTTATGGGTTATTCTTCCAGGGGCGTATGTTTTGATAGAACCGTTGCCGGTGAGGAACCAGCTTCCTTACTGTTCGTTGTTTTCGCTGCAACGGTCTCCGATGTGGGAGCCGCCAGCAGCCGCCGGAGCCCCTTGTGCCAAACGAGCCAGCGCAGCCGGGGAATTGCCAGGAGCAGAAGGACTGCGATCAGCACCAAGGTCGCCACAGTCTCAAAGGGGTCGGCGGCATATTGGCGGGCAATGCTCTCGCGTGCTCCCCCAAGCAAGCCGTGGCCAGCGCCCGTTGTCGCAGAGACGCCCAGCTTCGCCAACTCGCGAGTCGCATACTCGGTCAGATTGCCCAGGGCATCGTGGAACTTTTCGGGCATGGCGAGGTAGGTTACGAGCAAGCCGCCGACAAGCCATTTTTCTTTATGCGGCACAATGTACTTCGTCCAGAACTCACCAGCCCCATTGCCGGTCTTGCGGATCACCGACTTCCAGAGAGCAGCGACTTCTGCTTCTCCCAACTGTGAAGGAGCGGATTTCAGCCCCAGAGTACGCATGATCGCCGGACTGACATCGGCGGGTATGCTTCCGCGCAGCGCGGCAAGGGCTTCATCAGACTCCAGCCAGGCCATTCCTTCCACGACGAAATCGCCATAGGTCCGCGTTTGGGCCAGGCCGGCAGCATCCAAGTGCTGCAAGACTCGGGTGCCCTCCACGCCTGGATGTAATCTCAGCACCCGTTGTGCTCCCTCGCCCAATTCGAGCGCGATCCGCCGTTCGGCCGCTGGTAGCGCCTTGAACTCGTGGCTAAGGGCACTATCCACGCCTTGAAGCCGCTCGAAGCGGCGTAACATGGCGGCCTCGTCCGCAGTTGTGGCGAGACGGCGGGTAATGACATCGGCCGCCTCCTCGGTCTCACGCAGGACCAGCTTCCGTTCCGCTGTCCTGGCTTCACTGGCAGCAGCCCGCTCGGCAAGTTCCTCGACAAGCCTTGTCCAGCCGACTGCCTGGACCATGTTTGCGCAGCCCCCGACCAGCATGAAGAATAGGCAGAAACGCAGACTTCTCATTGGAGCACCCTTTCCATGATCGCAAGGCTGAACTCCCCGACGCCCCCCATCTCGCCAGCAGCGGGGAGTTGCAGCGTGTTGACAATGACTTCCTCGCCCTTTCTGCGCAGGGTGCGAGGCATGAGAGGCCCGGCCCCAGGCTTCCAAAGATCAACGCCCGCCCGTTTGGCCATTGCTTGGGAGCGATTGATAAAGTTCTCCATCGCGGATTGGGCAGACTCCTTGCCCCCGTCGCGAACAAAGGCGATGGTAGCGCCTGGGGTGCGCAACAGCATGTTCTTGATCTCACTGGCGGAAAGGTAAGTGGCATTGCCGACGGATACGGAACTTTCCACCCGTGTCGGAAGGGGTTTGCCTTGGACGTGCTCCGTGCGAACGACTTCAATGTCGAGCCGGCTTTCTTCCATCGCCTTGAGTACCTCCTTGGCGGCAGCCTTCTCGTCCGCGCTCGCCGACGACCTTGCCAGTACGTCCTCGGCGACGGCACGGGTGTACTCGGGCGTGCCCTGCCAATGACCGCGGAATCGTTTTACTTGACTGCCACCGCCTTTCGCCTCAATGACTTTGATGCGGTTGCCGTCCCGGAAAACCAAATCGAACCCCGTCCCCTGCCTCGCCTTTCCCACGTACAGCGGATCGCATCCGGTTTCGACCGCGTACTTTCGAGCCCCTTCAAGTCCGATTTCCTCGGCGATCAAGCTCTTCGCGCCCAGATCACCCGCGCTTCGTGCAGCCCCGTACTCGGCTTGTTGTTCTACACAAGTTGGCATTGATATTGGTGGATTGCCCCGAATAGGCGACAATCGCGGATTACAAAAACGACGTAGGGGGGCGAATCCAGGCAAAGGAGTGCCGACATGCTGGCTCCAT
>JAAYEH010000204.1 GCA_012728855.1 Rhodopirellula sp. | reverse complement strand
CCGCGAAGCCATCCACGCTCTTGGGTTTTCCTGTTCTTCGTATTTTGCCTTGATTACGCGAGTTCGTCGCTTGGAGTCGTTTTGACGCTCGTTCCGTCGCCACCCGGTGACGACTTCCGGCAATCCGGCGACCGGCCTGTTTCGGACTCAAGTTCTCGCGGTAGCTTGACGATTACGCCGACAGTGCCGATTAGGAAAAGCTTAACGATTGGCGATTGCGGTCAATCCTCCACACCAGCAAGCGGGTTGGACAATCAATGAATCAAGATCGTTGGCGAAAACGGATCTGGC
Organism: Rhodopirellula sp.; assembly: GCA_012728855.1. GTDB lineage: Bacteria > Planctomycetota > Planctomycetia > Pirellulales > Thermoguttaceae > JABWBD01. The sequence goes on along the minus strand of JAAYEH010000204.1, from coordinate 1,550 downwards.
TGCTTCTCCCCCTTTTGCTGGGGATCGTCGGTGGTTGCCGGTCGATGGACTTCTATCCGCAGTCGCTCGAACAGCCGGCCCCGCCGGGCATTGAGCCGCCGCGAGAAATGGCCATGCGGAGCCTGCCGGAATACCGCATCGAGCCGCCCGATATCTTGCAGATCGAGCTACTCAAGCTGGTGCCGCTTCCGCCGTACCGGATCGAGAGCTACGACGTGCTGCAGATCAGCGTGCTCAATACGCTGCTGGACCAGCCGATCAACAACTACTACCTGGTCGAGGCCGAGGGGACGATCAACCTGGGGCCGGCCTACGGCACGGTCCGCATCGTTGGCATGACGATCGAGGAAGCGGAAAAGGAAATCACGGCCAAGCTGCTCCAAATCCTGGCGCGGCCGCAAGTCTCGGTCCAGCTCGCCCGGGCCTCCGGCTTGCAGCCGATCACCGGCCCCTACCTGGTCGCTTCCGACGGGACGGTCAACCTGCGTCAGTACGGCGCGGTTCACGTGGCCGGCAAGACGCTGACCGAAGCCAAACTGGCGATCGAGCGGCATCTGTCGGCCTTCCTCGACTCGCCCGAGGCTTCGGTCGACATCGCCTCGTACAACAGCAAGGTCTATTACATCATCACGGCCGGCGCCGGCCAGGGCGACAACATCGTCCGCGTGCCGATCACGGGCAACGAGACGGTGCTCGACGCCTTGAGCCAGGTGCAGGGATTGTCGCAGTTGTCGAGCAAGAACATCTGGATCGCGCGGCCCGCGCCGGGCGGTTTCGGTTGCGAGCAGGTTCTGCCGATCAACTACGACGCCATCACGCGCGGGGGCGTGACGGCGACGAACTACCAGATCATGCCGGGCGACCGGGTGTTCATCGACGACGACAAGATCATCGCGTTCCACTCGACGATCAGCAAGATCATCGGTCCGTTCGAGCGGTTCCTCGGCTTCACCTCGTTGACCGCGTCGGCCATTCGAGGCACCCAATTGATCGGCTATCGGCGAAGCTTCTAAAAGCACGAAACGATGAAGAGCGATTGAACGCCGCGAAGAAGATTGGATTCACTTACGAAATTACCTAGTCAACGACCATTGAGGGGACGCAGTCCATGTTGAATTCCAGACAACTTCGATCGTGGTCCACGGCAATGGCGGCCGTCCCGACGATCCTTCTTGCCCTCTCGACGGTCGCGTCGGGAAACCCCGTCCAGTCGGTTGGCGCGAGGCAGGAGAGGAATCCCGTGCCGATGCTCTACCCGGGTGAAATGGCAATTTGTCCCGCCTGCTGTTCAGGGCCCTGCATGTGCATCCCGAACGCGCGCTACTGGGGTCATTTCCCGCGGCAGTGGAGCCCCTGGCCTGGCGACGAACATCGCGCGGACGTGCGATTCCCCGCCGATCGCGGCATTGAGCGCATTCCTAGTCCGCAAGGCGAGCTTCCGAAGGAACTGCCGAAGGAAGAGTACGCCCCGCCGGAAACCGAACCTGGGCCGGGGGTGAGGATCCAGGAAGGACCGCCGAGCGGACCGATTCCGACGACGCCGTTGCCCT
>JAAYEH010000203.1 GCA_012728855.1 Rhodopirellula sp. | reverse complement strand
GGAGGCGAAATGCTCGTCGCCTCCGCCGTGCGGCTGCTGAAAGAGTTCAAGCCGTAAGGACCGACGTGCCGGCCGGCGCGCTTTACGTCCGCAGCGCCGGTTGGTGTTTGGAAAAGTAAGCCCACCCGACCCCTTTACAAGTCCGATGTTCTGTCACGACGGTCAGTCCGATAGGATTTCGCCAATCTGTCCCCCTTGCCGTAGAACGTTGTTCGTCTTATAGCGACGGCGCGAATTCGGCTCAGCGAAAGGTCGTTTAGTCTGATGTCTCGTTGCACGATTCGCTCGAATGTGGTTCCGGGCTGCCGTGGCCTCGTCGTGCTGGCACTCCTGGCCTTGACGCCGCTGGTCGCCCTCGCGGAACACGAAGGCAAGCTTCAAATCGAGACGGCGAAGTTCCTCGCGCCCATCATCCGGCAACGCCATCGTAAGTGACCGGCGGCGGAAACGCTTGACAACCGCGAAAGCGGCACGAAGATCCGGATACTTAGTTTCGTGTTCAACCAAGGAGCCTCGGCGCCATGAAGAACCATCACTGCTATTTCGCCTTTCTGACGTCGCTCGTTTTTCCCCTGCTCGCCGTTGCCATTGCATGTTCTACGGCAAGGAGCGAAGACCTTTCCCAAGAACTGACGAAGCTTCCCTACCGAATCTTATTCGAGAGCTATCAAGACCAGAACTGGGATCTGTTCATGGTCCGGGCCGACGGCTCCGAGCGGGTAAACCTCACACGCACTCGCGACGCGAACGAACTCTATCCCCATGTCTCCCCAGACGGCACGAGGGTCTGCTTCGTGGTCGACGCGGGAGAGGGAGAAAACACAGTCCGCGGTGTCTGGTGCATGAACCTCGACGGCACGGACCGGCGTCTGGTGGCCCGCGACGGGCGAGATCCGTGTTGGACGGCCGATGGTCGCGGTATCGTCTACCTGAAGAGCGAGTTCGAAAGATTCACCGCCATGGACTTCGCCACCAAGGGAGTCGTCGTGCATGACCTGGCTACCGGCCGAGACCAATCCCATCCCAACGCGGATTTGCAGCACTTGTACTGCATCGGCGCCACGCCGGATGGGAAGTGGTACCTATCCACAGTTCACGCCGGCATGGGCTTTGCCCATGGAATCCTGGCCATCCAGGCTCAAGGTTCCCAGGTGTTCAACTTAAAGATTCCCGGTTGTCGGTCGGACGTGAGCCCGGACGGAAAGCGGATCGCCTGGGCCTCGGGCGACTACTCGTTGGCGATCGGCGAACTCGATTTTTCCGGTCCGGAACGGCGTGTGGTCAACCCACACGACATCCTTGTCAGCCCCAAGCCGATGAAAATCCAGCACATCGACTGGTCCCCCGACGGCCGATACGTGGCCTTTAGCCGCGGACCGTACAAGAAGGGACTCGGCTTGGCGCCGTCGCTCATTGGCATTCAGGCTCCGGGTTGGGACATCTGCGTGGGAGATCCGAGTACGACGAACCGCTGGGTGGCTATCACCACCGACGGCAAGAGCAATAAAGAGGCTGATTGGATCCCTTTGCCCAAGACTCGCTAAAGAAGGGAAGCCATGCTGAAGAACCTGCTTGGAGCGGCGGGGGCCTTGGCGATCGTCGGCTTGCTGGGGGCGTCTTGCCAGCGGACGCGGCCGGTGGTCGACAACGTCCCACCGCCGAAGATCGTCAAGACCAAGGGCGGCATGGAAATGGTCGAGGTGCCCGGCGGTGCGTTCGAGATGGGAAGCCGCTCGGGCCGACCGGACGAGGCACCCAAGCACCGGGTATCGATATCGCCGTTGCTGATGGACCGTTACGAGGTGACGCAGGCTGAATACGCACGGCTGGCGGTGGTCAATCCGTCGCATTTCAAAGGTCCGACGATGCCTGTGGAGCAGGCGAGTTGGGCCGACGCCGCCCGGTACTGCAACGCCCGGTCGCGCGAAGAGGGCCTGAATCCTTGTTACAACGAGGAGACGGCGGAGTGCAACTTCGCGGCCGACGGCTATCGCCTTCCTACGGAAGCGGAGTGGGAGTACGCCTGTCGTGCGGGGACGACGGGCGATTATCCGTTTGACGGCGAGGCGCAGCGTCTGGGCCAGCACGCCTGGTTTGCCGAGAATGCGGGCAAGAAGACGCACCCAGTGGGCCAGAAACGGCCCAATGCCTGGGGCCTGTACGACATGCTGGGCAACGTGGCCGAATGGTGCAACGACGTCTACGAAGCCGAGTATTACCGGCAAAGTCGCGAGGAAGACCCTGTCGGGCCCGCCGATGGCGAACGCTACCTGCTCCGCGGCGGGGCTTGGAACTCAAGTGCCGACGCTTGCCGCTCGGCCTATCGCTTGGGCGAGAGCCCCGGATTTCAGGACGCTTGCTTCGCCCGCGACGCGATCGGATTCCGCTGCGTACGCCGCGTTCGCAGCGTCGAGCCAAACAGGGCCGTACCCGCACCGAAATAGCGGGCAAGTAAAAGCCTCGAACGCACAATCGACACCGCATTACCGGAAGGAAAACAAAATGTGCTGCGGAAGTACAGAAGACGCGCGAGATCACCTGCCGGGAACGGCCAGGCTCTCCAATCGCCGCCTGCGAACGACACCTCGGCCGAGTCGCCGTAGTATCGAAGGTTACAACTCGCGATGTTGTCTCGTCTTGACGGTCGGCCCGGTTCTTTGACCAAACGGCATCACTTGCAGTTCTCGGTGTCCCATTGTGTGGTGTAGGTCTTGATGAGGTCGACCAACGGCGCGGGATCCTCCAGTCCATGCGGGTGATGGCCGCAATCCGGCTTGTGGAAAACCGTGATCGAGCCGCCCAGTGCCTTGTAGCGCTGTTCGAGAATCGCCGAGTTCGATTCGGGAGGAACCGTTTGATCGGCATCGCCGATCACATGGATCAGCGGGATGCCGGCCTTGGCCAGCGGCTCCAGGTTGTCGATGGGATTCCCCTTGTAGGCCAAGGCTTCGGCCTCGGTCTTGAACCCGTAGAGTTCGAGCAGGTTCTTGACGCCATTCTCATCCCTCCTTCCCGGGGTCGCGCCCAGAGGCCAGCTCTTGAAATCACAGACCGGCGCATCACCGTAGATACACACGACGCGGTCGGGATGTGCCGCGGCGAAACGGTAGGCGTAAAGCCCGCCCCGGCTCACGCCGGTGAGCGTCCCTTTGGAATTCAGGCCCTTCGCGACGAAGTGCCTGTAGAACGCGTCCATGTGGGCCAAAGCGGGCGGGCCGCCCAAGGACATGGTGCCGACCTTCATGTGGATGTGGTAGAACCCCTCTTCCAGCAGCCGCTGCGTGCCGGTTCGCTCGGTAAACGCTTCCGGCCATTCCGTACACCACACCCAGTGATTTCCGGGACGCGGATGTTTGGGAACAGCCACCCAGCACTCGCATCCGTCCACCTCGAAGTGATGGCGCGTAAAGCCGTGCCAGAGGTCGGTCTTAGCGGGTTGCCAGTCGATGGTCTTGTTGAAGGCGCGGTCGGTGAAGGCCAGGTAACACTGCCAGTCGTACGTTGCGATCCCGTGTTCATACGGACGGCGGTGATAGCCGAGATGGGTACTCATCGCCGGTGACATCTCCTGCGGCCACTCAGTGGCCGGCAGGCCGGGGAGTCCCAGGAACTGCCACACCGGTTCGGCGGCCTTCATGCTGAGGAACTCACCGTAGGGGTCGAACCACTTGCCGGGGAAACTGGAGACGTAGAGCTTGCGCGGGGCGCAGGCCGCCAGCAGCATGTGTTGGTCGAACGGCATCGCGGCCTCGTTGTCGCTGTACTGGCGAAAGTTGCCGCAAAACCAGTGCGGGAACATCTGGTTCTGCGTCGACACGTTTTCGCCGTAGTCACGCTTCGCCAACGGTACGCCACCTCCACCGGTCTGATTGGGAATGACTACGGCGAAACGTTCATCCTTCGCGCCGGCCAGCAGTGCCGCCTTGGCAAGACGCGAGCATCCGATCACCGCAACCCGCTTGGCGTCGATGGCCGGTTCTTTTTCCAGCATGTCCATACCACGCATCAGGCCCCACGCCCAGGCAGCGATCGCCGTGGTATTGTTACCCGCGCCGGGAACCGTCGGCGGGAACAGCCCATGCACGCCCTGGGTATAGAGTTCGGCGTCGTCGGGGGCGATGTCCCCATAGCAGGCGGTGACCAGCGCGTAGCCGCGGGTGACGAGGGTCTCGAACGGCCAGCTCTTAGGATTCAACCCGCGGCTTCTCTCGGATGTGCGGTGGTTGGTAATGAAATGCTTGGGATTGTCGCGGAGCCAGCTTTCGCACCTGCGGATCGCCGGGTCTGCGTCAAGCTCCTGGTTGCCATAGTAGTTGAGGCCGATGAAAGCGGGGACGGGGCCAGGGCTGTTCTTGGGGATAAAGAAGATCCAATCGATCTTCGGACCGCTGTTGTCGTCGCGGAACCACATGCGGACCTGCTTGCGTGTGGCGCGGCCGCCGAGAATCTCGCTGC
>JAAYEH010000016.1 GCA_012728855.1 Rhodopirellula sp. | reverse complement strand
AGTTGGCCGCACGATTCCTGCCGCAAGGCGAACTGGCCGCTTTCGATGGCCTGGAATTCGATGTCCTGATGCATTCCGTCGGCGGAGACCAGCGGGGGCGCGGCCCGGACTGCAACGCCGACGGAGACATGGATCTCGGCGAAATCGACGGCCGGAACGTCTACGGGATCGGGGTCGTCGACTTCTGCCGTATGCTTCGCGGGCGGATGGGCGAAGACCGGCTGATCATGGCCGACGGCATGGATCCGGCGAATCAGCGGGCTTTCGGAATCCTCAACGGCATCGAGAGCGAAGGCTGGCCGGACCTCGGCGACTGGGAGATCGAGGACTGGTCCGGCGGCCTCAACCGCCATGAGTTCTGGCAGTCCAACGGTCGTCCGCCCCTGTTCAACTACGTCAACCATAAGTTCGTCACCCGCGGCGACGATCCGGGTGAGACCCTCACGCCCGACGTCCCCTTCTCCGTCCATCGCCTCGTACTGGCGGCCGCCATGTTTACCGATTCGGCCGTCTGCTACAGCTTCGCGCCGCCGTCGGAGCCCGGCGAACGGTTCGGCATCTGGGACGAACTGCGTCAAGGGACCGATCACAAACTCGGCTGGCTGGGGCAGCCGGCGGGGCCGGCCGTCCACCTGGCGACCGAACAGCCCACGCTGCTGCAATTGGATGCGACGAGTTCGCGCTGGACGGATGACCGGATCGTGGGCGAGGCCGTGGACATCGCCGTTGACGGCGAGCGGTTGCGGATTTCCGCGGCGGAAGGCAACCGCGGTCCGCTTCGGTTTCGTTTGCGGGACGTCCCCTGCGACGGTCCGGACTTGTTCGTATCGATCACGGCGGAGGCAGCGCCGATGATCGACCACCCCCAGGAAATCGCCCGCCTCGCCTGGATCGGCATCGCTCGGCCCCAAGGAGAACTCGTCGCACGAGACATGCCGGCGACGGGCATGCGCGTGCGTGGCGGCGAGGAGACGGAGATCGCCGCGGACCGCGGCGCCTGGGTGCGGTGGTTGCCCAAACGGGAATTCGCGGGCGAAGAGCACGATGCCTACCTCGTCCACCCGCCCTACCAAGACGGCGTCGGCTACACGTTCTGGCGGCGTGAAGTCGACGTGCCGCAAGGCGGCCGGCTGGAGTTCTTCACCGCCATGGGCGAAAAGAGCCCCGAGCGGAGCGACGGCGTCGTCTTCCGCGTGGAAATCGCCGCGGCGGCAGGCGACAAGGCGGCTCCATGGGAACCGGTCTTCGAGCACTCCCAAAAGGCGGCCGAGTGGATCCGTCACGAAGTGCCGTTGGCGCGATGGGCCGGCAAACGCGTGGTGTTGAGATTCGTTAGCGATTGCGGGCCGAATGACAATGCGGTCACCGACCACAGCCATTGGGGCGACGTCCGCGTCGTCGGTTCGGACACTGCCGGCGAGCGAACCGAACCGGTCCGCTTCATGACCTGGCTCAATCCAAACGCATTCACCTCGACCTTCTACTTCTCCGACGTGCGGTCGAAGCAAGTGGATCTGGAATGCTCGATCGAAAGCGGCGAGCCGGTTTGGATCCGGTCGATCCGCGTCTATGCTCATCCCGACGCCATGTATCGTCGATTCGAAGGCGGCCTGGTTCTGGCCAACCCCTCGCCGCGACCGTACACGTTCCCGCTCGACTCGATCGCGCCCGGCGAACGATTCCGCCGGCTGGAAGGTTCATCCCAACAAGACCCGACAACGAACGACGGTTCGCCGGTCGCCGGAAAAGTCATTCTGCAGCCCAAGGAAGGGCTGTTCTTGATCAAGCACTAGCAGCCCGGCTGCTGGCAGCAGCCGGGCTGCTAAGAAAGGGCCGCACGTTCGAGACGCAGGGAAGGAGTCGCCGCCCCCGGTAGATGCAACACTTACTCTTTCGCCGATGCTAGAATGAAGTCGT
>JAAYEH010000202.1 GCA_012728855.1 Rhodopirellula sp. | reverse complement strand
TGCATTTCCCAGATCCGGGATTGGAGCCGACGAGACGTTGAGTGTCAGGCGGCCTCCGCGGATCTCCACCTCGTAGTCCACAATGATCTTACGAAGGTCGGGAAAGAGATTCTGCCGCCGCTCGGCGATGATGTCCATCACCTCGACCGCGACACCGACCGCCTCGGCACTGCCATCCTTCGGCACGAAGGCGTCGATCAGGTCTTTTTCAATGAGCGGTTGCTTGTCGGGCGGGAACATCGACTTATTCCAGCCGGCAATGGTCAGCATGATAATCGCTTGGGCCTTCTCCGCTGTATTCCCTTGCTTCTTCATCAGCGGCTCCGCAAGTTGGAGGATGACCGCCGACATCTTCGCCTCGCCTTCGGGCGTGGGAACTTCCGATTTCGCTCCCAGGGCCGCAAGCCGCTTCCACCGTTCCGTGTCTTTGTGCGACATCCGCTATACCCCGTTTTGGTTGGAAGTTCGCCCCTCTGTAGGATACCGTCTCCGCAGCATCGGCGGGAAGGCCTCGGCGATCACGGACCGTCCCCGCCGTACCTCCCAGATTGTAGTCCAACTTGTGTACTGGCCGTGACTTGTTTTGGGCGAGCCATTCAGCCTACTTCCCCCTCTCGCTGGTGCTGCTCACTCGGAGCCAGGAATCCGCTCACGAACCCATCGACGGCCTTCCAGTCGATGTACTCATGGTTCTTCGAGGTGTCGGTATCCTTGCCCGCGTCCCTTGCGATTTCTTTCATCATCCAACGTTTCAGGAAGCCGTACTCCCGGTACAAGAGGCCACCGGCGAAGGTCGTCTTGATCGTCGGCGACCACTCCGCCTTCTGCAAAAAGGCGTCGAGGTACAGGACGGCCTCGGCCTTCTGCTTTTCCACTCCAGCCGACAGGCTGACCGAGAAGAACCCTGTGGGAACCACCTCCAGGCGAACCTTATGGCGGCGAACGAACACGCATGTCTTTCGATCGGCACCGCACCAATACAGATCGAACGTCTGCGCGGCGCGATCGTGCTTCAGTTCCTTCGGCTTCCTGCCGGTCGACTTCCTACGCCGCCGTTTCTTTGGCTGGCTTTGCTCGTGCCGGCTAACGCTGTAGTTCGTCGCCTCCTTGGGCTATTGAATCGCCGCACGCATGGGCCGCGATTCACTGCTCTACTTCGTACAGCACGGTGCAAGGCGGCGTGAGCGTATCCTCGTAACGGTCGGTGTTTTCGGCCACCACCCGTCCGCTGAACACTTCGGTGACGCGGCGGCACTGCTTCGGCAACACAAGCGCGCGGGGGCCGCCCTTGATCGTGTGCAGGGCGATCAGCCGGTCATTTGCGTAGAGGGGTTCCTCGGCCTCGCAGTAGATGTGCGCGCCTGCCTCGCGGGCCAGTTTGCGCAGAACATCGGCTGGCACGTTCGGCTGCGGTGAATGGACGGAGCGCCAACCGTCCATTTCGCGCGAGGTGAGTTCCTTGGCCTCCCACGGGATGCCGGTCAAGGCTTCTACCTGCCTGGGATCGTATTTCCCATCAGCGATAATTCCCGGTGAGTAGCCCCAAAGCACGGTTTTGCCGCCGATGCACACCTTGTCTCGCAACAGCGCGCGCCGTGTGGCGTCGACCGCGAACAGGTTCGGGAAAAAGACCAGTTTGTAGCGGGAGAGGTCCACCGTGGCCAGATCGCCGAAGGAAAACAGGTCGAAAGGCGTCCCCATGCGGTACAGGCCGTACCGTTGCTTGTGCAGTAAATCATTATAGAAATCGGCCTTGCCGTCCAGGTAATACATGCTCTCGGCGTCCACCAACACGGCCACCTCGGCCACCGATTCTTCGCGCGGCCGGGCCAATCGGTCCCATAACTTGCGCATCTGGGTAACCGAGTCGAAAATGGTGTCTCCCTCGAACCAGCGTCCGAATAAATAGAACCAATACGTCGATACTCCGCTGATCAGACGCAACGAGAATTCCCGGCGCAATCCGGCAATACAGGCGGCCTCGTCGGTGAAACCGCTCCCGTGGCCCGGGATCGCGCGGCCGAAGGCCGACACGCTCCGGGCTGTCGGCGTGCGATGATCCATGCTCATCCTTCGATCATCCAACGCCGCCACACAGTGCTGGCTGCGACTCGGCCCAGTTCATTGAAGCTGTCGGAACACCCCCGTATCCGACACCACCAGGTCGGCGTGTTCAAGTCGATGAAGAAAATGAATTTCGCCTTGGGATTCACCGCCAGCTTATCGGTCACCTACCGGTCCAAACACTCGAAATCATAAATGCCTGGGCCGTTCCAGATGGGAGGATAGACGTTGTTGTAGGGCTCGCCCGTGGATGCCAACACGTTGGCCGGAAAACAGACCACGGTATTCACGCCGGCCTCGGCAAAATGGCGAAGCGTTTCCGCATTCGGAGCGTAGGTGTTGTAACCCATGAAACGCTCGGGCGGGGCCGCTTTCATACCCGACGCGGCGACAGCCAGTGCCAGGGGGCCGAGAAGTGCGATTGCCTTGTTCACAGGGATTCTCCGGGTGGTGGTGGTGAACCTGAGGGCAATCCAGGTTCATGGTGGTGCCTGGTACTTGTATCACTCCATGGGTCGACAGCAGGGCTAGTGTCCGTTATGATACCCTGTCCGTTGCGGAATAACGAGGATCTGGGAAGAGGGCACGGTTTCACTACGGACAGAAGGATCCGATGGCAATGGCCCTTGGGACGAAAGGGCAGGGCGGACCTGCATCCAAGCGACCCGCAACGAGCCGGCAATAAGCATCGTAACGGGCAAAGTTGCTTGTCTGACGAACGAAGGCACGTTGGGAGACGATTCGGGAGAACGTGATGTCTTGCCTCGCATATCGCCGATTCGAGTCCAGGCCCTGCGGGCCTCGCGATCGTGCGATCGCCGCCGGTCCGCGCACCGCCATGACGCTCTTTCCGGCGATCCTGATCGGCTTGCTGACCAGCTCGGTGGCCTCAAACGTCGGCCCCGCCCGCGCGAGCCAGTGCGCCGGCGGCGGGCAGTACGGCGTTCGCTGGAAATGGATCGAGAACGAACAGCTCGATTACGACTTGCCCTGTGAGAGAATCGAAGATGCCGTCGGCCTCTCTCCCACCGATTTCGACGCCATCTTTCCCTGGTCCGACATCAAGCTGTGCAACGTCAAACGGCAGACCGACGGTACTAGCCGCGTCGTCGATCGATCCGATCCGGAATTCGCTCTGGACGGTACGGGCGGCCACGTCATGGTGGAGATACCCAAACACTACAGCCGTCGCTATATGAGCGGAGGCTACGAATACCGCCTGATCTCGGCCACGCCGCGTTCCGATTTCATCGTGGATCCCGCCTTTGTGGAAAACGGCCGCCAGATCGACAAGATCTACATCGGCGCGTACGAGGCTTTCGTTGGCGACGACGGCCGAATGCAGTCGCGATCGGGCGTCTACCCGACGGCCGACAAGACGCGGGTCGATTACAGGAAATACGCGCGGGCCAACGGTCCCGGATACGGCATCCTTGACCTCCGCACTTTGCTGTTGATCCAGAACCTCTTTCTGATCGAACACGCCGACAGGAACTCCCAGCGGGCGTTGGGCAACGGCTGGGGCAAGATCCTTCAGCCCGCCCGGACCTACCGGTGTGTTTTGCCCGAAACGCAAACGAACCGGCTGGTCACGCTCCGCGGCTCGGCCAGGACTGCGGCCGATGCGATGTCCAATCTTTTCATTGGCTGCGCGATCACGATCACCAGCTACGATCTGCCCGCCAAGGTGTATCACACCGGCAGGTCGCTCACGCGGGTCGAACTCGACTCGCCGAAGGCCGGGCTTGTATCGATGTGCTTCGACGGCGTTCCGATCGACACCACCGCCGACATGTGTCTCGGCGGGGCAGCCCAAAAGACCGGCTGGGCCGACCGGCTCGCCGCCCACTCCGGACACGGTGAATTCCAGGGAGTCCCGCCGCTGAGTTCCTATCGCTGTGCTGTCAAGTACCGGCATATGGAAAACCTCTGGGGAAACGTGTGGTGCTTCATCGACGGTGTCAATCTCTCCAACGGCCGCGCCTATATCTGCTGCAACATGGACGACTACCAGAGCGGCGTCGTGACCGGCAAGTACCTGCCCACCGGGATGGTACAACTCCTCCAGGACGACAACGGCGATGTCGGCGGCGACAAGGAAATCCACTATCTGCGAAACCTGGGCTACGATTCGCATCACCCCTGGTTGGCGCTGCCGCAAGACTACACCTTTCAGGGCCGGTCGTCGCTTCCGGGGGCAAGCCTTCGCTTGCGAAACGGCAATTTTGGCGACTACTACTACCTCAATACCAAGGCGACGTGCTACGTGCATGGCGGCGGCTTCGACCACTACTGGCGGTGCGGCCTGTTTACGTTGCGCGGCTGGGCTACCGATTCGTTGAAGTGGTACTTGTATGGATCCAGATTGATCTACAAGCCTCTCGGGAGTCTCGGCTGCGGCGGGCAAGAGCAAACCGGCGATTCGCTGGTTGACTCAGCGAAGCTTGCCCTTCTCACCAAGGAACAGGACAAGCAGGCCGAGAGGCACACGAGGAGGCTTCGAAGCGATTCGTGGGAGTCCACCCAGTATCTCTTTGGCGATATGCCACGCCGCGCAGACCGCTCAAACAACCATTAACCTTTTGGGAGCAATTCGATGCGATGGATTCACCGAAGCCGGGCGGCGATTGTCGCCGCGATCCTGCATGCACTCGTCTCGATGCCCACGGCAACGGCGCACTCAGACGATAAACCGCACGCTGTCTTCGTCGTTGGCACGCGGCACTACTCTCCCGAGAATTCCATGCCGCCTTTCGCCGAAGAGTTGGAGCGGCTTGGATTTCGCACCACGCTCATCTTGCCGAAAGGCGACCCGGAGAAAAACGAGAACCGGGTCGGGTTGCCCGGCCTCGAGGCCCTGGCCGACGCTGACGTGGCGCTATTCTTCGTGCGGTTCCTGGCACTTCCGGACGATCAGTTTCAGCAGGTCATGGACTACATCAAGTCGGGCAAGCCCGTGGTAGGTTTTCGTACCAGTACGCACGCATTTCTCTATCCGGAAGATCACCCGAATTACCGCTGGAACAACGACTTCGGCCGCGACGTGCTGGGGACGCGCTACGTGGCGCACCTGCAAAGCCAGACCGAGTGCCGACGAGTCGACAGCCATAAGGATCACCCCGTACTTACCGGAGTTGCTGACGAACCATTCAGTTCGACGGGTATGCTGTACCTGACGAGCCTCCAACCGCGGTGCGTACCGCTCGTGCTCGGCACCGGTGAGGGCAAGGCAGCTCGGCTTATCGAGAACCATTTCGGCACGTACTACATGCAAGAGACGGAAACCGACATTGTGGCCTGGGTCTGGCAGAACCAGTGGGGCGGACGCGTCTTCTGCACTTCATTCGGCCACGTGGGCGATTTCGCCGTCGAACCCATTATGCGGATCCTTATCAATGGGGTTTTCTGGGCGGCGGATCGGCCCATTCCCGCTTCCGACACCAAGATCAATACGTTTCATGTCGAGGAAGCGGAAAGCAAGTAGCGAATTTCCCGGCATCGACCCGCTTACCCTGCGGACAGCACCCGCAGGATGAAGCTGCCCTCGCCACCACCGGTAAACCGATCGCGTCGGCTGGTTCAAAGGAAAGGTATCCGGTCGTTCTCCGCGGTCGACTCGTCCGGATTTGCGTCAAGGGGTGGCAGGGCCCTTAGCACGTCCAGGTATTTCATCGACACCTGCATTTCTCCACAGGCAAGATCCCGCAAACCAGCAAGGCGTTCTACCGCTGGGGAGTCTCTTCCAGCGGTAAGCGCGACCAAGGACTGGGCGCGTTTGCCGATCCGTTCTACCTGGGGATACTATCCAGTGGCGATTTCGCCTATCATCCGCTTCGCTTCATCGCGTGCTTGTTCGACGGAGAGTTCTCCGACCTTGGCAATGCGGACTCTTTCGGGCCTGCCTTGGACCCAACGATACCGATAGCAGGTCTTACTCCCTGCCTCCGTACCGCAGCAGGTTAGCCCCTGTTGCTTCTCGTCATGGTAATAGACCTCTCCCCTTGGCTGGCATCGGCAGTGCCGCCGAGCGAGCCCTGGAAAACGCCAGAGGGCTCCCTCGTCCTGTTGCCTTCCCATCGGATTCCCTCTCAGATCCCCTGGCGTCCCAGATTCGTGCTATCCGCAGTAGGAAACTGCGGATAACTCCGTCAACACCAATCTAAGGAAAACCCTTTGAGAAATCAAGGTTTAGGCATATCCGTCAACATACGGAAACATACGGAAACCAGTACTAATCTTATGCCCGAAAACATGGAGCTGTCCCCTTCCTTCCCGGGGCCCGCGTAGCACCGCGAGCGCCTATTTCTTCTTCAACGCGGCCTTGGGCTTTGGACCGCCGAACAGCTTGGCGTCGGCCGGGAGGGGCTCATCGGACAACGTCACCACAGGCGACGCCGGCAACTTCTTCAGCTCCACGTTCTTGATTTCCACGCGCATGGCGGGGCCGCGATGGATTTGAATCGCCAACACGCCTTCCAGGGATCGCGCGGCCGAGTCGTGGTCCGTAAGCTCCATCACCACCTTGCCGTCGAGCTTGTGGACCAGCTTGTTGCCCTGGGCGATGATCGTGTATTCGTGCCACTGCGCGATGTCGACCGCCATCGGTTCGCACTGCCGCACCAGGAACTTCTGCCCCTTATCGTCGACGATCACGCTCTCTCCGTTTTGGGCAACGATTCCCCGGCCGCGCTCGTGATAGAGCATCGCGTTGTTGGCGGGTGCGGGATGGATGTCACATTGATAGCCGCCCACCGACCAGCGGCCTACGTCATTCAGCTCGGCGCTGCGGTATTGGATGCCGCTATTGTTTCCCGTCTCGCGAATGGTAGCGCGGAGTTCGAAATCCTTGAGCGTGCCGCCGCGCCAAATGAGAAACTGGTTGTAGGCGAGTTGTTCCGGACCGGTGGTCTGGCCGACGATCAGCCCGTCCTTGACCGACCAGAGTTCCGGATTCCCGTCCCAGCCGGAGAGATCCTTTCCGTTGAACAGCGATTGCCAACCGGAAGCGTTGGCGGGGTCGGCGGCAAAGACGGCGGGACAGCAGGTGGGCACGGCAATGAGCACTAGAGCGATCTTCGTGCGAAGCAACGTCATGAGGGCTTTCTCCGTGGGTTGGATGTCACTTCCAAATGAGCAGAGTCTATTCTACACTATCCTTCGCAAGCGTTGGGGACAATACCCTATGATCTTGGAATCTGTCCCGACAGATCAATAAAGGCCCCTCCCATGAACCGAGGCTCTGGACTGTGTTCCTCCATCCTGGACGCGATGAGTTGGACTCCGCTAGTGGACCTGAAACGGCTGGTCGAAAGGCGCAGGCTTGAAGGCCGCGTT
Source organism: Rhodopirellula sp. (assembly GCA_012728855.1). GTDB lineage: Bacteria > Planctomycetota > Planctomycetia > Pirellulales > Thermoguttaceae > JABWBD01. The sequence goes on along the minus strand of JAAYEH010000202.1, from coordinate 32,088 downwards.
TTGGCGAAGTGCGACTTCCTGTTGCCCGGCGCGGCGAAGAAGGACCGCATCGCGCTCGAGATGGTCGAGGACGCCGAAGCCTCCGGGGAGTTGAAGCCAGGCCAGGCCGTCGTTGAACTGACCAGCGGCAATACGGGAATCGGCCTGGCGATCGTCTGCGCGGTGAAGAATCACCCGTTTGTTGCGGTGATGTCAAAGGGGAACTCGGTTGAGCGAGCAAGGATGATGAAGGCGCTGGGTGCCGAACTGGCGCTGATCGACCAGGCACCAGGCTCGAGGCCGGGCCAAGTGTCCGGCGAGGATCTGCGTTTGGTCGAAGAGGCCGCACAGCGGATCGTCCGGGAACGGGGCGCGTTCCGGGCCGACCAGTTCAGCCTCGATGGTGCCGTGAGCGTCCACTACAAGCATACTGGACCTGAGTTCTGGGAACAGTCTGGCGGGACGATCAACGCTTTTTGCGATTTTGCGGGAACCGGCGGCACCTTCACCGGGACGGCACAGTACCTGAAGGAGAAGAGCCCGTCGATCCGGTGCTACGTGATCGAGCCCGAAGGCGCGGCGGCACTGGCCGGCTCGGACGTGGTCCGGCCGGGGCACCGCATCCAAGGCGGCGGGTACTCCCGGAAGCGAGAGAATCTCAAGCACTTCGACCCGGCCATTTGCGACGGATATATGACGGTCTCGGACGACGTATCGATCGCAACGGCGAGGGAACTAGCGACTGTTGAGGGCATCTTCGCGGGCTTCAGCTCCGGCGCGAACGTCGCCTCGGCGCTCGCGCTACTCGAAGGCCCCTGCCGGGGGCAGACCGTCGCCTGCGTTATCTGCGATTCCGGGCTGAAGTATCTCAGCACCGATTTGTGGGAATGAACTGGCGAAAGCCTCCGCGTCTGTGCTAGTATCACGAGAGGATGCACGATTTCTTTTCCAGCCGCACGGGTGGCGGCGAAGGGGGAACTATGGGTTTGTCAATGCCAGTGTTCGCTGTCATGGCCGGCGTCGTTGTTTCTTGGCATGCCGTCGCTTTTGGGGCTGCCGGAACCGAATCGACCTCCGCCGCCGAGGCTCGCGCCGTGCTGGATCGGCTCAAAGGTGTGAGGATCATCAGCATTCAGGACCACGACAAGATGAACGGCATCGACCAGGAAGGCATGGCTGGCGTTTGGGGGAATTCGCCGATCAACGAGTACGATCGCAATTACCGGCGGCGGCTCAAGGAGTCGCTTGGGATCGAGCTGATCGTGGTCCGCTCGGACGAGCTGTTGGCAGAAATGGCAAAGGTCGCCGACGAGGATGCCGAGCGGCTGGCCGACCTGTGGATCCGCGAAGCAACGGAGATGAAGAATGTCAAACGAAGCGACGTCGTCAGGCCGGCCCGCCTCTATTTCGCTTTCAAGAAGCTGCTCAAGAAATACGGCGCCGCCGCGATCACCTACGACAGCGCCACGCTTACCCTCCGCCCGCAGAAGGTAAAAGCCTGGACGCCGCTGGCCATCCTGGAATTGAGCAAGGAAAATATCCCCTGTTGCTGCCAGAGCCATATCGATTGTCTCGTCACCCAGACGATCGGCAGTATGCTCAGCGACGGCCGGCAGGGATTCGTGGGCGACGTGCTCAACGATTGGGCGTTTCCTCCCATCGCCGATCGCCCGCAGAACGTGATCGTGATCGGGCACTGCGGCGCTCCCATCACGCCCCTGCCGAACCGGCGGATCCCTTACCTGATTCGCGACCACATCCACAGCGATAAGCCTTGGTTCGGGCCGGACGATATTCCCACGGCGACGACCGTGTTCTGGCCTGCCGACGAAGCCGCTACGGTCGTGAAGATGGACGTCTTCAGAAAGAAGGTCTCGCTTTACACGGGCACGGTGCTGGATGGCGACACGCTCTTCGACGATTTTGCCAATCGCATCTGCCGCAATAAGATGGTTGTCCAACTCGATCATCCCGACGGCTGCTACTTGCTGCCGTCGGACCCAAAGGAAGGTGCGTTCCGAAACTGGTGGGGGAGTTGGGGATGCCATCAAGTCGCGTTCTACGGCGATCTGGTGGAGCCCTTCCGCGAGTTTGCCGCCCGTGCGGGATTCGAAGTCGTCGGAGGCCACTGAGCCATGGCTGAGGGCGCAAAAATCCGGCTGGTCGTGATCGTCGCGCTAGTGGTAAGTGTGACGTCAGCGGGACGCGGTTGGCAAGCGGACTCCCGCGGCATTCTCTTCGCGGACCAGCCGGTCGTGGACGCGAGTCGCTGCGGGCTCTCGCCAGCGGAACGCTGCGGCGCGAAAGTCCGAGTGGACGACGAGCAGCACGATTTCGGCAAGCTCGACATGGGCGTCGCCGGGCACCACGGGTTTGTCTTCACCAACGTCGGGAGCGAACCGCTCGTGCTCGAGCGAGACAGGGCTACCTGTGGCTGTTGTACGTGCGTCTGCGGAGTGCGGCTTCCCGAGGGCCCGGTCAGTCCGGGTGAATCGGCACACGTGACGCTGGAGTGGAAGTCGACGCTTTACGTAGGGCCTTTTCGCCAGACTGCCACGATCCTGACGAACGATCGGGACCGGCCCCACGTAACTCTCGCGGTGAGCGGGCGTTTCACGGGACCGGTGGGAATCGTGCCTTCGCAAGTGGCTCTCAGTTCGATGCGGCAGGACCAGGCAGCGGCGAGCGAAGTCCGCCTTTACAGCTACCTGCCGGAGCGATGGAAGATCACCGGCTGCGAGCTGCACGATGCAACGACAGCCAAGTGCTTCGACGTTGCCTGGGAACCTCTGCCGGCTGAGCAGGTTCAAGAAGAAGGGGAGGCGCAAAGTGGTCATCTTGTGCGGATCAAGGTTCGCGCGGGCCTGCCGGTCGGAGCCTTTCGACAGACGATCCGGCTCAAGACCGATTCGACGTCGGTTCCCTGGCTCGAGATCCCCGTGCAGGGCATGGTCGTGGGCGACATTTCAGTCGCCGGGCGCGGATGGAACGCCCAGACGGGCGTGCTGTCGATGGGAACCATCCAACGGAGCGAGGGGACGCAGTGGCCCTTGCTGATCGTCGTCCGCGGGCCGCAGGCAGGGAACGTCCGGCTTGAGGACGGCGGCAGCGTTCCGCCCTGGCTGAAGGTCGAGCTACAGCCGGTGCCTTCGGCCGCCGACGCAGAACTCTCGCTGACGCGGCTGAAGATCCGGATCCCGGCGGGCAGTGAGCCTTCGATGCACCTTGGGGAAGGACGCGGCAAGCCCGGGCGGATCACGATTCGGTCGGATCCCCCTCTGCTGCCCGACCTGAGCATCGAAGTCCGTTTCGCTGTCAGCGAGTAAGCATCGGCGAAAAAATAACTTTCGCAACGTCGCCGCAGGGAAGGGGTCGGGAGTCTTTTTTCCGTGTCGGCCGGAATGAGATCTATACATACAGGAAAGCGTTGCCCGGCCGACACGGAAAAAAGACTCCCGACCCCCTTGGAATCGCCCCTGGTAAATTCGACGCTTGTTTTTTCGCCGATGCTAAGACGCCAGTTCGGGCCGGACGGTTTGCGCGAAACGTCCCTTTCACCGCGCCCTGTTGGCGCGCGCCTCCGGGCCAAATCTCAATCGGCCTTTGCCCGAAACACCTGCAGCTCACCGATCAAAGGGTTGACCGTGTACTGGAGCACGTGCAATCGCACGAAACGAGTCGTTTCGGGCGGGAATTCCAGCCGGAAATCCTCGCCGATCGTGGTGCCTTGGTGGACAGTGACCCAGCGGTCCGCCCGCTTCACCTCGAATTCGAACTGGCGGATTCGACCATAGGGTTCATTGAGCCACGCGCGGTCGATCGTTTCCTCGCGGCCGAGATCGACCTCAATCCAGGCCGCGGGCACGTCCGGGTTGAACGTCCAGCCGGTGTGCGGGTCGCCGTCGACCGCGTTTTCGGGTCGATAAACGGCGGTTACGGCGGGATTCTTGTCGTAGATGTGCGAAGCGCTCACTTTCTTGCCATAGCTGAGCGGTCCCCAGGCGAGATTCACCGGATCGAGATCCATGGCTGAACCGTCGAGTTCCATGGCCAGGATCGTATCCAGCTCCTGGCGATGTTCCGGAGGGACAACAATGGTGATGCAGCGGCCGGTCTGATCGATCCGGGGTGTCCCGCCGGTCAGCAGACGGCATGAGGTCATGGTGCGCGGAATCGGCGGCAGCGTCAGTACATCGTCGTACCACCGAAGCACGTGGATGTAGATCGTGTTATCCCTGCGGGTGCTCAAGCAGTTCAGGGCCCAGAAGGGCCCGCCGCGCGTGCCGTAGATGCTCTCGCCGTGGCGTTTCAGCCAGTCGCCGATCTGGCGAAACCGTTCGGCCTGGCGCGGCTCGATGCGGCCGTCGGGCATGGGGCCGGTATTCAACGCCAGGTTGCCGTTGCGGCCCGCGCAGGTGACCAGTACGTCGATACACTCTTTGAGCGACTTGATCTTGTCGTCCGGCTTCCACGACCACTGCGTGCCCAAGGTCATGCAAGTTTCCCATGGCCTTTCGAGCTGAAACGTGCCCAGGCGCTGCTCGGGTGTGTCGAAGTCGGCGGGCAGGCCACAGCGGTTGTTGATGATCAGCCACGGCTGGAGCGTCCGCATCATCCTGAACAAGCGGACCGTATCCCAGTCTTCCGGCTTCCCGCCGAGGTCGAACCAGAAGCCGTCGATGCGGCCGTAGTTGGTCAACAGCTCACGAACCTGGCCGTGCAGGTACTCGATGTAGCGGTGATGGGTCTTCGAGCGGTAGTCTGGGTGATGCCAGTCGGGCTGGGAATAGTAGACGATCAGCTTCAACCCTGCCTCGTGGCAAGCGTCGGCCACCTCCTTCATCACGTCCACCTTCCAGGCCGATTCCGGCCCCGTGATCTTGTAGTCGGTCAGCTTGGAATCGAAGAGGCAGAAGCCGTCATGGTGCTTGACCAGGAAAATGATGTACTTCATGCCGGCGTCCCGAGCGATCTCGATCCACTGGCGCGCGTCGAAGTGGTCCGGCTTCCATGTCTTGTACAGATTGTCGTAGACTTCGACGGGGGTGGGGCCCTGACCTTCGCGCACACGGAACTCGCCTCCCCGCGGCGCGCCCCGCGACCAGCCGATCTCCAGCCCCGTCAAGCTGACCGGGCCCCAACAGTTGAACATACCGAATCGCATGTCCTGCCACTGGGCGACGATCTCGGGGCGGGCCGTGAGCATGTCCCACGACTCCTCCCGTTTTTCTTCGCCACCCGCAGCAGGCGAAAGCAGGAGCCCGCACCCGATCCCAACCACAGCAATGCGGATCATGAGAAACCTCCTCTGCATGTCATCTTCACTCAACTTTTGTTGCACGACGGCGACTCCCCTTTCTCCTCACGGAACCAGGGCGCTAGCGTCGGTAGATCGCGGCTTCAATATAGCAGTTTGTGTCTTCGCGATGAAAGTAATACACGGCATCACCCGCCCGCTGCCAATCCAATAGAGTGCCCCGTCTGGCCCGGCCACCGGACCGTGCGGGCTGAAGTAGCTGGCGGCCTTTCTTGGCTCCGACCATGTGCGGCCCTCGGTTGGATGGCACTGGGGGGACTGCCGATTGGATTGCTCGCATTCGGCGGCTGCGCTGCGGCATGGCAGGCTGCGGTTGGCGGTGTGGCAATTGCGCACGACATCGCCTTGGACGGGTTGGCCCTGGCGGAGAACGCCAACAACGAAGGCGCGAAGCAGTTCATGGCGGGCCACGACTTCGTTTACGACATCGATTTCTCGCCCGACAGGACAGCCTTGGCGATTTCCTTGACCACCCAGCGCCCGGACATTCAGTTCTTCAACACCGCGAATTGGCAAGCCACAGCGGCGGTGCCCAACGGCGAGTCTCCCGAGGCCATCATGCAGCTCCTTTACAGTCCCGGTGGAGAGTATCTGGCAGCGACACTCCGGGGTGGGCGATGAATCCCGTGGGGTTCGGCGTCCAGCGTGTGCTACGCTGGCGAGGCTCCACCAAATCCTTTACTCTTGTATGCTTCGGAGAAACGACGCTTCCCGTTGAATCCTCTCGAACTCTACCTTGAGCATCCGTAAAAGAACAAGGAATGCAGCCGGACTGTTGACGTGATTCAGGGTCTCTACAAAAGCAGAAAGGGCGAACTGTGAGAACGAACCTCTTGGTCCAAGAACCTTGGCAAACATTGACTCTCGCGCTCGTTGCAGCCTGGTGGGCAAGCGGGGCGGCCTTTGGGCAGACTTTGCCTTCGGCCGCCGCCGGGCTTATCGCGGGAGAAGTCTCGCCCGCAGGCCCGCAGGCGGACTTCGTTGTTGACCCGGCAGGGGACGACCGGAATCCGGGAACCGAGGCCCAGCCGATGGCGACTCTTCGTCGCGCCCGCGACGCCGTGCGCAAGCTCCGCAAGGTTGAGCCCGCCCGCGACGTGCTGGTGCTGATTCGTGGCGGCACCTACCATGTCGAGGAGCCGCTTGTGTTTGCGCCGGATGATTCCGGCCGTGAGGGCGGATCGGTGACGTACGCCGCCTGGCCCGGCCAGCGGCCCGTCCTCAGCGGCGGCCGGCGGATCACTGGCGTCCAACGGGATGCCCAGGGTATGTGGACGGCGAGGATCCCTGAGATTCAAGGCCGCCGGTGGCAATTCGAACAGCTTTACGTGAACGGCCGCCGCGCCGTGCGGGCGCGAACCCCCAACCGGTTCTACTTCTATATGAACGCCCCGCGGCGCAGGAGCATCGATCCCGCCACCGGCCAGCCCCACAAACCGGACGACCTTTCGTTCCTCGCCAACGCGGAAGACATCGCCCCGTTGTTGGCCCTGCCGTCCGAACGGCTGCGCGACGTGGTAGTCGCTTCATATCACTCTTGGCACATCTCGCGTCAATACGTGGCCTCGATCCAGCCCGACAAGAACAAGAATACGGTCTTCCTAACCGGCTCGTGCGGGGTTCCGTTCTTCACCTACACGCAAAACGAACGCTACTTCGTGGAGAACTACCGCGAGGCATTGGATGCGCCGGGCGAGTGGTTCCTCGATCGCGACGGCCTGCTGTCCTACAAGCCGCTGCCGGAAGACGATCTGCGCACGGCCGAAGTCGTGGCACCGATCGCGGACACGCTGCTGCAGTTTTCCGGCGTTGGCGAGGGGCGGCCGGTGGCCAACATCACCGTACGCGGGCTGGCACTGGCGTATGGCGGATACCGGTTGCCACCAGAAGGACAATCTTCGCCGCAGGCCGCCTGCAAGATTCCCGCCGTCGTGATGGCGGACTACGCCCGCGGGATCACGCTCGAAGACTGCACGATCCAGCACACCGGCACCTACGGCGTCTGGTTCCGCGACGGCTGTCGCGATTGCTCCATTGAGCGCTGCCTGCTCGAAGACCTCGGAGCCGGCGGCTTGCGCGTCGGGCAGACGGGCCAAGACCCCAAGCCGGCCGAGCGAACGAGCCACATCCGCGTCGACAACAACATCTTGCGTCGAGCGGGACACGTCTGGCCCGATGCCGTAGGGGTGCTTATCGGGCACAGCGGCGACAACCAGGTCACCCACAACGACATCTCCGGCATGGCATACACCGGGATCTCAGCCGGTTGGCGATGGGGCTATGGTGAGGTGCCTTCGGCAAGGAACTCGATCCGCTTCAATCACATTCATCACCTCGGCTGGGACGTGCTGGCCGACATGGGAGGCATCTACACGCTGGGCGAAGCACCCGGAACCGTGCTCGGCAACAACGTGATCCACGATATCGACGGTGATGGCGATTCCGGCATGCACGGGCTGTACAACGACAACAGCACTTCGCACATGCTGCTGGAAAACAACCTGGTGTACAATGTTCGCGACGGCGGCTACCAGATCGGCAGCGGCAGAGGGAATACTCTCCGCAACAACGTCTTCGTCGCGAGGCCGCAAGGCGGCAGCCGGCACGGCCAGTTGCTATTCTGCATGTACTACCCCGTCGAACAACACCTGGCGGCGACCTTCGAGCGGAACATCATCTACGGCTCCGCCGGCAAGCTGCTCAGTGTTCCGCCCACGTTCGGCGAGCGCCTGCGATTCCACCACAATCTCTACTGGGAGCCGTCGGGCGAGCCGTTGGACTTCGTCGGCCAGCCGTTCGACGCCTGGCAGAAATCAGGGCGCGATGCAGGCTCGCTCATCGCCGACCCGAAGTTCGTCGATCCGGCCAGGCACGATTTCCGCCTGCAAGCGGATTCGCCGGCCTTTGCACTCGGCTTTGTTCCCATCGACTACACCCAGGCCGGCATCTACGGCGACCCGGCTTGGATCCGCAAAGCGCAGGAAGTCCAGTACCCGCCGTGCGAGTTCGCCCCGCCGCGCCCGCCCCTTAGCTTCTTCGATGACTTCGAGGACACCTCCGTCGGCGAGTCGCCCGGGATCGCGCAGGTACATGCGGGAGAACCGGCCGGCTCGATTGCCGTCACCGAGGAGCTTGCAGCTGGCGGCCGTCGCTGCCTGAAGATCACGGATGCCCCGAACCTGAAGTACGCCCACGATCCGCACTTCTATTACGCTCCGCGACTGAATCGCGGCCGAGCGACTCTGGCGTTTGACATCCGCGTCGAACTGGGCTCCCAGGTGTACTGCGAATGGCGAGAATATCCCGGCGTGCCGTACTTCCACACCGGCCCGCGGATCACCATTCGCGACGGGAAGCTGACCGTCCCCGGCAGTGAACCGCTCCCGGTGCCCATCGGCCAGTGGTTTCACGTTGAGATGTCGGCAGGCCAAGGCGATCAGGCAGACGGCACGTGGCAACTCACTCTGGGGCTACCAGGCCACCCGCCAAAGCAGTATGACCTCAAGACGGCCAGCCCACCGTTTCGAGCCACCACTTGGCTCGGGTTCGTCAGCGATGGAACACAGCCCGCCGTCTATTACCTGGACAACGTGCATTTGAGCAGCGATATCGGCGGCGGGCAACCCGCCGACGCACGGGCAAAACGCTGAGATGATCGTGGCGATTGACGAGACGGGCAGTTGCGCCAACCCGTTCGATTCATGGGAGATTCGGGTCGATGGCCACTTCCGTGGACCGGAAGGCAAGGAAGTCGTCATGCCCGCCTTCTTCGACCAGGATTGCAGGCGGCAACTGACCATTGGCGGCGCGACTAGAGGATGAACTTGCTCAGATCTTCGTCCTGGCTGACTGCTTCGAGACGTTCCCGCACGTAGGCCGCGTTGATGACCACCCGCCCCAAGTTCGTATCGGGCGCCTCGAAGCTCAACTCCTCCAATAGCCGCTCCATGATCGTATAGAGCCGGCGGGCGCCGATGTTCTGCGTCGATTGATTGACGCGGAAAGCATAATCGGCCAGCGACTCGACAGCGTCGGCCTCGAAGACGATCTCGACGTTCTCGGTGCCCAACAGAGCCTCGTACTGCTTCGTCAATGCGCCTTTCGGTTCGGTGAGGATCCGAATGAAGTCGTCCTTGGTCAGATCGTTGAGTTCGACGCGGATGGGAAAACGGCCTTGGAGTTCGGGCATCAAGTCGCTCGGCCGGGCACGGTGAAACGCCCCCGCGGCGATAAACAGGATGTGATCGGTGGCGACGAAACCGTATCGCGTCTGTACGGTGGTCCCTTCGACAATCGGCAGCAGATCGCGCTGAACCCCCTGCCGCGATACGTCGGCCCCGTGGGCCTGCTCGCCGGCAACGACCTTGTCGATTTCGTCGATAAAAATGAGGCCGAGGTTTTCGGCCAGCTCGATCGCGGCGCCATGCACCTTCTCAGGATTGATCAGCGCATCGACTTCCTGTTCGAACAAAACACCGCGGGCTTCGCGAACCGTCATCTCTCTCCGCGACGAACTCTTGGGAAGAATCTTGTCGAACATCCCTTGAAGGTCGATGTCCATCTGTTCCATGCCGATGCCGGTGAACATCATCGGCTTGGCCTTCTGCTCCGTCACGATGTCCACGCGGCGCTCGTCGAGTTCGCCGGAAACGAGCATGGCACGGATCTTTTCACGCGTCCGCTCGTGGCGTTCCGCGCCGGAGGGAGAATCCGCGGAGGCATCCAGGGCCGTCGGCGCGGGAAGGAGCAACTCGACCAGCCGGTCCTCGACGCGCCGGCGGGCTTCGTCCTCCACACCGGCACGCTCCTGTTCTCGCACCAGCCCGATGGCATTCTCGACCAGTTCGCGGACCATACTCTCCACGTCGCGGCCGTAATAGCCGACCTCGGTATACTTGGTCGCTTCGACCTTGACAAACGGCGCGCCGGTGAGCTTGGCCAGGCGGCGGGCGATCTCGGTCTTGCCGACACCCGTCGGCCCGATCATCATGATGTTTTTTGGAGCGACCTCCGGCTGCATTTCCTCGGGCAATCGCTGTCGGCGCCAGCGGTTTCGAATGGCGACGGCGACGGCGCGCTTGGCGGCGTCCTGCCCGACGATGTGCCGATCGAGTTCCCGGACGATTTCTCGAGGCGTTAGCTCGCGCACGCCATTTCCTCCACCACGATGTTGTTGTTGGTGTAGACGTCGATCTCCGCGGCGATCGACAACGCGGTCCGCACGATTTCGGCGGCGGAGAGGCTCGAATGCGCCACCAGCGCCCGCGCGGCCGCCACGGCATAGTTTCCGCCCGAGCCGATGCCCAACACTCCGTCGGTCGGCTGAATGACGTCGCCGTTGCCGCTTAATAGAAGCGTGTGTTTTCCGTCGACGACGGCCATCATCGCCTCCAGACGGCGCAACGCCCGGTCCGTACGCCATTCCTTAGCCAACTCGGTTGCCGCGCGGGGGACATTCCCAGGGTAATCCTTGAGCTTCCCCTCGAAGCGTTCGAGCAAGGCGAAGGCGTCGGCGGCCGAACCGGCGAAGCCGGTAATCACCTTGCCGTCCGCCAGTCGCCGAATCTTGGTAGAGTCTGCTTTGACGATCGAACTACCCACGGTGACCTGGCCATCGCCGCCGATGGCGACGACACCCTGATGGCGGACCGTAAGAATCGTCGTGGAGCGGGTTTTCATCGAGTCATCCGGATGGTTGGTTCCTGAAAGCTGCACGTTGCCAATATCGCCAAATCCGGGGCCGTGGACCAGGGGGGCAATCGAATCTGACCAAAAGCTGTGTAGTCCAGACAGTCCGTGGCTAGACAAAAGCGGGTCACGGAGTGCCCCACCGACCCAACGATTACTCGCGGAATAGCTAATCTGATGGGCATCCGAATGACCCGCGATGCATGGCAAGGCAAAAAAGGAAGTATTGCGAAAAAGAATAAGAAAGGTTGCATGGGGCGCATGCGGCAGTTAGTGTATATGGTGGGTTTTTTGTAATCGCGGGGTTCGACTTCCGCTCGCTGGGCAACATTTGAACGGGAGACATCGAGCGCCGTGAACAGTCCGGTAAATTAGGATAGGAGGAACATGATGCGACGACTGGGAATGACCTGTGCAATCTTGATCGTGATGATGTTCATCACGACCGAGACGGTATGGGCGTGCAAATTCTTTGGCAGTATGTTCGGCCGCTGCCACGCCCGCCGGTGTGCGACAAGTTGCTGCGTCGTTACGCAGGATTGTTGCGCTGCCTTGCCACAGTGCTGCGAGCCGACAGTGCCCGAGTGCTGTGCAGCAGCGGCCGATGGCGGCATGGCGCCCGCAGCGCCCGCGGAACCGACCCCCGAAGCGCCTCCTGCGCCTCCCAAGGCTGATGCACCTGCAGCCCCGGCGCCTCCGAAAGCGCCGCCTGCGCCGCCAGCGAAACCATCGGCATCGCCGGGCGACGTAGCGCCGCCGGCGCCTCCCGCTCCTGTGGCGAAACCCGTTCCGCCTCCTGCGCCACCAGCGGCCCCCCCCGCGCCGCCGGCACCTGCCCCGGTCGAAAAGCCAGCGGTGGAAATGCCCGCCAAAGCCGCACCCCCGGCGGCCCCAGCCCAGGAGCCGGAAAAAGCCGCTGCGAAACCGGCTGAGAAACCCGCCGAGAAACCAGCGGCGCCTCCCGCGCCCGCGCCGGCCGAGAAACCGGCCGCAGCCCCGGAAATGCCGGCAAAAGCTGCTGAGAAACCGGCCGAAAAGCCCGCTGAGAAACCCGCTGAGAAACCCGCGGCGACTCCCGCGCCCGCGCCGGCCGAGAAACCGGCCGACGCCGCGGAAATGCCGGCAAAAGCTGCTGAGAAACCGGCCGAAAAGCCGGCTGAGAAACCCGCCGAGAAACCCGCGGCGCCTCCCGCGCCCGCGCCGGCCGAGAAACCGGCCGAAAAGCCCGCTGAGAAAGCTGCCGAGAAACCGGTTGAGAAACCAGCGGAAGAGCCGGCGGAGAAGCCCGCTGAGAAGCCCGCCGAAAAGGCACAGTCCAGCAGCATGAACCTGCTGCGTGGTTGGACGGACGATACAGGGCGACATTCAGTTGTTGCACGGTTCGTTGGTTTTGTGGACGACGGACAGGTTCGCCTGCAGAGAATCGACGGCCGATATGTTCGGGTCGCTTTCGATCGCCTAAGCAGCCCGGATCAGCAGTTTCTGCGCGGCTCCGTCCTGAGCCTGGCGATGAACTGATCGCTGCGAGTCGGCGGACAGCACCGCACGACGCCTTGCGAACGATACTGTCGGCCCATGCGCTGCGGCGCATGGGCCGTTTTTTTTCAACGACCCGCCACAATGGCAGAGACCCCAGCAGCCCGGCTGCTACGCATCGGTTTCGGGCAGCTCCGACGTTGCAGCCAGTGGCAGCAGCCGGGCTGCTTAGCAATATGGCGGGTGGTTGTTTTTTTTACACCACCGTATCCTGACGTTCAGCGTCCGGCGGCATTGCGACACTGATCCTCTTTGCGATTCCAAGGTAGAATACCACCTACCCACGATAACCGCCTACCAATGCCGGAGATGCGAATCATGAGACAATCGCTGGCGATCGGACTTTTTCTGGCAATCCTTTCCGCGGCGTTTTGCGGCGTGCAAGGCGATGACGACACGGCACGACTGCGGCCGTTCGGGCAGGAAATGGAAGGGTTCCGCAAGCCGCTGCGCGATGTCAAGCCGGTTGTGGATGGCATCCTGTGGATCGACGCGGAGGATTTCTCGAACTACGGCGGCTGGCGGCTCGATACGCAATTCGTTCACAAGATGGGCTCGGCCTACCTGCTGGCGGCCGACTTCGGCACGCCGGTCGCCGACGCAACGACCACCGTTGCCGTCCCCAAAAGCGCCACCTACCGCCTCTGGGTTCGTGCCCGCGACTGGTATCCGCAGCACAGCCCCGGACGGTTTGAGGTTCGCGTGGGCGGCAAGCGGTCGGAACAGGTGTTCGGCAAAGCGGCGAGCGACCAGTGGCTCTGGCAGTCGGCCGGCGAGTTCGAGTTGGCGGTCGGGCCGGCCGAACTGGCACTCGTCGACCGCACCGGCTACTTTGCCCGCTGCGACGCGCTGATCCTTACCTCCGATCTCGATTATGTGCCGCCGGAAGCCGTGGAAGCTGTCATCAAGGAGCGGAGTCGGCTGACCGGAATCCCTCTGGAACCGCGCGACGAAGGCCGCTTCGAGGTAATCATTGTCGGGGCGGGAGCGGCCGGTTCGTCGGCGGCCATCGCATCGGCCCGTGCCGGCGCCCGAACCGCTTTGATTCAAAACCGGCCCGTGTTGGGCGGCAGCGCCAGCGTCGAACTGGGCGTGGGCATTTCCGGGGCGGGAAGCCCCCACGCCAATGCCCGCGAAAGCGGCATCATTGAAGAAGCCGGGCGAATTCGGACACGATACCATTTCCCCAAAATGAGCGAGCCCTTCCGGCTGCTGGCCGAGCAGGAAGAAAACCTGATGGTCTTCGTCAACCGGCACGTCGATGCCGTCCGGATGGCCGATGACCACACGATCGAAGCGGTCGAGGCAGTCGATACGCTCACCGGCCAACGATCCGTCTACCGGGCGGACCAATTCGTCGATAGTACGGGCGACGGCTGGGTGGGCTACTACGCCGGGGCCAAGTACCGTTTCGGCCGCGAGTCGAGCGAGGAGTTCGGCGAGGATCTGGCACCGAGCGCGTCGGACCAGATTACCATGAGCGGTTGTCTGATGGGCAACCTGGCCCTTGCCTTCCGCGCCCAGGACATGGGCAAGCCAGTCGATTATACGCCGCCACCTTGGGCCGCCCGTTTGCCGGTCGACGACTTCGGCCGCCGCATCCGCGGCTGCACCGGCGGCGAGTGGTGGCTGGAACACGAAGGGACCGTCGATGACCTGGCCGATCCCGAGCATGCCCGCGACGAACTGATCCGTATCACGTTCGGCTATTGGGACTATCTCAAGAACCATTGGGCTGAGCGGGAGCAAGCAAGGAACTACGGCCTGGTTTGGGTTCCCTACGGCGACGCGAAACGGGAGACGCGGCGGCTCATCGGCGACTACCTCCTCAAGCAGCAAGACGCGCAGCAGGGAGTGATGTTTGCGGACCGCATCTCCTACGGCGGCTGGCCGCTGGACGTACACCATCCGCTGGGCATCTACTCCGGCAAAGAGGGGCCGTTCGACTGCAACGCCCACGTGCCGATCTACAGCATTCCCTTCCGCTGCCTCTACTCGGCCAACATCGGCAACCTGCTCTTTGCCGGCCGGCATGTGAGTGTCACGCACATCGCCTTGGGCACGGTCCGCGTGCAGGGCACGCTGGCGACGCTGGGACAGGCTGCCGGCACGGCCGCGGCGATGTGCGTCCGAAAACAGGTTGCGCCCCGCGAGTTGGGGAGCGAACATATCGACGAGCTGCAACAGTTGCTGCTGAAGCACGACCAGTACATCCCCTGCATCGCCAATCACGACCCAGGCGACCTGGCTCGCACCGCGAAAACCTCTGCTTCCAGTACGGCCCGGTATGAGGTCTTCGACCGATCGAAGGTCGGCTTCGACGACCTGCACCCGTTGAACATGCCCCGCGCCGTGATGTTTCCGCGGGGCGATCATCGCAGGCTCGACTCGATCCAGCTTCGGCTCCGCTCCGAGCTTTCCGAAGCGGCGGAAGTAACTCTGCACGTCCGCGGGGCGGACGCGGCGGGCGATTTCTCGTCGAAAGAGGATCTCGCCACGGCAACCGCCACCGTGCCGGCCGGACGGGAGACGTTTGTCAAGTTCGCCGTCAACGCCACTGTCGACGCGCCCATGGTTTGGGTGTGGCTGCCCAAGACCGAAGGCATCGGGTGGCGGATGATGACTTCGGGACCGTATCAGGCGTGCCGCGCGTACGGCGGCGGCAGTAGCAAGCCGTGGACCGTGGTCGATGGGCAGTACTACGCTTTTTCGACCGATCCGCCGCTGGAGTATCCCATGGACTACCGTCCGGAAAACGTGATCAACGGCATCGCGCGGATCGTCGACCGCCAGACCAATCTCTGGGCTTCCGATCCCACACAGCCGATGCCGCAGTGGATCGAGCTGGAGTTTCCCAAGCCGGTCACGATCAACACGGTTTACCTGACGTTCGACACTGACTTGAACGTTGCCCATCCTACGCGTCCCTTCGTGCCGCAGACCGTGAGCGAATATTCGCTCGCCTGGTTCGATGGTCGCGGATGGACAACGCTGGTGAGCGAAAAAGAGAACTTCCAGCGCCGCCGCGTACACCGGTTCGCCCCCGTGCAAGCTTCAAAGCTACGGCTGACGGTGGAATCTACCAATGGCGACCCCTCGGCGCGGGTGTTTGAGATCCGCGCGTACGATGAGCCGTAACCGGGTTCAAAAACTAGGCTGCTTTCATTGGGGGTGCTGCTGTCACCGTGGCATCGATGCCGCGGAGAACGATGTACAGCAAAGAACGTAAACACGAATCACTCTGACGTTTGTTTTCACTCGTTTCGCGTTTCGTCCAAGCGACTCCGGCGATGCCCCAGCCAAGTGACGAACTCCGCAACGGCGGCCCCGGCGATGATGCCGCCCAAGGCGCCCCCGACGAGGCCCAGGAAAAGATACGCCACGACACCCAGGCCATCAACGAACTCGCCGGGCGAGCGGGCCTGAGAGTTCGCCACCTCCCGACGGAACGCATGCATGGAAACGCAGAGGCCTATCGCGACCCCAACGAGTGGAATGGGTGCCGCGCAGAGCCAGGCAAACCAGGGGCGAGGTGTCCCGACGCGACTCTCACAGAGGGCGGGCTCAGGATCGAAATCGTTCGGCTGTCGGTCCGTCATGACATTTCCGCGCGTTTTTGGAGTGCGTGTGACTGTTCACCGCTTTCTTTCGTTCTGTCTGTATCCATACTCCACGACTCGCAATCCACCAGATTGATCCCTTCCGCCGCCCAATCCTCCAAGAGGTCGTCCAGATCGCGGTACAGCCGCTGCTCGGCACGTCCCCAGGCGTCGGCTTTCACGATTTCGAGGCCCTAAGCACGGACGCGCTCGTTCTCGTGCTTCAAGTACTCCTCCAGTTGTTGGAGCCTCCCTCGGCGAATTCTGCCGTCCCACGTGAGCAGCCGATCCATATTCCGTGTCGCCTGGCGGTAGTTGATTTCCTCTTTGCCGAGGCGGGAACAATCCTTGCACAGGTGCCGGGCATGGCCCCGGCCGGAGAACTTCTCGTTCGCCCGGAGCCTTTGACAGGACCAACAAAAATGCCCACGTCGTCGTTTTTGGTGCTTGTGAGACATTTCTTGCCACGCCTGAAGACAGAGATTCGACGGTACCGCACAGCCGCTGTCATCCGACAGAAGCTTGATCTTTCGAGTATTGTACGTGCCTCCGGACGTTCTCCGCGACTGCGCATGAATATCTCGCTCATCCGTGAGCAGTACGGCACGATCATCCGCTTGGGCAACAGAACCCGCCTCTTCGCGCTACGGTGCGTAGGGCACCGTTCCAGAAGCGTCAACCTGGTAGGCCCATTTCTCGATGTACGCTTCGCCTCGCAGGAACTGGTCGCCGGCCTCCTGCAGCTTGCGCTGGAGGACGGATTCAAGTTGCGATTGCAGTTGGGCGTGTTGCGGCTTGTCGATCAGGTTGTCGAGTTGATACGGATCGGCCTGGTTGTCGAACAACAACCACGGACCTGCGAGCGTCCGAGCGTAGGTATAGCGGCGCGTGCGAATGCCGCGGTACTCGCGTCCTCCGCGCAATCGTTGCCATTCGCCGAACGGCCAGGGGCAGGTCAACAGCGCGGCGCCGTCGGACGGGGCTTGGCCGCCTCGCAGGTAACCGCTGAAATCCTGTCCCTCGACGGATGCCGGAATCGCCACTCCCGCCAGACCGAGCAGCGTCGGCATCAGATCCTCGGAATTGATCGGCACGTCGAGCCGCCGGCCGCTTTCGCCGAGCAGCCGCGGATAGCGGATCAACAATGGTACGCGGATCGACTCGTCCCACGGCTTCTGCTTGCGGATTTCGCCGTGCGAATGGAGCATGTCGCCGTGGTCGGAGGTGAAGACGAAGATCGTGTCTCGCTCGATGGCTCCATCACAAAGTGCCTGCCGGATCCTGGCAAGGCACGCATCGAGCACCGAGCAATGGGCGTAGTAGCCTGCCAGTTCTCGCCGAGCGAGATCCGCTTCCGCGGCGGGCACATTAGGCCGAAGCTTGATCTCTTCGGGCCGGTACATGGCGCGGTAGGGCTCGGGCGCCGTTTCGTAGGGGTTGTGAGGCGGGCCCCAGGACAACATCAGCAAGAATGGCGCCGTTTCGCGCGATTGCCGCTGGATGTACGAGACGGCGTCGTCGGTCTGGGCCGAGGCGTCGTATCCCTGCCACCACTTCTTGGTCGAGTCACCGCCCTCGTAGTACGCCGAACGGTTGTAGTTGTGCGTGCATTCGAGAACCCTGAAGTACTCGAAGCCCTGCCGCCGCAGGGGCGGGATGTAGGACGAGCGCCCATGACCGTCGAGATGCCACTTGCCGATATACGCCGTGCGGTAGCCGCAGCCGGCAAGCACTTCGGCGATGGTCACCGCTTTATCGGGCAGTTGTACGTCGTTGACGAACACCCCGTGCGTCAGCGGTCGTTGTCCCGTCAACAGGGTGCCGCGGTAGGGCGAGCAGACAGGGCAGCCCGAGACGGCATGGGTGAACGTCATGGCCTCGTCCGCCATCCGGTCGAGGTTGGGTGTTTTCACGTTCGGATCGGCGGCGTAACCCACGGCGTCGGCCCGCCACTGATCCGCGAAGACGAAGACGACGTTTGGAGAGGGAACCGCGCGCTCGGCTGCGTCCGTCGGCGCCCAAGCCGTTGCCGCGAGAACAGCAGTCGCAAGTGTCCGAAAGATCATCCCGTATACACCTTATTCATGAACCGTGGCTCCCCTCACATCGGGCCGCCGATCACGGTACACTCTAACTGATCAGCCGTGGAGAGTCGAGAGTCCGGAGTCAATCCGATGACTCGAGAGCAACGGCAACTCCACCGTACTTGATATAGGCGGTGTTCCTCCTCGATCTGCTCAAGCAAACGAGCCTGTCATGCTCGAAGGGCGGAGTCTCACCGGCCCCGACGCTGCCGGACTTTCTCGGCCAGCAATTCCAGCAACCCGACCGAGTCGTCCCAGCCGAGGCAGGCGTCGGTGATGCTTTGGCCGTAGACGAGTCGCCCGCCCCGCTTGAGATCCTGACGCCCTTCCACCAGGTGCGATTCGACCATCGCCCCAATGATCCGCCGGTCGCCGCCCGCGACCTGCTCGCCGATCCCCGCGGCGACGGTCAACTGCACCTGATGCTGTTTGGCGGCGTTGGCGTGGGAGCAGTCGATCATCAACCGCTCGGGTAGACCGGCGGAGGCCAGGACGGAGCAGGCTGCGGCCACACTGGGAGCGTCGAAGTTGGGCGTCAGGCCGCCGCGGAGGATGAGGTGGCAGTCGTGGTTGCCCCGCGTCTTGACGATCGCCACCTGGCCGTTTTTATGGACCGAGAGGAAATGGTGCTGCTGCCGGGCCGCCACAATCGCATCCAAGGCGATCTTCACGTTGCCGTCGGTGCCATTCTTGAATCCGATGGGCGCCGACAAGCCGGATGCCAGCTCGCGGTGGACCTGCGATTCGGTGGTTCGGGCGCCGATCGCCCCCCAACTGATCAGGTCGCCGATGTACTGCGGCGAGATCGTGTCCAAAAACTCCGAGCCAGCCGGCACGCCCAGTTGATGGATCCGCAGCAAAACATCGCGGGCGATCCGCAGGCCCTCGTTGATGCGGAAGGTGCCGTCGAGGTAAGGGTCGTTGATCAGCCCCTTCCAACCAACCGTGGTGCGAGGTTTCTCGAAATAGACCCGCATGACGACCTCCAGGTCGCCGGCCAGACGCGTACGGACCTCGGCCAGCCGCGAAGCGTAGTCCAAGGCCGCCGCCGGGTCGTGGATCGAGCAAGGGCCGATGACGACCAACAGCCGGTCGGACTCGCCCCGTAGGATCTGCTTGATTGCCCGCCGGGTGCCGGCAATGAGGGTTTCGGTCGCGGTTCCCTGAATGGGGAAGAATCGGATCAGGTGGGCCGGTGGTGGCAGAGGGACGATGTCGGCGATTCGTTCGTCGTCGGTCAACGAGGTTCGGTCGGACGGAATTGGGGCGAGAAGGTCGTCCGTCGAGGCGGTCTCCATGAGTCGGTCTTTCAGGTCTTCGAGGTCGCTAAGGCACTTTCAGTTGATTTTCTAATGCTGCCGGGCCGCGAGCAAGCCCTCCGGTCGCTTTTGAAGACCCGCCACTTTCAGTGTCAGAAGCCCAATACTTGGGGATTGGGGCAGAGCCTTGTAAACCGACGGCATCATGGCAAACCTCAACGTCTCTCGACCTCTGCCGTACCGTGTGGCATGATTAGGGTTTGGGCGTGGCAAGTATTCCTGCTAGGGAGTGGTGTGGTGACCTTATTGAAGTACCCGATCGTGTTGCTGTGGACGTTTCTGTCTGCCGCGGTTTTCGCGGCGGAACCGGGAAAGCCGCTAGAGTCCGCAGTGAATGGCTCATCCCCGTTTTTTCTATCGGCTCGACCGATCTGGCCCAAGACGCGGGAAAGGGAAATGAATCTTCTGGTCGGATTTCGTGCAGTGATCGATGTCCCGGAAAACAAAATGGCGGAGTTGCGAATTGCGGCTTCTACTGTCTACCGGGCGTGGCTCAACGGCGAACTGCTTGGGCACGGTCCGGCACGCGGCCCCCATGGGTATTGTCGGGTGGACCAATGGGATTTGTCCGAAAGGCTCCGCCCCGGCAAGAATCTCATCGCCATCGAGACGGCCGGCTACAACTCCAATAGCTACTATTTGCTCGATCAGCCGTCTTTTCTTCAGGCCGAGGTGGTCAGCGGCGGTCGCGTGCTGGCTTCGACGGCCGGAGAGGGCGCGCCAATGCATGCCACCTTGCTCGACTACCGCGTTCAGAAAGTGCAGCGTTACAGCTTCCAACGGCCGTTCATTGAAGTCTACCGCCTCGATCCCGACAGCGATCGCTGGCTTCGCGACGCGTCGGCGGCGATGAACCTGGTGGAGACTTCGCCCCAACCGGAGAAGAAGCTTCTCGCCCGCGGAGTCCTCTATCCTGAATTGACGATCCACCCGCCCGTCCGGCTCGTCGGTCGCGGGCGATTCGAGAAGATCCCGCCTCCGCAGAAACTCTGGAAAGACCGCTCGCTGGTTCACGTCGGTCCGGAACTGAAGGGATTTCCGGAGGGGCAGTTGGCGGTGATCCCGACGATTGAAATGCAGTCGCTCGGTTTTCAGCCCGGCGAGCCCATCGAGGCGCCGTACGCCCGCGAGAAGATCGCACTGGCCAAGGACCGCTATGAAATCCTCGATTTGGGGATCAACCGCACCGGTTTCCTGGGAGCGACGGTTACCTGCGCGCGGAAGACGCGGCTCTGGTTCGTGTTCGACGAAGTTCTCACGGAGGGAGACGTCAACTTCCGCCGACTCGGCTGCGCCAACATCGTGGACTTCGAGATGGAAGCGGGCACGTATCGGCTGGAGACGATTGAACCCTACACGCTGCGTTATCTGAAGTTGATGTGTCTGGAAGGGGAGTGCGTTGTCGAGTCGCCCTATTTGCGAGAATACGGCCATCCGGCCGTGGCGGCGTCGTTCGCCTCCGGCGATGAGCGATTGGATCGATTGTTCCGGGCCGGCGTCGAGACATTCCGCCAGAACACGCTCGACGTTTTCATGGACTGTCCCTCTCGCGAACGCGCGGGCTGGCTCTGCGACAGCTTCTTTACCGCCCGCGTCGCCTGCGATCTGACCGGCGAACCGCGGGTCGAACGGGTCTTCTTCGAGAACTTCCTGCTGCCGCGGCAGTTTGCGCATCTCCCTGACGGCATGTTGCCGATGTGCTACCCCGCCGATCACTACGACGGCAACTTCATCCCGAACTGGGCCTTATGGTTCGTGGTTCAGTTGGAGGAGCTTGCGGCTCGCAGCGCAGACCGCGGTATCGTCGATCGCCTGGAAACGAAGGTGTTGCGTCTGATGGAGTTTTTCCGCGAGTACCAGAACTCCGATGGCCTGTTGGAAAAACTGCCTGGGTGGGTTTTCGTCGAGTGGTCGGCGGCCAACCGCTTCGTCCAGGACGTGAATTATCCCAGCAACATGCTCTACGCCGCCGCCCTCAGCGCGGCGGGGCGGATTTATCGGAAACCGGAGATGCTCCAGAAGGCCGAGCAGATCCGCCAAACGATCCGTGCGCAGTCGTTCGATGGGCAATTCTTCGTCGACAACGCCGTCCGTAAGGACGGCAAGCTCGAAGTCACGCGTAATCGCAGCGAGGTGTGCCAGTATTTCGCCTTCTACTTCGACGTGGCCACACCCAAGTCGCACGCCGATCTCTGGCAAATCCTCCGCGACCGCTTCGGCCCGCAGCGCAAGGACAACCGCGAATTCCCCGAGGTTCATCCGGCCAATTCCTTCATTGGCAACATGTTGCGGATGGAACTGCTCTCCCGCGCGGGGCGCAGCCAACAGATCCTCGACGAGTCGGTCGCCTATCTGCTCTACATGGCCGACCGCACCGGCACGCTCTGGGAGAACGTCGGTGATTATGCCAGTTGCAATCACGGCTTTGCCTCCCATATCTGCCATACCCTCTACCGCGATGTCTTGGGGCTGTACCGCGTGGACCGGGTCAACAAGCGAGTCGCCCTCCGGTTCGGGGCCCTGGAACTGGAGAATTGTGAAGGTTCGATGCCGACCCCCGACGGGGCCATCCGCCTGAGCTGGCGTAAAGAACCGGACAAAGTGGTCTACCGGTTGAGCCTGCCAGAGGGCTATGAGGCTGAATCGACGAATCTCAGCGGCCGCGAACTGGTCCGCGATAATTGAGCCCGAGCAGGTTCCAGTAGATCCCGCTTGCCGAGCGGGATCTTGACTCCGAAATTACGCTTGCCGAACGGAACCTGTGTGGCAAGGTTCCTCGTGTACCGAAGGCAAGATCCCGCTCGGCAAGCGGGATCTACCGACCATTTTAGCCGCCCAGATCCCCGGCGGTAGGTTGCGTTCCCAGCCTGTGGATCGTTATGCTAGAGAGATTTTACACGCCGGCCTCGGCCAACACTGAGGCGGCGTGTCGGCTTGCCCAAGGTTTTCAGCGGGAAGGATTGCCCTAAAGTGCCGCGTCGCAACGACATTCACAAGATCCTCATCATCGGCTCCGGTCCTATCGTTATTGGCCAGGCGTGCGAGTTCGACTATTCGGGCACGCAAGCCTGCAAAGCGCTCCGCGAAGAGGGGTACGAGGTAGTCCTCGTCAACTCCAACCCGGCCACCATCATGACCGACCCGGAGATGGCAGACCGAACCTATATCGAGCCGTTGACCTGGGAGATCGTGGCCAAGGTCATCGAGCGAGAGCGACCGGATGCCCTGCTACCAACCCTGGGGGGGCAGACTGGCCTGAATCTTGCGATGGATCTTGCCCATCACGGCATCATCGAGCGGTACGGCGTGGAAATGATCGGGGCCAACGCCGAGGTGATCGCCAAGGCGGAAGAGCGGGATCAATTCAAAGCGGCCATGGAGAAGATCGGCCTGGAGGTCTGTCGCGGCGAGACGATCAATAGCCTGGTCGATGCACGCCGGGTATTGGACGAGATCGGCCTGCCCTGCGTGATCCGGCCGAGTTTCACCCTCGGCGGCACCGGTTCGAATATCGCCTACAACCGGGAGGAGTTCGACGAGTTGGTCTCGCGCGGCCTGAGCAGCTCGCCGATCCACGAGGTTCTGCTGGAGGAATCGGTCCTCGGCTGGAAAGAGTATGAGATGGAGGTGATGCGCGACAAGGACGACAACGTCGTGATCATCTGTTCGATCGAGAATTTCGATCCGATGGGCGTGCATACGGGCGACTCGATCACGGTCGCCCCCGCCCAGACGCTCACCGACAAGGAATACCAGCGGATGCGCGACGCCTCGATCGCCGTGATTCGCGAGATCGGTGTGGAGACGGGCGGGTCGAACATCCAGTTCGCCATCCATCCCAAGACCGGGCGGATGATCGTCATCGAGATGAACCCGCGGGTGAGCCGCTCCAGCGCCCTGGCCTCGAAAGCGACGGGATTCCCCATCGCCAAGATCGCCGCCAAGTTGGCCGTCGGCTATCGTCTCCACGAACTGCCCAACGACATCACCCGCGAGACGCGGACCTGCTTCGAGCCGACGATCGACTACGTGGTCACGAAGATCCCTCGCTTCGCCTTCGAGAAATTCCCGGAGGCCGACCCCAACCTGACCACCCAGATGAAGAGCGTCGGCGAGACGATGGCTATCGGCCGCACGTTCAACGAGTCGTTTCAGAAGGCACTGCGCGGACTGGAGATCGGCTGCTTCGGGTTCGGTTGCGACGGCAAAGATCTCTGGTCCACCCCCGAGCAGCCATCGATCGACGAAGTCCGCGGCAAGCTGGCGAGGGCGGGCGACCAGCGCGTGTTTTATCTCCGCTACGCCATGAAATACGGCATGTCGATCGAAGAGATCCACGAGTTGACCTCCATCGATCCGTGGTTCCTCGACAACCTCAAAGAGATCGTCGAGATGGAGGACGAGCTGCGCGGCCGGCCCGATCTGGGCCGCGTCGACGACGCGCTGCTCCGCCGCGCCAAGCAATGCGGTTTCTCCGATCGCCAGCTCGCCACGATCTGGAATACGACCGAATTGGAGGTCCGCGCCGAGCGGAAGCGGCGAGGGATCGTGGCGGTGTTCAAATCGGTCGATACCTGTGCCGCCGAATTCGAGGCGTACACGCCCTATTACTACTCGACCTACGAAGACGAAGACGAAGTTCCCGCCAAGACGGCGGGCCGCCGGCGCGTGATGATTCTCGGCGGCGGTCCGAATCGGATCGGCCAGGGCATCGAGTTCGACTACTGCTGCTGCCATGCCAGTTTCGCGCTGCGGGAGCTGGGAATCGAATCGGTGATGGTCAATTCGAATCCCGAAACGGTCTCGACCGACTACGATACCAGCGACCTGCTCTTTTTCGAACCGCTGACGACCGAGGACGTGCTCAACATCTGCGACCGGATCGACCCCGACGGCATCATCGTCCAGTTCGGCGGCCAGACTCCGCTGAACCTTGCACGCGCCCTGGCCAACGCCGGCGCGCCGATTATCGGCACCAGCGTCGACACGATCGAAGACGCCGAGGACCGCGAGAAGTTCAAGGCGCTGTTGGACCGTCTCGGGCTGAGGCAGCCGGCCAGCGGCATCGCCCGCAACATGGCCCAGGCGCGGGCCGAGGTGGCGCGGGTGGGATATCCGGCGCTGGTGCGGCCGAGTTTCGTGCTGGGCGGCCGCGCCATGGAGATTTGTTACGACACCGCGCAGTTCGAGCGGTTCGTCACCGAGGCGTTTATCGTCGCCCAGGGACAGCCGGTGTTGATCGACCGCTTCCTGGAAGACGCCATCGAGGTCGACGTCGACGCCATTGCCGACGACGAGCGGGTCATCGTCGGCGGCATCATGGAGCACATCGAAGAGGCGGGCGTCCATTCCGGCGATTCAGCCTGCGTCATCCCCCCGTACAGCCTGCCCGGACCGGTCGTGCAGGAAATCCGCGAGGCCACGTACAAGATGGCCCGCGAATTGAAGGTCAGGGGGCTGATGAACGTCCAGTACGCGGTGAAGAAGGAGGAAGGCCGGCCGGTGTTGTACGTATTGGAGGTCAACCCGCGAGCCAGCCGCACGATACCCTTCGTGTCGAAGGCCACTGGGGTGGCGCTGGCGAAGGCGGCCGCAAAGGTGATGGTGGGCGTCAGCCTCCGAGAACAAGGGTTCACCGAAGAACCGATACCGGCGCACGTGTCGATCAAGGAGGCGGTCTTTCCGTTCGTAAAATTCGCCGGCGTGGACATCGTGCTCGGTCCGGAGATGAAGTCGACCGGCGAGGTGATGGGCGTCAGCGAGCGGTTTTCGATCGCTTTTGCCAAGAGCCAGCTTGCCGCCGGGTCGGACCTCCCCTCCCAAGGCAGTATCTTCATCAGCGTGGCCGATCGGGCCAAAGATCACATCGTCGGCCTGGCGAGGCGATTGGAATCGCTGGGGTTTGAACTGATCGCCACGCGCGGCACAGCCCAACGGCTGGAAGAGGCTGGAATCAAGGTCCAACGGATCCGCAAGATCCAGGAGGGGCATCCGAATATCCTCGACTGGATGCGCGACGGCAAGTTGAGCCTGGTGATGAATACCCCCAGCGGCAAAGGGGCTCGAACCGATGAAGGGCACATCCGAGCCGCCGCCGTGTCGCATGGCATCCCATGCCTGACCACAATCCAGGCGGCCGATGCGGCGGTACGTGCCATGGAGGCGATGCGCGAGGAGGAGATGACGGTCGAATCGGTCCAGGACCGGCTGTCGCGGTATCGCAAGACGGGACTGCCCGGTGGCAAATAGAGGCTTTGTTCTTAGAGCCTATCCCGAAACCGTCGGGGACCGGCTCATTTTGCGGAGTCTTCGGAGCAAAATGTGCCTGTCCCCTTCTTATCGAGGTTTTGGGATAGGCTCTTAGGCGTCCTCAGCAGACTTCCTCGTTTCAAGCCTCATCCGCCGGGCTTTCAATCGCCCAACGGTTGCTCTCCAGCACATGGGGGTAGATTTTGCGTGGTCCTCACGTCTTCATGGCGTTTGTGATGGAGTTTTCCGAAGCCTGATCGGACGACTTCTTGAGCCACTGGGCAAACTTGCGGACCGCGCGGAGGTCGCGTGCCAAAGTGGCCCGCGAAAACCCGCCGCGGTCAAGAGCATTGTGCTTGGCGTTAGACGTCAATGCAAAAAAATGCTTGTTGATCTTCCTGGCAGTCGTTTCGTGGCAGGGGGATCAACGGAAGTTGAATCGAATTGGGGTTGGAGACTACGACGAACCGGAATGACGGCATCCGGTTTCGAATGCGAGAGATTCTATCGCAGACGCCAGCCGAGCGTAACCCATCCGCGGTTTGCGGTGCCGAAAGCCCAGTGGATGATCGTTGGGATAACGCAAGACTGTTTACTTCGCCACCCTGTAGAAAATCAACCTCGAATCCCGCCGTTTCGGGATAACGACTTCGTAGCTGTCTTCGCGGATCGCCTTGCCGGATAGCGTCCGGGTTTGACCACTGTCGGCATCTTCGAACGTCCAATTCTTCGCCGGATCGATAGTCAGCAGATCGAATGTCATCGCCGCGACATCGCTTTTCGGGCGACGGATTGCCAGAATCATGCCCTCCTGCTCTTCCGGCAGATACAGATGGTATGCCGACCAGGAGTCGAGCGCTCCGTAGGCGTTGGTGAGCGGATAGAAATCGCCGAGGAAATATCGCTTCGCCCGCTGCGCGTCGGAAACGGTTTTCTTGAGCAGCGTCCATTCTTCGTCGGATTTGTCGAGAACACCGGGATCGAATGCCTCGCACGGGGATAGCGCGCTGCGAGCCTCATACGTGTCGACCAGGCGGCGGAACGGGCGAATCCCCTGCAGCGGAAGCCAGTAAGAAATGCCGTAGCTGTGGTCTTGTGTACATTCCTCGGTCGCCTCGGCGAAACAGTTGTAGTCCGTCCGCCACAAAATCAGGCTGCGGGAGAGTGCCTCCAACTCAATACGCCGCCCGCCCGACGCGCAATTGTCAATCGCCAGAAACGGATATTTCTCCAGCAGCGCGTCC
The DNA here is from genome assembly GCA_012728855.1 of Rhodopirellula sp. Taxonomy (GTDB): domain Bacteria; phylum Planctomycetota; class Planctomycetia; order Pirellulales; family Thermoguttaceae; genus JABWBD01. The sequence goes on along the minus strand of JAAYEH010000202.1, from coordinate 5,073 downwards.
CAGAACTCGTACAGGCTCTCGACGAACCGCATTTCGGTCATGCCCGTGCGATCCGGCTCGTCGGCGCCGTTCCAGTATCCGTTGGGAACCAGGTTGAAATCCTCGCGATACCATTGAACGTTGTTCTCGTCGATTAGTCCGGAAATCGTCTCGAAGGCCCATTTCGCCGCATCCGGTTCCGCCAGGTTCAGCAGGAGGGTTTCGCCGTTGCGATACTCCTTCTTCCGAGGCAGAAAGAACTCTGGATGTTCGAGCGTAACCGGCCGCCCGTAGATCGCCCGCTCCGGCTCAACCCATAGCAGGAACCGCATCCCCGCGTCCTTCGCCGCCGCGCTGATGGGAACGAACTTGTTCGGATACCAGTTCTCATTGACCCGCCAGTCGCCCGCCATCGGCCCCCAGTCGCCTTCGAACACCGTGTTCGATTTGACCTTCCCGGTTCCGTACCAGCCCGCGTCAATCCAATAGACGTCGAACGGAATCTGCTTCTCCTTGATTCTATGGATGATATCCAGATGCCTCTGTTCGCCCCAACCGCCCCAGGTTTGGCAGGAGATCGGCGGATTGACGATCTTCCCGTCTTGTCTCGGCGTATGATGCGCCAGGACAAACTGGCGGAACATGTTCTGCGCATGCATCAACTCCCCTTGCCAGTACAGGATCATCGACAACGGGGATCGGATGCTCTCCCCTGGCCGAAGTTTGGCGTTGAGGTTTTCCATGCCCGCGGCGATGCGGGATTTTCCCTCTCCGGTGTGATGGAACTCGGCGAACCAGGTGCCATTCCATCCCAGTGCGGTGAGAAGGCCGTCGTCCCCCGTCTGGTAGTTGAACATGGGAAGCCAAACGGAACTGGGCCGCTGATCGCTTGGGATGCAGGCGTCGCCCAGGGCGTTCATCCAATCGGCGTTCGATTGGGAATCCATGCGGATTCTGCGGTTCTTCCGCCATAGCGACGAATGCATCACCTCCGTCTGGAACTGAAAATCCTGCTCAATGCTCGGGCCGCCCACCGACCGATGCAGCAGCGGCATGACTCCCCCTGGAGAATTCCAGGCGATATCCAATGCCTTGAAATCGTGAACGTTCGCCGAATCGCCGCTTCCGTCGTTATGCAACCGGACGACCCACTCCATCGCCGGGAAATCCTGGAACTCGCTCAGTTCCATCTGGCAGAGCAGCCGCGTTTGCGGGTCTTTCCAGGTTAGAAGGTGCTTGCGAGTCCCGCCGTTCCAATCGGACGACGTGATCTCGGCGTCGGCGGCTTTAATCCATTCGCGGCTGGAACGCTCGCCGCAAACAAACGAAAACGGAACGTCGGCGGAATACCGCCCTGCGTCCGCCTCGCCACGTTTCAGCAGAAAATCCCCCCACTGCCGCACGAACCGCGTTTCTGCGGCGGTTGGCTTGCCCGAGTACGGCTCAACAAGAACGCCGTCCGGGCGAGCGATTGCCGCCAGATTTGCCAGCAGAGTTGCCAAACCACAGATTCGTATAGCTAGTTGCATGTCACTCTGCTCCTTGGGGCTCGGGCACCGTGCCATTCGCGTCACGCTGATACACCCGCACGTAGTCGACTTCGAAATCGCGTGGGTAGGTCATGTTCGGATCGATGTTCCCGATCCAACCGGAGTATTGGAACAACGCGATGAGGACGAACATCTTCTCTTGCGGAGTGGGGCCTTGGTACGAGCTGATGACGTTACCGTCCAGATACCAGTCGACCTGCCCTTCCTGCCATTGCATGGCCCAAACGTGGAATTCCGAAGCGTCGATGCCAAGCTTGGGGCGGTAGTGTGCTCCGCTGGTAAAGTGAACGTTGAGGTCGACCGTGCTGCTCTTGTCGCCGATAAGGCGTCCCTGCTGTTCGATGATGTCGATCTCGACCACACCGTCTCCCACGTTTTTCCGCTCGCCTTCCGGCGTGTATTCCTGCTTGGTAGGGTCCGTCTGGTGCAGCCAGAAGGCGCTCAGCAGCCCTTCGCCGCGCGGGCACTTGCAGCGGATTTCAAACCAGCCGTGCTTCTGGGCGAACTTGTCGAGAATCTGGTACTCGGCGGTGGTTGCGCCAAAACGATGATCGGATGTCTGGATGCAACTGACACACCGCGTGCTCTTGTCCGGACGAAACGGCAGCGTTTCGTCGATGCGCAATTTCAAGACCCCGTCTTCGATCACGTAATGCGCGTTGTGGTCCACCCATCGGCTCTCGTGGCCGATGCGTTTGAAATACTCTTTGCGCCCGGATCGGTAAGCTGAGAACCAATACATGTCGTTCAACTGAGGCCGATCGAACTCGTCGTGAAAAGTCAGTCTCCATCCCGGTTTCTGGAGAGGAGGCACCGGGGCGTCGGCTGCCAGCAGGACGTTCATACCGAGAAACCAACACGTCGCACACAGCCATGCCGTCTTGCTTTTCATCTGCGTCCTCGCTGGTCTTGTTCTTCATCGTTTCCGTTGACGAATACGTGATCGGGTTCGAACCGCGTCGTGATTATCCGTGCTTACTTCTTTGGTGCTTTGCCCATCACGCCGCTGAGCCGTTGGATCAACGCAATCTCCTCCGCATCGAAGGGTGTGCCATCAGGCCGGAATATATCGTGGAACCATACCTTCGGCTCGGGCGAACCCTCCTTGCTGCCCCACGGATACTGCGTGTTCATTTTGCCCGCGACCAATCCGAAGCTGATCGCCCCGATACGCTCTCTATGAAAGATCGGAAGGATGGCTTGGAACGTGCTTCCGTGAGGGCGAGCCATGTACTCGGTACAGATGACGGGACGGCCGTATGCCTTCACACGCCCCACCCATTTCTCCCTAAGGGTCTCAGGGCCGCCATAGCTGTGGAAAGTGACGACGTCGCATTGCTCACCCAGAAACTGGGCCATGTCGTCCGGAGTGCGCCATTCCAGAACGGCACTCAGCGGCTGTGAGGGATCGACCTCGCGTCCCCATTCGAATGCTTTGCGCAGCAGAGGCAAGCTCTTGCACCCCTTCTTCGTATTGGCAGGCTCGTTGTAAAGGTGCCACAAGAGAATACGATCGTCGTTGCGGAACGTCGTGAGCACGTCTTTGACGTACTTTTCAAGACGCCCCCATTTCGCCGGATCGTTCACGCTGGCCGCCCCGGGAGTCTGCACCCAGCCCGAATTGTGAACGCCGGGAACCGGATCGGGCTGCTTGCCCAGCCTGGCCTCGCCTTCGAAACCATAGCAGCCGTTGGTGAAGAAGTTGAAGATCACGCGCATTCTGTGTTTGTCGCAGATGTCGAGGAACTTCTTCACTCGCTTCTTGAATCCATCGGGATCCGCCTCCCAAACCAAATCATGCGAGAAGACGCGGACGGTGTTGAAGCCGATACTCTCGGCCAAAGCGAGTTCTCGGTCCATCGTTTCCGGATCGAAGGTCTCTGCCTGCCAGGTCTCGATCTGGTTGATCGCCGTGGACGGGATGTAGTTGCATCCGATCGGCCAGGGCCGGCTGTCGTACCACGCCCTCGCCTTCTCCGCCGACCAGCGCTGGGCCGTTCCCTTTTCGCTCGCCGCGGCCGGCGTAAGCCGCACGAGTACGACGCCGTGAGGGCGAATCTCGGCGGTGAATTTCTCGGCGTGCAAGCCGAGATCTTTCTGCCGCCACAGATCGCGGACCTGCTGCTTGCCGTTCAGGCCGAGCGTGGACCAGTCGATCGTGACCTTTGCGGGTTCGTTGCCCGGATTGAGCAGGCCCACGGCTTTCGAACCGTCCTCCAGCGACTTGACCACCGCCTCGCCGCCGGCGGCCTTCGTCCGCGTGCCTTGGGTGCCCAAAGGATCCTGGTTGATTTCCAGAACTTCGTCGTTCGAGAGGAGCGACAGGGTGAACGGATCGAGCCGCTCGATCGGCGTGCCAATGATCATGGGCGAACCCCACAGGCACCACAAGCTGATGTGCGTGTATTGCTCGTCGGGCGTCAGGTGAGTCGGCGTCAACGGTTTGTCCCGCCAGCCGCCCAACAGGCCGATGCGGAGGTTGCAGGCGTGGTTCCAGTGACCGGGCCGCTGGAAAGGGGCATAAGCGTCGTGCGCCAGCCAGACTTCGCGGATGCCTTCGGCCCAGCCGCGGATTTCCGCCGGCATTTGCGAACGGTCCCAGAAGTCGACCAGGTCGCCGGTGGTTCGCGATAGTTGCGCCAAACTCGTGTGCTCGGCGGCCGTGTCCAGTGGAACGGAATTCGACACTTCCATGACGATGTCGCGATCGCAAGCGGCCAGCGCTTCGGCCATTCGCCGGGTCAATTCCACGCGGTCGACGCCCCAGTCGTACTTGGCGTAATCGAATCCCCAGGCAGCCCATTGCCGAGCGTCGTTGATCTCGAACAAGTGCTTCCCGACTTGCCAACCGTCGCGGCGACTGTTGGGCTTCTGCCACGCGCCGTCGGGATCGTCGCTGGAACCGCCGACGAAGCCGGCGTAGCTGGTCATCCAAGGCGTCGAGTAGATGCCTGCCTTGAGGCCCACGCTGTGGATGTAATCGCAAAGGGCTTTCATGTCGGGAAACTTGTCGTTCGGCAGGATGGCCTTGTACGGCCCGCCACGACGCCCTTGCCAGCCATCGTCGATGTTGATGTACTGCCAACCGTGATCGATCAAACCGGTATCGACCATCGCCTTGGCCGCCGCGCGCAGGTTGGCGTCCGCGACTTTCGGTCCCCAACCGCCCCAGGTGTTGCAGCCCAACAGGGGCGTCAGCAGGATTGTGTCACCCACGACAATCCGCAACTCGCGCTCGGCGCGGCCGAGGGCGTTTTCCGCTTGGAGCGTTACGCGGTAGGTGCCTCGCTGGGGCAACGATCCGGTGATCCGACCGGAAGTCTCGTCGACCTGCAGGCCCTCGGGCAGGTTCGCCACGGAGAACTTCATCGGGCGCCGGCCGGTGGCGGCGATGGTGTAGAGCAGCGGATGGCCGGGGCGCACCCCAAAGACCTTCGCACCGTTGATTTGCGGCTGCGGAGCCGGCGGCGGCGTAAGGATCTCCGGCTGATCTGCGGCCCGCAGGGGGGCCGTCTGGAGAAGGACATTCATCGCCACCAGCAAG
>JAAYEH010000201.1 GCA_012728855.1 Rhodopirellula sp. | reverse complement strand
TGCGGTGGGGCGGCAGTCGCGGCTTGCATGGCGTACGAGGGCGCCACCGGCGCGGGCTGGCCGGCGGTCGCGGCCGGATTGCCTTGAAATCCCGCATAGGGAGGATTGGAATAGCTGTTTGGCAGCGGATACTGTTGAGGCGGCGCAGCTTGCGTATCCGGCCCGCGTCCGGCGGCAAGCGCCTGAGCCGAATCAGTAGAGGAATTCTGCCGCGTGCCGGCGGCGACGTGATTCAACATGGCGACATATTTCTGGGCGTCGGCCGATCCAACGTTCTTATTGAGCACCTGGCCCTGGGGCGTGATCACCACGTCGGTGGGCAACGCACTGACGCCGTACTGCCGTGCAGTGGCGGGGAAATGGTCGGCAGCGAGTTTGACGGCAACATAACTGGACTCAACCGCGGCAGCTACGTCGGGTCGCGGAAAGACATCGCGTTCCATCATTCGGCATGGCTCGCACGACGGTGACCAGAAGTGGATCAGAACCAACCGATTCGTTTGGCCGGCAATCCTCTTGGCGACGTCCAATGTCGGTTGCCACTGGATCGACTGCTGAGCGAAGACGGTGGACGTGAGCAAGCAGCCGGTGGCTGCCAGGCACAACAACGAGATTTTTGCCCGCATCGTGGAGCCCCCAAAAGGCAGAACAGAATCGCGAAAAGCGGTAGATGGGTACCGCGGCCCTTTCCTTATCGGAGGCAAGCGAGGACGGAATTGTGTGAAAACTAACGGCCAGGAGGGAATTGACCGATTTTTCCAAGGAAAGCGATTGCTGGCGTTTTTTCGGCTTGCCAAACGGCACAAAATAGGATATATGAGACGGTGACTCACAAGTGGAACGGTACCTCGCCAGGGCGTGTTTTTCCCCGAGCGTTTGCAAACGGTTGGCTCGGAGCCAGCCCCCACTTTTGAACCGTGCCAGGAATTGGGCAAGAAACCTTGCCGGGAATTAGCAGGGAATCGTCGACCTAAAGCTTGACACACGTCGCCATAAGGTTATCATGGCCATAGTTGAGTTTTGCCTAGCAGGCAGCCGCTTTGGCCCATGATCTTGAATCTCAGGGCCCCATCCCCCATCTTGGGAATTTATGGCGGGGGGAGTTGAAGGTTTTTCCGCCTGGGTGTTCTGCTGTTGGCGGCCGCTGGTCGATACTGCCGGGAGGCCGTCGATGGCCAGCCGTATCAATAGTGCGAAAAAACGCCACGTTCGTCGTGTGTAGAAACCTCTTTGGGCGTAAACCCGCAACCAGCTTGCTAGACAGTTGACTGCGATTTTCGTCGCCTGACGGGAATTGACTTCTTGATAGGGCGTCGAGCGCCGTCGCTGGACGTCCGATCCGTGATCTGTTGGGATCTTTCCCGAGCGGAGACGAGGTGCTTTCCGCTGTGCGGGAATCCTCTTTAGGTGGAGTATGGCAAAAAAGAAGAAAAGCCGCTCGCGAGGCCGCGGCGGTTCGTACGGAACTGGTTACCGCGGTCGCCCCAAGTCGTACCACGAGCATCGGCCTTCCGGAAATGGCCGCGAATTCGAGCCGGCGGAAAACGGCGGCGACACGGGGCCGGCAACGCCGGGCAGTGGCGTGCTGGAAATGCATCCCAACGGCTACGGCTTTCTCCGGGATCCCACGAACAACTACGTGCGGCAACTCACCGACCCGTTCGTGCCCGGAAGCATGATCGAGAAGTTTGGACTGCGGGAGGGCTTGTTGCTCAACGCGATGGTGCAGCCCGGCCGGAAGCAGCAAGGGCCGCGCGTCAAGGAGATCCTCGATGTCGACGGAATGCCACCCGAGCAATACCGGGAGGTTAAAACGTTCGACGAACTGACGCCGATCAACCCCGAGTATTGGTTGAAGCTCGAGACCGGTTCGGTGCCTCTGACGACGCGCGTGATGGACCTGTTGACGCCGCTAGGCAAAGGCCAGCGGGCCTTGATTGTCGCTCCCCCGCGGACCGGCAAGACGATCTTGCTGCAGCATATCAGCCAAGCGGTTTGCGCCAACTATCCCGACGTGAAGGTGATCATTCTTCTGATCGACGAACGGCCGGAAGAAGTGACCGATTTCCGCCGTGCCGTCAAAGACGGCGAGGTGGTCGCCAGCAGCCTCGATCGCGACATCGAAAGCCACGTGCGACTCTCTCAGCTAGTTGTCGAGCGATGCCGGCGGCTGGCCGAGATGGGCAAGGACGTCTTCCTCCTGTTGGATTCGATCACGCGTCTGGCCCGCGCCTTTAACAAGTGGGTGGGCAACACGGGTCGCACCATGAGCGGCGGCGTGGACATCAAGGCGATGGACATCCCCAAGAAATTGTTTGCCACCGCCCGGCTGTTCGAGGAAGGCGGCTCGCTGACGATTGTCGGCACTGCCCTGATCGACACCGGCAGCCGCATGGACGAACTGATCTTCCAGGAGTTCAAAGGGACGGGCAATATGGAGTTGGTGCTGGACCGGAAGCTGGCGGACAGGCGAGTCTGGCCGGCCATCGATATCAGCCAATCCGGGACGCGTCGCGAGGAGAAACTCCTCTCTCCCGAAACGCTCCATGCGGTGACTATGCTCCGCCGCACCCTTTCGAGCATGCACCCGGTCGACGCGATGGAGCAGTTGACTGCGAAGTTGGGCAAATTCAAGGCGAATCGTGATTTCATCGATTTGATCAGCGGCGCGCACGCCGTTGACTAGCGGACTTTAGCCGGCCAGACTAAAATGGCGGCGGCGGAAGAGTTTTGTCCGTTCTGCCGCCACTTTGGAGGGTATGCGAATGGCTAGCGGCCACACTGGAAATGTGGTGCCCCTTAACGGGGTTGTGGGTTCGAATCCCATGCCCTCCGCCTGGAGTTTTTGTTGGTGACTTCTGTACGCAGCGCGCGGATTTCTGGCTCGCTGCGCTGCAACGGACTACGGCCTGCGCGGAGGCAGCGGTAAGAAGAGCCTCCACAGCACGTCACGCGCAGGCCGTGGGCCGTTGCGGTTAAACGAGTTGGGGTGCTTTGAAGATATTGAAACGAACCAAGGAATGGAGACAGCGCCGCAGCCGAGAACGTTCGCCGGCCTATCGGTGGCTGCCCACTCCTCGCTCGACGATCTGATCGCCGCTCTGGCCGCGACCGACCCCTGCGTGCGGCTCTTGCCGGCTCGCGTTCTGCGACGGGTCATCCGCCACCAGTATCAGCTTCCGCGGCTGCGGATTCAGATCCCGCACGACGGCAGTTGTCTTATCCGTCGCGAAGTCCTGCTGGAAATCGTCGACGAAGTCGAGTTGGCCGAAGTCGACGCCGCCCTGCCCGAGAATCTCATCCTTTTCGCTCTGCCCGAACCCGAGGAACTGCAGGCGATGTCGCCGGGGAGTCTGCTGGCCCGCTATTGGCGACTACTCTTCCACAGCAGAGTCCACGTCCGTTTGGAAGAAGGGCGAACCTCCGGCCACATCACGGCAACGGATCTCCGCGGATGGCTGGAACAGATCGGAACCGCGCGGTTTAGTGAGGTTCGCAGCATCCTGCTCCGGGAGGGCCTCCTGCACGAGGACGCCGATCACTGGACGACACTGGTCGAGTTCGCCGCCACTTGGCTTGAGCTGAAGTACTTTTGCCCGGGGACGCTGGCGAGTTTCTTTCCGCAACTCGACGAAGACGGTTCGGTTGACACGATGCTGGCCGAGGTGCTGGATGCCGATCAACTGTACGCCG
>JAAYEH010000200.1 GCA_012728855.1 Rhodopirellula sp. | reverse complement strand
GTCGCCGACCACCTCAGCGACACCCCCACGCTTGCTCGCTTCTGGCGAAATCGCCCGCAGCGTCTCACCGGCTCCCGTTGCTACCAATCCCATGCTGCCTAAAATCGCAGAGTGCATGGTGCGCCCCGGGGCACGGATGGATATCTACTCGACTTCCGCGACCGAGATGCTGTCCAGCAGCACGCTCAGCCCCGTTTCCAGCGTCGTTTTGAAGACCAACTCCAGCACTCCATCGCGCGGAGCGACGAACACGGCACTTTCCACGAAGTGGTAGGGCAGCCGCCGAAGGTTGAAGTCCTCCACCGGGGCGATCAAGTGCCGGGAAACGATCGTTTCGCCGCCCAGCGTGACCTCCAGGTCGGGTGGGTCCGGAGACCGGCTTTGGCGACGGGCGTTCTCATAGAACGTGACCCGATAGCGTTTGCCCGCCTCGAAGCCCTCGATCCGCTGTGCGAGTGTGCAGCGGTTCTGAAGAAAGACGACCTGGCGTCCGTGAGGAACCTTGCCGTTGTCGTTGAAGACGTGGATCGGCCCGGACGGCTTGCCGGGATCTTCCCAGCACGGATCGATACCGACCGAACCCGTAAATGCCCATCCCTCGATCTTGCCTCCGTTAGCGCGAGCCAGGCCGGGGTAGGCGGTGTAGCGATCGGCTTCGAAACTGGGATTGGCGACCGTGGGCGCGGCCCACACGGAAGCGGGTGAAAGTATCAGAATGATCGTGGCGAATTCCGTGGCACGGCTCATGAGTGATTTCCCTCAGCCCTTGGCTTGCGGCTTTCTGCGGTTGGCCTCCCCGGTCGGCTCGACGGGATCGAGGCTCTTTTCCCAGCGAGCGAGCATGCGGCGGTGGTCCTCAACGACGGTGGCGTATTGCGGATCCTGGTAGAGGTTGTTGGTCTCCCACGGGTCGGCCTGCATGTCGAACAGTTGCTCGACCGGGTCGCCGGGAAAGCGGACATACTTGAACCGCTCGGTTCTCAACATGCGACCATCGATAAAATGCTCCGAGGCGACAAACTCTCTCCATGCCACCGAGCACTGCTCCAGCAGCGGCAGCAGGCTGCGGCCGCTGGTCTTCGGCGGCGCCGTCCCGGCCAGATCGCAGAAGGTGTCCATGATGTCGATGCCCGAGACGAGGTGCGTCCGGTCTTCGCAACCCTCGGCCAATCGGCCAGGGCAGGAGACAACCAGCGGAACCTTCGCCGCCTCGTCGTAGGGATACCACTTGGAGACGTGCTGGTGGCGTCCGCGGCCGTCGCCGTGGTCGGATGTGAAGAGGACCACCGTGTTGTCGGCCTGGCCGGTGTCTTCCAGGGCATCGAGCATCCGGCCGACGTCGGCGTCGACCATCTCCACTTGGCGGTAGTAGATGTAGAGATAGTATCGCCACTGATCATCCGAGAAACTCTCGTACTTGATGCGGTCGAGCTTCTCGGGAGCCTTTGGGCGGACGTGCAGGTTCGGCGGCAGCGAAGGCAGGCGATTCGACACGCCGGGGAAGGGCAATTCCGGCGGCACCAGCAGTTTGCCTTGGATGGCCCAGTAGCAGATGTCGTGAGGTTGGAGCAGCGAACTCACCAGCAGGAAAGGCTGGTCCTTCGATCGCTGGTGCAGATAGGCCTCGCAGGCGCGGGAGCAGTAGCCGTCGACGATATCGCCCTGGCCACCGCCCACCGGCAGCACGTGGAAACCGGGGATCTCGGTGGGATAGCCACCCGGCAAGTGCCACTTGCCGCAGTAGACCGTTTCGTAGTCCGCCTCGGAGAACCACTGCCCTAGATTGGGGCGGCTGGGGTGGATCGGCCGGTCGTTGCTGATCACGCCCGTCTCCACCGGCATGCACCCGGTCATCATCGAGCTTCGCGCGGGAGAGCAGACCGGGCTGCTGCTGTGCGACTCGATGAATGTCGTGCCGCGGCTGATGAGTCGATCGATGTTGTGAGTGCGGGCGTCGGTGCAGCCGTGGGCGGCGATGGCGTCGAGGCCCAACTGGTCGCTGATGATCAGCAACAAGTTGGGCGGCCGCTTTTCCAGCACGGCCGGGGCGGGCCACGCCCGAGCGGCCAGCGACGTTGCCCCGGCCGCCGCCGCTGCGCCCGCCTTGAGGAATTGGCGGCGAGTGGCAACCGTGGTGCGGGAATCGGTTCGGTTTGGTGATGTCATGGCGCTTCTCGCATTTTTCATCCGATGCGGCTACGACCGTTGGAAGCTGTCGAGCACGAAGGCTTCCAAGCCGGAGACGGCAAACAGGAGTCGGCCCGCGGCGTCGACCCAATAGAGGAAGGGAACGATGCCCTCGCCCGTGTGTTGATAGGCGTGCAGTTCCACCGGACGGCCGCCGGTGCGTCCCCAGACCGATTTGTGGATCCGGCCTTTGGGAAGTTCTTCGAGCTGGGTTTGCGGGACCGTTCGTTGACCGACCAGCACGGTTCGACGTTTGTCGTATCGCAGATTGTGGCCGGGCTTGGGCCGGTCGAAGTCATCCAGCAGGGTAAAATCCGGCAGCGCCGATTCCGCCCGCGGCAACCGCCCAACCGCCTCGAAGAGCAGCCAGTTGAGCGTGCAGGGACCGGATACCGCGAAGCCCCGCTTGCCGTCGATCTCGACCCGGCCATTGCCGAGCACGGCGGCGCGGCGGAGTTGGCTTCCCGGCACCCGAGACCCGGCGGAATCGAGGATTTCGCTCTCCCAGAACCATTGGGTTGGGATCGGCAGCGGCGCGAGCTGGGCTTCGATTTGGGCGGTGAGCGTGGACGTGTATCCTGGCCCGACCGGTCGCCGGCATTGAATGTCGAGCACAAACGCCTCCGGACCGCGCTGCTGCCGGCACACGGCGAAGTCGCCCACGCGCCGCCCGATTCCGCGGACCGCTCCCAACGAGTACAAGCCGTATTGAAGCCGCCAGTCGCCGGACGGTTGGTGAGGTTCCTCCGGCGGCGAGAAGCCGGGGAGGAATGGTTCGAGGATGTCGAGAGTGAAGATCTCTTCCGGCTCGGAAATGGTTTCAGGCATGGAATGGTCCCTCCCGTGGTGCTGCCGATCGTACAGCATCGGAGATCGGCAACGTCTTGTCAACGCTGCCAGTTCGATGTCCGCGGGGAGGGAGCCGGGAATGTGAGGGAGAGCAAGCAGCGGGGCACGCCCATCCCCGCACCCAAGTATCGACCGGCGCTTTATCAACTTCCCCGGTGAACCGTTCGTCGGCTCGGCTGTCATCGGGGCACGGCTTGATCAGTCGCCGAGTGTCCACGCAGGCCGTCCACATCGAGGAGGTTTGTGGATTGACCCTGAAGTGCGACCGGCCCACGGGGGTAGCAGCCGGCGGTGCTCCACGTCTTTGGCGACGAGTGTGTGTTGGCGGTGTTCTGCACCTGCCACCCACTTGGCCATGGATTGCCGCCCGAAGACAGGGCAGGTATATTGCGCGGATACAAATGGTCACTTTTGTGTCCTGCCGGATACCGGTGCCATGGCCGATTCGTTCGATCCCTACTTTGTCTGGCTGGCGATTCCGTCCGCCGAACAGCCGCCGAATCACTACCGGCTGTTGGGCGTTCCTCTTCTTACCGACAACCCCGAAACGATTGAGCACGCCACCGACCAGCGGATGATGCTTCTGCGGACGTTCCAGGCAGGCAAACATGCGGCAGAGGCGGGCAGTCTGCTCAGCGAGGTTGCCGCGGCGCGGATCTGCCTATCGAACGTGGGCAACGGCGTGGTGCAGAACTGAACCGGAGGTCCGTGAGATGCGAACGCTTGTGATCGTGCTCTTGTTGTTGACCGGCAGGTCGCCGTCCTTGGGGCAGACCGCGCCGGATTGGATCCAATCCACGGACCGGGTGAGTTTCCAGGCCCGCGACTCCTCGGGCGAGGTGGTCTTTCAGGATCGCATGTGGATCCTGGGAGGGTGGTTGGATTCGTATTCCGAGCCACCGCGGGACGTGTGGAGTTCGGCCGACGGCGTCCGGTGGGATCTCGCGATCGCAAAAGCCCCCTGGAAACACGCGGATCTGCCCACGACCCTCGTTTTCGACCAGCGCATGTGGATCATGGGCGGCTGGCACCTGGGGCGGCTGCCGGGGGCGTCGGCAGGCAACCAGGTTTTTTTCTCCAGGAACGGGGCCGACTGGGAGCAGGCGGCCGAGAGGGCCCCGTGGAGTGCCCGACTCGGCGCTGCCGGCGCGGTTTTCGACGGAAAGATGTGGATTCTCGGCGGAGCCCAGCGCTACTACGACGGTACGGAGAAGAACCTGCTGAACGACGTCTGGTATTCCACCGACGGAAAACATTGGACGCAGGCGACGGGGCGGGCCCCCTGGCCCGCGCGAGCCTACCACGCAGCCGTGGCCTTTGACGACAAGCTCTGGGTCTTCGGGGGCGGCAACTACCTGCCTGAGTACCAAGGGTTCAACGATGTCTGGAGTTCGCCCGACGGAGTGAACTGGACTCAGGTTACGGACCAGGCTCCCTGGGCGCCACGGATCTGGTTCTCGGCAGACGTGTACCGCAACCGGGTCTGGGTGCTGGGCGGCTGGTCGAACAAACCGTCGAAGAACTGGAACGACGTCTGGCACACGGCCGACGGCAGGCATTGGGAGCAACTCAAAACCAAGACGATCTGGTCGCCCCGCCACGAGCACTCGGCCTACGTCTGTCGCGACAAGCTCTGGGTGGTTACCGGCAACGCATGGCCCCTGGTCGGCGATGCCTGGTGCCTGGAACTGCCGTCCGACTGGCCGGGCAGCCAGTCGCTCCCGATGGCCGAGCCGTAATACTCGGCGTCTGACCGCGTATGTGCCTACGACCCGGTATGCGCCTGCGCCGCCGGAACGAGTGTGGCTTCAGGGTGGAATCAAGGGTGCGTGAAAGTATTGCGACTTGGCGGCAGCAATGGCAGGTTTCGCGTACAGCATGTCTCCCAACTGGATGGGAAGATCGGTTTCAATCAGATCGACGCCGCAGTTGAGAAGGACGCGGTAATCCGATTCGATGGGAGCTTTACCGGGAGCACGGCCGCGAACCTCTGCTTCTATGTGGATTCTACCGAAGCCCTGCCACCCAGAGCAAGAATGACTTCGCCAAACCGTCGGCCCCCACGGCCGGCATAGAGAAACGCGGTGCCTCAAAAATGGCCCCGCTTGCACAAGAAAGACTCAGGCCAACGCTCCGAACTGCTCGAAAGCTCCGCTTCAAGACAGAGCATCCCCCAGGCCGAACTCGAAAACCGGTGGCGCTCGACCCCGCCGAAACTCGCCGCACGGAACCAATTCCGCGCCGCATAAGGGACAACGCTCGATCGCACTCGCGGCCCAGCTTCACCAAGAATTCCTGCCAGGCGATCCGCTCCGGCTGGCAAATCGCCGCCTGGCCCAACTGCGCACGCGCCGCCTCGCGCTTCGCTGCGACACACCGCCCGTAGCTTCGCACCGTGTGCCTCTCATTCTCGCCAGCATAGTAGAAATGGTGTGCATTTGCTAGGCATGTTCTTGTCCTGCCCGTTGGCCATGGATTTTCCAAAGGATGGGTTTGCGGTGCGGGACCAACGCGTTGTCCGATGCTCGTTGCTGTGATAGAATATCGTGGTCAAGCGCTTGCCTGCTCCTACTGCATGGAATCGCCGATGTCGTTTCTCAGGCCCATTCCGCGGGATCGTGGATATGGAGGCAATCCCCGAGGAGAAGAGGCACCTGCCGCTGGGCGTGCCGGGCAATCCGATCCCTCTCGTTGAATTCACCAATCTTCCCAACATCGCGGCCGAGAAAGCTGCACGAAGACGAGAGCGGAATCGAAAGATGAAGAAACGCGAGGGGAAGAAATAGCCGGATCTCTCGAAGAAACGTGCTTTGGAGTGACACCAGGAGATCGCGAGTATGCCTGTGCGATGATGGTTGGTGCGGCGCGATCGGTCTAGGAATGTCTTGGGGCAGCGGTGATTGTGGTCGGACAGCGGCGCGCGGGCAGGGGAGTTTTTCGCCATGGGGACTTTTCTGCGATTCAACTTGGGCGAGAGGGTCGGCTGTAAGCACCGGTTGTGGCTGTGGTTGTGTTTGCAGGTGTTGGGCGCAAGTTGGTGCCGTCCGAAAGTTGGGTGTCGAAAAAGTCGGGAACCGCCATGCTGCGGTGGCGGAACGGTGGAGGGATTCTGGCATCTGTGAACGCCGGAAGGTGGATGAAGGGAGTGCATGGGATGAGATGCCTTTGCTTTGAGGGGACGGAGGCAGGTCGATGGGAAGAAAGGAAAGGCGACAGCAGACGGAGACGGTCGCCCGCCGATTGCGCGAACTCGCGTACCAGCGGGACACTCAAGGTGAACAGCGCGTGAAAATCGACTAGCGCAAAGTCCTGCTCCTGCCCGGCCAAGCGGCACGCATCCAGAACATGGAGGAACGGTCGCCGGAATTTGCGGACCTCCTCCCAAGCCTCCTCCTTCCGGAACACCGGATGCTCTCGCAGTTCCTTCAGCCGCACCGCCTTCATGACCGGGCGATATCCGGCGAGGTTCCGCGTGCATGGCCATTTCGCCGCGCACGAGTTGAACCAGGCCCGAGGGCCGGGATTTTGCCATACGCAAACACCGTTAAGTGTGAAAGCCTTCCGGCCAGTGGCTTGCTCGCCCTCGTGATCAAATCAGACCGTCACCGTCTGGAGCGGGTGACTGAGCGGAGATTGCGAGCCTCTAAGTCAATCACATGGAAAAAACGAGTTGCCAGGAAAAAGCATCGGAGGGCAACCAACGAGTCGCTGCGATGACCGCGTGAACAAGAATCATGCCGGCTGTTAACAGTTCCTGGTCGAAATTCGTCTTCCTGGGCTTGGGCTTGTGGCGTAGCACCGGGACACCGCGTGCAATAGCCGACAAAAAAGCCCTTCGCAACTCATTGTCACGAAAGGCTTTGTGAAGTGGAGGATAACGGGCTCGAACCGATGACCTTCTGGCTGCCAGCCAGACGCTCTCCCAACTGAGCTAATCCCCCTAATTTGTGTACGAAACGGCGCTGAGGAGTCGATCAGCGACTGCACGTTTCCCAAATGTAGCGTTGATCCACCGATGCGTCAAGAAACGAAATTTACATGGTCGGCGGCCCGGCGTTCCCAAAACGGGGCGTCGTTGCGGCAAGGCCAAGCATGAACGGAGGCCATCGGTTTGCGGTCATTGGTCTTCATGCTCAAGTTGGAGAATCATCTGCAGGAATTCGTCCATCGACGGGCACCGTTTCTTTAGCTCCGGCTCGATGCATGTGTGGATGGCCTTGGCCAATTGCGGGTGAATTTGCGGCCGGTACTGCCGGATATCGGTCGGCGCCCGGTTATGAGACATGGCTGCCATGCCGGTCGAGCCGCGCGGCCAGGGCAGTTGGTTCGTACACATCTCAAATGCCGTCACCCCGAAGGCAAAGACATCGAGCCGCTGGTCGGTGGCGTAGCGGCGAACCAGTTCGGGGGCCATGTAGTTGGGTGTCCCCGTCCGGTTGCCCGGTTGCATAAAGGGACGCTTGGCGGGAACGGAAAGGCCGAAGTCGGTCAGTTTCATCGTCGCGGCGTCGCCGGTAAGAATGAGATTGCGGGGGCAAATGTCGCGGTGGATGAAGCCCGACGCATGGACCGCGCTAACGGCCTCGGCCACCTGGCGGATGTGCTGAAGGCGGCGACCGTTGAGCTGCTCGTTGCCCGATAGCAGGAGCGAATTCAGCCCAGCCCCTTCCAAAAACTCCATCACCAAGTACTGGGCGCCCGTCGTCGTCAGCCCGTGCTCATAGGTTTCGACAATCGCCGGATGGCGAAATTGAATGGCGATCTCACCCTCGGTCGGTTTCTTCAGCCCTTTGAAACGAGCCTCAAATGCCGCCGTTTTGGCCGGGTCGAGGATCTTCAGCCCCACCACCTTGTCGGTCTTCCGGTCGCGAGCCCGGTAAAACTTCGACATCGTGCCGGAAATTGCCTCCCGCAACAACTCGAAACGCTCCTTCACGTCGAGTTTGCCTTGCCCGAAAATCGGCCTGAACCGATCCATTAGTCCCATGGTTCCGTGCCTGCTGCCGGGTGGTTCTCTAGTGGGAAACCGGTCACTTCAGAGTCAATCTAGTCCTACTTGGGGAGTTTGGCAAGCGCGGACACCATCCTGAACCAGTTCGGCTAAACCTCCCCTACATGTTTTGGCGATACTAGCCGGAACCGGTCCACGCGATCGTGCGGAGAAACGCGTACTCCGGCTGGTGGCCACCTTTTCCGCGAATTTCACCGTAAAGTGCGTCAGCAGCGATGCTCAAAGCCAAGGACATCATGTCCGCGAATGTCGTCTCCGTCGACCCTGATACTCCCATTACGACCGCCTTGCAGTTGATGCTCGACCGCCACCAGAGCGGGTTGCCCGTCATCGATCGCCAGGGTCACTTGGTGGGCATTGTCTCCGAGTTCGATGTGCTCGATCTGATTTGGGACTTCGACCGCATCAACAGCGAGGTCTACCAGTACATGACCCATCAGGTTCATACGGTCGACGAGACCGACGACCTCACATGCGTCGCGGAGCGGTTTCGACTCTTCGGGATCCACCGGTTGCCGGTTTTGCGTGGGAACCGCGTGGTGGGCATCGTCGACCGACACGATCTGCTGGCACGTTTGAGCCAAATCAAACCGGAGGCTCTGCCGGCAGAGGCTTGATGCCCTGGCAATATTCTCCCGCGAAACTAGAATAGCTGGAGTGAACAGCGGAAGGCGCCTTCCCTTATCGGGGGGTTGGAGTCTCTGTTGATAAACTTCCTCGCGCCGCGCGCTGGTTGGGCTCGTTGAACCGGAACGGCGTGCGCAGGCGCTGCAAACAAGCTCGCCACGGTACATTCCGCGCAGGCCGTTGGCCATTGCGGTTGAACAATTTCGGTTGCGGCTGCAGGCCGCGTTAGGAGATACGGCCCCCGTGGCTAACGACGCCCTCGACACGAAGAGCCCGTTGGATATTGAACTGAAGGATCCGGGATTGGCGGCGCTGCTGGCCTGGCTAATTCCGGGCCTCGGCCATCTGTACCAGGGTCGAACCGCCAAGGCCGTCATCTATTTCGTCTCGATCATGGGCATCTTCTGGTATGGAGTCTACTTGGGCGGCAGCAGTGAGCTAGGATGGGGTCGGGTGGTCTATGCCTCGTGGCGTCCGGGAGATCGCCGCTTGCCTTACTTGTGCCAGTTGGGAGCGGGCCTGCCGGCTCTGCCCGCGCTGGTCCAAGCGAATCGCGTCCGCAACGGCAAGCAGCCGCTGTTCGGCGGCTTCATGGCGCCGCCGGCGATGGGAGGCCATTTCGACCAGTTCGGCGAGGCGAGACGCGACGGCGAGCAGCCCACCGTTCACGAACTCCACAAAAAGCTGCACCGTTATTTCGAACTAGGCACGGTGTATACGATGATCGCCGGGCTGTTGAATATCCTGGCGATCTACGACGCCTGGGGCGGGCCGGTAATCCTTGAGGAGGACCGACGGCGCGAGGATGACGAAACCGATGAATCGCAAGAGCCGTCCGGGTCGTAACGTTTCCACCACCCGCCCAAGCCCCGGAGCAAGAAGAGATGGACAACCTGGTGCTAGCCGTCCTCGGGGCCGAGGACTTCTGGTTTGCCGTTCCACTGATCCTTTCGGTGAGTTTCGTCTATGCGGCTACCCGCCACGAGCTGATCGGCGAGGTTCTTTCTCATGCCTTTCGGATCGGTGTTTGGATCGTGGGTTTCATGGCCGCGGTGTTTGTCGTGCTCCAGGTGATCGCCTGGCTGGTCTGACCGCGAAAGGGTAGGGACCGCACCGATGAGAATCGTCGTCTTGGGAGCAGGAACGGTCGGCACGTCGATCGCCGAACTGCTCTGTCAAAACCGCCACAGCGTCACGGTCATCGACCGCGATCCGGCCGTGGTGCGGCGGGTGAACGATGAATTGGACGTGCGGGCGGTGACCGGCGAAGCCGCCCAGTCGAGTGTGCTTTTTCAGGCCGGCGTGATGGGAGCGGACCTCTGCCTGGCGGTGACCAACGGCGACGAGGTCAACATGATTGCCGCCAGCATGGCCAAGGGGATGGGGTGCCGGCGCGGGGTGGCCCGGGTGTATGCACCCGTGTTTCGCGACTTGAGCACGTTCGACTACCAGCGGCATTTCCACATCGACCGGCTTCTCAGCCTGGAGCATCTTTCCGCGATGGAGCTGGCCCGCGGCATTCGCCATCCCGGCCTGGTGGCCGTGGAAAACTTCGCCCGTGGCGAGTTGGAGATGCAGGAGATCGTGGTGACGGAGAGGGTTTCGGCGGTCGGGGCGCCGCTGAAGGAATTGAAACTGCCCAAGGGGGTTCGGATCGGCTCGATTTCCCGCGATGGACGGCTGCGGATCGCGGGGGCCTCAGACCAGATCCTGTTGGGCGACCGTATCACGCTGCTCGGCAGTCACGAGGAGATCGACGACGTCAAGGAGCTGTTCGAGATCGAGCCTCCACGGAAACGCGGCGTGGTCATCGCCGGCGGCGGTGAAACGGGTTATCAGCTCGCGCGAGTTCTCGAAGGCCGACGTTTCGCGGTGGTGCTGATCGAGTCGGATCGGGATCGATGCGACTTCCTCGCCAGTCATCTGAAGCACACGACGGTAGTCCACAACGACATTCAACGCCGCGCCTCGCTTGAAGAAGAACGCGTGGGCAGCGCCGACGTCTTCGTGGCCTGTACGGGTGACGACGAGAACAACATTATGGCCGGCGTCGAGGCGCGCGAAATGGGCGCCGCGACGATCATCGCCATCGTGAGCCGGCCCGACTACGCCAATGTCGTGGGCAAGCTGGGGATCGACCACACGGTTAGCCCGCGTGAGGTCGTGGCCAAACAGGTGCTCGGCTTTTTGAACAGCGGGCCGATCATCTCGCGAATGCCTTTAGCTTCCGGCGCGGGCATCGATATTCTCGAACTGGAGGTGCTTCCCGAAGTGGCGGCGACGGAGCACGTGCTGGCCAACGTCAATCTCCCCTCTCAATGCCTGATCGCGGCGGTGATTCGGGAGAACTACGTTCAGGTGCCGGGCGCCGACGACCGTCTGGCCCCCGGCGATACGGTCGTAGCCCTGGTTCAGGAAGAAGCCGTGGAGGGCACCGTCAAACTGTTCAGTCGGGGCCGGACGTAGCGGCGCCGCGTCTTGCCGTCGCCGGAATCCAGATCGCGATCTCGCCGGGACAACACGTCGGAGCACTCCATGAATACGCCCCTGGTTGCGAGAATGCTCAGCCTCGTGGCGATGCTGATCGGCGGCTCGATGGTTTTCAGCCTCCCCTGGGGCCTGCCGATTTTTGGCGGCCGCTGGGAAGATGAACAACAGGGAATGCTGGGCTTGCTCGGCTCGATCATCCTCTGTTTCGCCGTGGGGGGCGTCCTTCGCTACCTGGGGCGAAACAGCCGCGCTCCGCTGTTCCGTCGCGAAGCGATGGCGGTGGTCGGCCTCAGTTGGGTTCTTTCCACGGTGCTCGGCGCGCTGCCCTACGAACTGTCGGTTACCCAACGCGCGCCGGGAATCCGCATGCACTTTATCGACGCGATGTTCGAGTCACAGTCCGGCTTCAGCACTACGGGCGCTACCGTGCTCACCGACCTCGAGGATCCCGCGCTGGTGCCCCGTTGCATCCTCTTCTGGCGGTCGAGCACCCATTTCCTCGGCGGCTTGGGGATCATCGTGCTGTTCGTCGCCATTCTGGGGCAAGGCTCGGCCGGCAAGGCGATGATGCGCGCGGAAATGCCGGGCCCCAGTCACTCTTCGCCGCAAGCGAGGATCCAGCACACGGCCTGGGTGCTGTTTCTCATTTATGCCGGGTTGAATCTCTTGCTCACGTTCGTGCTAATGGTCGAGGGGCTCTCGGTTTTCGACGCCCTTTGCCACGCCTTCGGCACGATGGCCACCGGCGGATTCAGCACGTACAACGCCAGTGTCGCGCACTTCGCCACCGTGCCGGGGCTCAACGGACCGCTGATCGAAATGACCATCGTCGGCTTCATGTTTCTGGCCGGCACCAATTTCATGCTGCTCTACGCCCTCCTTCGCCGGGAAATTCGCAGCGTGCTGGCGGATGTGGAATGGCGAACCTACACCGGCATTATCGCCGCGGCAACCGTGGCGATTGTGGTCGCGGGCATGTACTTTCACGACTTCCGAGCGATGACCGTCGGCTCGGCGTCGATCGAATCCACGGAAGAGCAGATCGAACGCGTCGGCGCCGAACCGCGCGCCGTGGCGAGCGAGCCGCTGCCCGTCGTGAAGGAGAACCGCCAGCGAGAATCTCTCGGCGGGGCGGTCCGCTATGCGCTGTTCCAGGTTGTTTCGATCATGACCACCACCGGATTCTGCACCGCCGATTTCGACGGCTGGAACAGCTTCGCGCAAGCCCTACTGCTGATTCTGATGTTTGTGGGCGGCTGCGCCGGGAGCACGAGCGGCGGCTTGAAGGTCGTTCGCCATATCCTCTTCTTCAAGACGCTCCGCCTGGAGACTGAGAAGGCTTACCATCCCAGCGTCGTCCGGCCCTTGCGACTGCAAGGCGTACCGGTGGAGGATCAGCAGCTTCGCATGAACGTGCCGGTTTATTTCGGTCTGGCGCTGGCCATTTTTACCCTCAGTTGGCTGTTCGTCGTCGCTGTGGAGCCGGAAAGCACCTGGACCGACTACGGCCACGAGATCGAGCACAAACTGATCGACGCCGCCAGCGCCGTCGCCGCCACGCTGAACAACATCGGCCCGGGGCTGGGCGTGGTCGGGGCGACCAAGAATTACGCGAATTTCAGCCCCGCGTCGAAGCTTCTCTTCATCTGGCTGATGATGCTCGGCCGGCTGGAGATCTACGTGATTCTGGTATTGTTCGCGCCGTCGTTCTGGCGGCGCCACTAAGAGCCCTGCGGCGCGGTTCAATAGACGCACTCGCGCGCCGCGTCGGCAAACACTTGCAGCTTTTCCGGCGGGGTTTCGAAGAAGTGGTCGCTCAGGGAGCAGATGTAGCCGCCGCGGGCGCCGACCGTATCGAACAGCTTTCGCACCGTCTGCCGGATAAGTCCGTCGCTGCCGTCGGTCACCACGTTGAACTGGTCGACGCCGCCGATCATCGCCAGCCGCCCGCCGATGACGTCGGCAAACTCCCAGGGCTCCTGGTTGCCGCCGACGCTGGGCGGAGCCAGCGTTTCCGAGGCGTCGCAGCCGTTGGCCACGATCGACTCCTCGATGCCCCGCGTGCCGCCGCAGGTATGATAGGTAATCAAGAAACCGTGTTCCTTCAGCGCGTCGTGAAGCCTTCGGTCATAGGCGAGGCAGAATTCCGCGTGCAGCTTGGGAGAAATCACCGTCGACGAGGCCGCTCCACCGCCCGTCTCCACCAGGTCGAACTTCGCCCCGCGCATGGAATCGACGAACCGCAGCTTCTTTTCCAACAGGATCGCCAGAAAGCGGTGGACCCAGTCGGGCTGATCGATGCACTTGAGGATCAACCGGTTGACGTCCATCAAGCAGCAGGCGTGTTGCCAGCAGCCCGCCTGATCGCCCCAGACAAATCCCCGCACAATACCGCGGTCGCCGACCTGATCGTATAACTCGCCGATCGGCCGGAGGTCCAACGGCGGCACGGGCATGTACTGATCGATCCACTCGATGTCTTCATCCCGCTTGACCAGGTATTCCGTGATCCAGGTGGTCATGCGATTGCCGGCGGTCTTGTACGTCAGTTCGCCGGCCGGAGTGCGGATCGTGTGATGGACGATGCGGTTGTCGGGATCGTCGCAGACGACCTTTGCCTCGTCGATCCACTCGGCGGTAGAAAAGCGGGCGAAGTCGGCGTCGACGAGCCAGAACTGCCCCATCGACTCGAAGTACTGGATTTGGGCGTCCATGCCGAACTTCTCGAACGCTTCCAGGGCGCTGATCCCGCCCAGGAAACGATCCAAATGGTACGGCTGCCACTGGTGTACCGAGACCGGCAACCGGTCCGGTTTCTCGCGGTGAAGTGCCGCGAGCATCCGGTCTTTGCTCGTCATCGTCACGGCGAAACTCCTGCACACCGGGTCTTCAGCATGATTGGCGGGCACCGTGCGGTAGGCGTCAAACCGCCAGAAAGCCGAAAACCGCAGCCGCATCCGAGAACGAAAAAGGCGAACAGAGAAGAGGAACCCGTACTACTGCCTCGAACACACCACGGGTTCCTCTTCTCTGTTCCGTCCTCTCTCGGGATCTTCCCCGTCTTCGGCCCTCGGCGGTTCGCCTCGGATCGTGCGGCACCGCTCAGCATCGGCAAAACGATAAATGACGCACCGATCTCTGTCGGAAGTCAGGCTTGCCCATTCCATTCCATCTATGCCCATGCATATTATAAACACTCCATCACCATGAGCCAATACGTGTCTCGGACTCGGCGTTCTCGCCCTTCGTGGCCGCCGCCCTTGACCTTTCCTCGCGCCCGGCGTACGTTCAGACTTGGGGCTATGAAGATTTGCGATGATGGAGAATCACAGCATGAACTCGGAACTAAATCACCTCTTCTCTCGCCGCAGTATCCGCGCCTACCAATCGAAGGACGTTGCGGAGGATCGCGTGCGCGACCTGTTGGAAGCGGCGATGGCCGCGCCATCCGCGGCGGCGAAGGATCCGTGGGAGTTTATCGTCGTCCGCAACCGCGACCGGTTGGCCGGGATCGCCGCAGGTTTACCGAACGGCAGGATGCTCGCCGATGCCGCCGTGGGCATCGTGGTTTGCGGCGACCTCCGCCGCGCCCACGATCAGCAGGTGTCGTATCTGTTGCAGGATTGCGGCGCGGCCATCGAGAACCTCTTGCTGGCTGCCTCCACCTTGGGCCTCGGCGCCTGCTGGCTCGGCGTCCACCCGCGCGAGGATCGTATGCAACACATCCGCTCGCTGCTGGGCGTTCCCGAGGAAATCCTCCCGGTATCCGTGATCGCGGTGGGCTGGCCGGCGGAATCACACGGGCCGCGAACACGCTACCGCAACGAAGCGGTGCATGACGAGACCTGGTGATAGCCACGGAGGACACGGTTAAACGATTTGGTTGCGTTGGAAGGCCGCGATATAATAAGAGCCTATCCCAAAACCGTCGGGGACTGGCTCATTTTGCGGAGTTTTCGGAGCAAAATGTGCCTGTCCCCTTCTCCTCCGAGGTTTTGGGATAGGCTCTAAGGATGAAGATTGGAGTATGACTCGGGGAGAAAGCAACGACCGGAGGCACCTTCGATGAACCGCGCCAACGCGCTGCTGTCCAGGATCGAAGCGGCGGGCTGGTGGGCCTATTTCCATAAGAACTGGCTGCTTCAGGTGCGATCTCAGCTCCGCCCACAGTTGCCGCCGCAGTATTTCGTCTTTGTGGAATCCGAAACGATCCTCGTCACACCCGACGCCGCTCTGCCCGCCAAGCCGGTCATGCCCGACATTGCCGTGGCGAGACCCGAACGCGACGCCGCAACCGAAGCGAAAGCTGGATCAAGTCGTGCGACTGCGGCGGTGATCAAATTGGAGGAGCCATGTGAGTTGTCCAGCCAATACACGCTCCTGATTCGCCGCAGTCCTGAAAACATGAAAACTCGTTCGACCCCAACCCGGACCGTTCGGCCGCCGTGGTCGCGCTGGGCAGCTTGCGGCTTCAGGACGAGATCGGCTTGGAGGTCGGCGAGGAACTCGCGCGGCGCGGTCATCGGGTCGAACAAAGCGGCGGCCCGATTGCCCATCCCGTCATGCTCTGGATCGACCCGGCCGATGGCACCATTCACGCGGCCGGCGATCCAAAGGCAAAACGCCACGCCGCGGCGATCGATCTGCAGGGGCAACCCGCGATAAGGGATTAGCGAGCGGCGGTAAATGATCTGAATTCCGCCGATGATTCAAGGAGGGAAGCCGGTTGCGGATCTGTCGCAATCGATCAAAATCAGGCTCGGCAATTAACGTGGATCACTTAAGCCGTTCCTTGGCGCCCTTGATCTCCGACACGATTCGCTCCAGGGAGAACTCATCCAGCCACCGGCCTCGATCCTCGGTATAGTCGCCCGATCCGTTGCTGAATTGGCTCAAGAACCTGCCAGAATCTCGGGCTCCCTTCCGCGCCATAACGGCCTGAAAGCTGAGCACTGAAAACTGAAAACTGAAAACTGAAACCCCACTTGTCGAAACCTCAAGCCGCCTTCCTCGCCGTAGCCGTTGAGCCCCCGGATCGCTGCTGCAATTGGGTCCAGTGTTCCGCGGGGGTCGCCATCGCCAGCCGCAACGCCCCCACCGCGCCGGCGAAGACGTAGTCGTAGACCTTCGTCACGCTCGCAGGCCCATACGGCGCCAGCGATTCTTCCAGCAGGTGGTCCAGCCCGCGGATCTGGCTGCCGCCGCCGCTGAGCAGGATATTGGCGAGAAAGCGATCCTGGAAATCCGGATCGAACTTGGCGATCACGTCTTTCAGGGCATCGACGATCGGCGAAACGAGCGTGCCGCAGGCGTCTTTGAGCTGCCCGGTCACGTCGTATTGCTTCGGCTCGCCCAGGCTGGGAAGGGTGACCACCACCTTCTCTTCCAAATTGTGGACAAAACCGAACTTCTCCTTGATCTCGCGTGCTTTGCGCTCGGAGATCTTCGCGTCGGGGTAAGCCTTGCGGAGCAGAGCCAGGAATCGCTCGTCGACGGCATCGCCGCCCAGCGGGATCGTTACCTGGTCTTCTTCCGACGGGAAGGAGCCGCACATCGGACAGATGTCGATCGTTCCCGCGCCGATGTCGATAACGACCGTTTCCATCAGGCAGTTCATTCCAAATGCCACCGTGAACGGCTCGGGCGCGATCATCACCGCGTCGAACGTGCCGGCGGCCGCTGCCAGAACGGCCTGCTTGTTGGCGATGCTCGCCCGCGACGGCACGCCGATGACCCCGTACACCGGCCCGTCCGCCGGCGGATTCACCAGCGACACCGCATGGCGAACCAGCAGGCTGGCCGCCTCCTTGTGGCGTTCGAGGTCGGCTTCCGGCATCCCGGCGGCCTCTTTGCTGAGGTATTTCAACACGCCTTTGGCGAACGGGCGGACGGAGTTCACCGCCAATCGCTGTTCGAGGATCTCTTCGCCGAAGATCACGTCTTTGCCCAACATTCCGCGGGCGATATGATCTTTCGGCCATCCCACCGCGCTGAGCACAACGTCCCGTCTGCCGTTGGAACAACTCACCGAGGTCTTGAAAGTGCCCAGGTCCATGCCGACAAATGTGATTTCCTTGAAGATCATCTTACCTTACCCCGTGATTGGTCTTGGGATGGGTTATCTTGTATGTGCCGCTTCGGGCATGGTTCAAAAACGGGGACAGGCACCTCGCCGAAACGTGTTTTTCACCGGCAGAAGCTATTTGGCTCGGAGCCAGTCCCCGTTTTTGAACCATGCCCCGCTTCGGCTTCGCGGTCGGCGTATTCGGTGTTCCAGTTTCCCTGAGGCGCTCGTAACAGCCGCAGCGACGTCGCTTCCGCGACCGTGTCGTCCTCCGCGGCGGAGTCGATCTCGCTCAGACACCGCAGGTTGTGTTCGAAGAGGGCCTTGAGGAGATTCTGGTCGCGTTCTTCCTGCTTCTTGGCCTCCTCGGCCTGGCGATCGGCATAGGTCGGCCCGAAACTGAGCGGCGGCATCGCCGTCGCCGCCGACAAATCCGCATCGACTGCCCATGCCGAAGCGGCCTCTTCGCCGCCGCGCCGCGACGCGACCGGGTGAGCCGAGAAGGTCACCGAATTCCCAGCGAATTGAAGCCCCAGTTGCTGGCCCAGATCCTTGGCGTTGACCAGCTCGATTTGCATGACCGACGGATAAGGATGCTTGAGCCGGATAGCCAGAACGATCACCGAACAAGCCATACCGGCGATGCCCAGGACGAGCAGTCCAACAGCCCAACGCGAGGCCGAGACGCCGAAAAAGTCCGACTCCAACGGTACGGCCGGCCCTTTCTTCGAAGCGGAGAACGAGGCAAGGCGATCTTCGGCGCCGCGAGACAGGTCCGGGTCGTCGAGATTGGCGTTCTCGTCCTCCCCGGGGAGGCCGCGACCGGCGAGCAACCACGAGGCGCCGTCGCTGATGCCCGTGGAATCGTTGAGCAAGGGGCGTATTCGCAACGGATTGGGAAACGTCGACGACCGCCGGCGAGGGCCGTATCCCGGCCACTCCAAAAACCATCCGTCTGCCGGGGAGGTTTCCGGACGATGCGTCTCGACCTCGTACGCTTCGGCATTGCGGAAGGCGCCGTGGAACTGCTGGAGCCTCTCATGACTCAGGGCACGGCTGAAAGGAGCTGGCGGCAGTCCAAACTGGTCGCGCTTGGTGCCATCGGGCGACGGGCTTTCTGAATTCGGACGATCCGTGTTCAATCCGAGATCGGGTGGAAGAGGCGCCGTGCTCTGCTGCGTGCCGCGTGCCGCTTCGTCGGACTTGCCCGCTTCCCGATTCCCCGAATCCACCCGCTTGCCCGCATACCACATCTCGGCGGCCTCGGGCGAAGTGAACGGTGCAGCAGTGCCCTGGGGTTGCATGTCGGTGCCGTGGGCACGGCTGTCCGCCGCATTTCGGACACGGATGTCCAAGCTGCCTTGGCTGCTGGCGGAGGCCACGCCCGGTGGTTCGCCGGAGAACCGCATGGAACTTGTTGGGCTCTCGCCGGCGAGCAGAGATCGGCCAAGCAGGGCGAGCACAATCGCCGTCGCTCTCAGACGCCGCCAGGGCTGACCCACTTTGTCGTCAACCACCCTTCGGAAGGCATCGGTCGCTTTGTTCATGGGCAATACTCGCGATATCGGGCAGTCGCTTGGGATCGGTGACCCCAAGACGGGCAGAGGATTCGGAGAAGACCTGTCAATTTCTTCGACATTGCCGGATATGACACTTGAGCGGGATGCGCCGCAAAGTCCCAGGAAGCAGAAGATAGCGACAGCCGGAATCAAAGAACCACTTCTGGTGGGGGGCGCTGTCCTGCCGGGGGCCGATCTCCTGCCGATTGCCTGGTTGCCGCCGGCCGCCAGCCCGGCCTACGATGAGATGGAGGTGAATCATGAGCGTCATCGGAACTTGGACCACGGCAAAGCAGTTTCTGGAAATGCCCGCTACCGAGCGGCGAGAGCTTGTTCGCCGCCGAGGTGATTTCAATGACGCCCGCGGGTGCGGAACATGGCGCGACGGTCATGCATCTGGCGGCGCCGATGGCGATGCATGTCAGGCAGTGCCGATTGGGGGAAGTTTTAGGCGCGCAGACCAGCTTTCAGGTCGCGTACAATCCGGACACAGTCCGGGTGCCCGACGTGGCCTTCGTGCGGGCCGAGCGCCGACGCCGCAACGCAACGCCGCTTCGTAGCGAGATTTCGACCGGCTGTTCCAACGGCGGACTGGCTTTGCGGACCTGAACGAGGCCCTGCTACGCACTTCGCTTGCGAAACAACCACACGTGAAAGACGGTCACTCTTCGCGAATTGTCTTCGACGCGAAACAAAACGCCCAGTGGAGAGAGCAGAAGAATCCGCCTGGCCTCTTCACGAGATTCCCCTTGCTCTTCCGGATCGCTGCTCAAAAGTTGGTCGATCTGATAGACGGCGGAACTGATTGCCTCGCGCAAAGACGAGTTGGCATCGGTCCAGACGGTCGTCAACTCATCGAGTGCCGACTGCAGCCACTCGACCTGGAACATCAGAGCTTCTCCAGGCACGCGAGAACTTCCACCGTCGTGTAGCGCTTTTCGTGCGACTCTTCTCGTCGCCGCAGTTCCTCCGGGCTGATCCGTGGCTCGCAAGGCTCGTACTCGGACAGAGGCATCGCTGGGAACACGCGCCCAAGCACACGGCCCGAGTCGTCACACAACTCGAGGGGCTCGGAAAGATTGTGGAGTCTGCTGCGGAGGATCTCGTCAACAATCACCCTACTCATTGCCAACGCCTTCTTACGGCCAAGATGTGCATTCATCCCATGCCCACTATTCTAACGTGCAATTCGCGGAACTGCCAGCCGCTGGTGTGTCGTTCGCACGCAGGGGTCGACCGGCGCACGCCCCAGTGGAGGAAATAGACGAACTCACGCGGTATCTTTTGGTCACCCCCCCATCTCCTTGCGCCCGTCCCGGAACCCATCCTATCGTGCGTGGTTGTTCCGTAATAAGGGCGGCTTGATTCGCAGCTTGAGAGGTGCAGCCTGGGGTCGCAAAGCCCCGGGAAGTAGAAGATAGCGACAATCGGAATCGAGGAACCACTTCTCGCGGAGGGTATTGCCCTGCTGGAACCAATCTCCTGCCGATTGCCTGGTTGCCGGCCGCCAGCCCGGCCTACGATGAGATGGAGGTGAAACATGAGCGCCATCGGAACATGGACTACCGCAGAGCAGTTGCTGGAAATGCCCGCCACCGAGCGGCGAGAACTCGTTCGCCGCAGAGGTGATTGCGAAGACGCCTGCGGGAGCGGATCATGGCGCGACGGTCATGCATCTGGCGGCGCCGATGGCGATGCATGTCAGGCAGTGCCGATTGGGGGAAGTTTTCGGCGCGCAGACCAGCTTTCAGATCGCGCATAATCCGGACACGGTTGGGGCGCCCGATGTGGCCTTCGTGCGGGCCGAGCGGCTGGGCGACGGGCTGGGCAAGGGATTCTTTCCGGGAGCACCCGACTTGGCCGTTGAGGTGATCTCGCCTCATGACCGGGCCAGCGAGGTTTTCGGCAAAGTCCACCAATGGCTCGACGCCGGCTGTCGCGCCGTATGGGTGGTCGATTCGGATACGCGGACGGTTACCGTCTATCACAGTCGCCGAAACGTCACGATCCTCAGAGCGCGCGAGTCGCTTTCCGCGGACGATCTCCTGCCTGGGTTTGGCCTGCCGCTGGCAGAGATCTCTGGGTAGAGACTCTGTATCATTTAAGCAGCCGTGGCGGGAATCGGCGTCTGCAAGAACTCTCGGAGCCTGAATAACCGCCCGTCACCAAATCATGAGAATAGCAACGGGCTCGCCTTCGCCCGATTACGGGAGCGGGTCAGTCGGCGAGTTGGAAGTCGAAGGTGTTGGGCGCACCGTCTTTGACCTCGGCGGTGAGGTCGGTCGTCGCGGGCGATTTGTATTTCTCGGGCAGTAGGCTCTTTTCGGTGGGAGCGGGAGGAGTCTCACCGCGAGCCAGATATGCGTTCGACTCTTCCTCCGAGATTCCTGCTTCGATGACCACCTTACTTACGGTTACCTGGTACGTACCTGGAATCGCCCCGTCGCCAGGCTGGAATGTCGTCAGCGAATACTTTCCGGATGCGTCCGTCTTGCCAACTGCGCCCGCGCTTCCTTCCGACTGGGGCATAAACGTGACCGTAGCCCCATCCACAGGACTACCCCCATGTGTCACCGTTCCCGTCACCGGGACAGTCCCCGGCCGATTTGGGTCTTTCGCCTGACCGCCGCAGCCAGCCGCAAACAGGGCGAGAACAAACGCCAGGGACCAGCAAGCTTGTGAGTGAATCATCCCAAGTTCCTTCCGGTTAAAAGTTGCCCAATGTGGATCGTCGTAGGTAACTACAACGTACTGAACGCCTATGAGTTGTCAAGCAAGGCAGTTCCGAAATCACTCCGCCCGTTTAAAGATGGACTCAAAGTGGCGGCAACGGCCACTTTGGGTGGATTGAATCCATTAGCGGGGGCAGTATACGATCCAATTCTGGTCAACTCCCAACATTTTACTTGTGGAAATCGTCGACTTATGCCACATTTACGGAGATGGATGCGAAGTGGACTGCCGGAACATGGTGAGGTTTTTTTTGTGTAACTCGCCCTGGAGGGCGAATGGGTGTTTACGGTTTTTCGGTCCTGAACTCAATTCGTGAGGAGAGAATTCTATGGTCTGCCGAAATCGTGTGCGGGGGTTTACCCTCGTCGAGTTGCTGGTCGTGATTGCCATTATCGGAATCTTGATTGCGCTGTTGTTGCCGGCGGTACAGGCTGCGCGAGAGGCCGCTCGCCGCAGTCAATGCACAAACAACCTGAAGCAGCTTGCGCTGGCGGTACACAACTATGTGGACACGTACAACGTGTTCCCCGCAAAGAAACAAGGAACTTCCCAAGGAGGTTGCGACAACTGTAATGGTCAGTTTGGGTCGGGATTGATGCGGTTGCTGCCCTACATCGAACAGCAAGCACTTTTTGATCAATGGTCTTCGTCGCAGAACTACGGAGGGACGAGTTTCGCGCCGTTTGGCCCTTGCCCGTGGGGCCCGCATGAAGGCGCCAATGCGACTGCGTATATGCCGTATCGCCAACAAGTGAACACGTTGCTCTGCCCTTCGGACGGCAATGGTCCCGGCAAGGGCGCGCTCGATTACGGCAGGAACAACTACCTGTTTTGCGTGGGAGACTCGCTTACCCAAGCAACGAATAACTCGTCCACCAATCCACGAGGTATCTTCGGGAACTACGGTTCCAAGATAACCTTCGCATTGATCACGGACGGAACCAGCAACACGTTGCTGTTGTCGGAGCATCTCGTCGGAACACCCGCGCAGATGATCCTGCGTGGAACCGTGCATACGGCCGGCACGGGCGTTGAAACCAGTCCGGCGACTTGTTTAACCTACGTCAGCACGACGGATCCGCGGGTTTATAACACTGCAAGCGTGACGAGTTGGGTCGGCGTGAGGTGGGCCCATGGTTCCACGTCGCATATCGGCTTCAACACGGCGCTGCCGCCGAACAATCCGAGTTGCGGGTCGACGAATAACGACGACTCCAGCGGCGGACCCTTCCCTCCGACCAGCAACCATCCGGGCGGCGTGAATTGCGCGATGGCCGACGCCTCCGTTCGGTTCATCAGCGAGACGATCAACGCCGGCAATACCGCGGCAGCCCCGGCGACGTCCGGAGCCAGCAATTACGGCGTCTGGGGTGCGTTGGGGACGAAGGAAGGCGGCGAGACGGTCAACGATTTCTGATGAGACGGTTCCTGCACGATGGCTTGAAGCCAGCGCAAGGCTGACATGACGATCACCGGGCGTCGCGAGAGAGTGCGACGCCCGGTTTTTTTGTGCCGATCATGCCATTTGCCGCCGGGATTGCGTTGAGCTTCAGAACGTAGGCAAGTGCGAGGGCAGGTGGTATCTTCAATCGCTACGGGACGGCTTGCCGGTAGGGCTCGGAGTCGTCGACTTGAGACCGACCGCCCCGCGCTGCGGCGACGGGGACCGCGTCGTCCGAGTTCGCGGCTCGCCGCAGCGCGGAGGGGCTTACGCCGACGGGCCCTCTGAGCAGTTCGGGGACGCTGATCGTTTTGACAAAGGACTCGTAGAATTCGGGATCGGCCTGCGGAACAACCAGGGGTTTGTGGGCCCGGCCCGTCTCGTCGATATAGCTCAGGTAGCAGCGGGTAAAAACCCCGCTTCCGCGTTTGCTGCTGAAAGCAACCCACCGTGAGTTGCTCGACCAGGAGTGCCACGACTCGGACGCCTCGCTGTTGATCGGCGGCTTCTCGTAAGTACCCTTCTGGAGGTCCATGAGGTACAGATCGCTCGTCGGCTGGAAGGCCGGAAAGCAACCGTAGCCGCACATGCAGAACATCAGAAAGCGACCGTCCGGGGAGACGCGGGGCAGGAGGATGCTGAGCCCCGTCTCGTTCGACGAGAGGACTGTTTGCGGATCTCCCCACTGGTCTGTTTCCAGATCGTAGGCCATCCGCATCAGGTCGTACCTGACCTCGGCATAGCGCTCGGGCGGAACTGCGTCGCGGTCGGTCCAGAGAAGCGGCGCACGGCAGTAGTAGAGCCAGCGCCCGTCCGGCGACCAGGCAGGATAGGTCGCCAGTTGCCCTTCATCCGAGGCACCGGGCACCTGCTTCGATTCCAGGGAAGCGATGCGGACATACGCCAGCGACGACTCCAGATCGATCACGTCGCGGACCTCGGGCCCGGCGGTGTGGAAGACCTGCCGCACCTTGTTCGTGGAATAGGCCGCCATTCGACCGCTCGGATGCCATGCGGTGTAGCCGAGGGCCGTGTCCAACTTCGCGACGCGGCCCTCGTCGGCCAGAATGGTGGCTTTTCCCAGCGAATCGCTGCGCATGGCGATGAGCATCCGCTGCGGGTCGTTTCCCGAAAAAGCGTGGCAGTTGACGCAAGCGCTGCCGAGCGACTTGCCGTCCAGCACAACCGATTCCTTGCTGGTGGCCAGGCTCCGCTGATAGATGCCGACCTCGTTCCAGGTGTTGAAGACCGGAGGAATCAGGCGATAGACGAGGTAGGGATCGATTTCGTCTTCGGCAACCCGGTTAATCAGCGTGTGATAGCGCCGCCATTGCCCGTGGAGTTCTGCATAGACTTCCCACCGTAGATCTCTACCGCGATTGCAGTCCAACAGCGCCCGCCAGTGGCCAGGCGGGATGGCGATGGCGCGGGATCGGCTAACGATCTCGACCGGTTCGCCCGCCTCTCCGGAAATCCTGGCGAAGAACCGCTCACCCTCCTCGCGGACCGCGAAATTCAGGGGAGCGACGTTTGGTGGCAATACGATCCCCGCGTAGTCCGGGCTGATCCGAGGGGGCCTGGGAACCATTTCCACGTCCATGCCGGGTGGACGCCCCGAACCGACCGCCCACCACGCGCCGGCCGCGATGGATGCGATGGCCGCGATGATCGAGAATCGAAGGCGGTGGTTCTTTTGCATCGTATCACTGGCTCGAGATGCAGTTGGCGAGATAGAAGAAGTAAGTGTCGCCGAGACCGGCTTCCAGCACGCCCCGCAACGCCTCCTGCGGGCTCCTCGCGCCCAATGCGATCCGCATGAAATCCTGCTGCCGCTGGAGAACTTCGGGATCGGGCTCCCACTCGGCCAGCGGCGATGGGTCGCGGGAAGACCGAGCGTAGACTGCCAAAGCCTCCTGGTAGTAGCGGGGGACGCGCGGATAGGAAAAATTCTTCAGGCGCGAAAGGTTCGCCGCGACCTCCGCGGACCTTCCGTCGCACAGGTACTGGGCCATGAGCAGTTCGAACGCCATTTTGTTGCGAGGGTTGCTTTCCAGAAGGATCTGCAGAAAATCCTCCGCGTTCATCTTCTGGGCGATGGCATCCCTCGAGGCCATGTTCGCACGGATCCGCGATGCTTGCCGGTCGTTGTCCAACGCCGGATCCGCTTTCAGGCGGTGGAGCATTTCGCCGGCGGCACGGCGGTGGAAGGGGTGTTTGGCCAGCGCCTTCAGACACACCTCGGCCGCTTCCGATCGCCCTTTGAGGACGTGGATCATCGCCAATTGCTTCAGGACGGCTGGCTGCTCGCCGGAAATGGCAAGGGCTTCGCAGGCGCACTGCTCTGCCAGGTTCACCTGCCCCAGGTCCAGGAAGAGACGGCTTTCCTGGAAGTAGGAGCCCAGGTCGCGGTACTCCGGCGGAGTAAAGAACATGTTCACGCCCCGCCGCTGGGGATAGCGGAACATCTCGTCGGCCAACCGCCCCGTGTGATACAGCGCCTGCATGGTGTTGCGGTGATAGCGGAGGTTGTAGATTCCCTCCGGCAACCGCTGGGCCGATCTCAAGACATCGGTCCAGCGCTCTCGTTCGGCGTAGTAGTCCGTTTCCAGCACAGTCCGCAGACGGCGGTCCAACGAGAGCCAGGCGGCCGCGGCGATAACTAAAAAGAATACTGCCGCTGCAAGGAACCCTGCCGGTGTTTTTCGGATGGGGTAACAACGCCGCTGTTCGCTCGGCGAGGGGGCGCGTTTGCGGGAGCGGCGTTTCGTCGCTGGAGTTGGGAAGACGGCCTTCGCATCGGCAGTGGTCTCACGCATCCGCTCTCTTTCCCATAGCGCGCTGCCGGCCAGCACCGTCGGGAAAAACAGGTAAAGGGCAAGCGTATAGGACTCGCTCCCCGGCGCCACCCCGGCAATAGAAACGAAGAAGCCGAGGAAGGCTTCCCGAAAATCGAGGCCAAACAGCGCACTTGCAGCGCAGGGAATGACTGCGGCACACGCCAGCGCGGCGGCGACAGCCGCCTTTCGGCCGCCGACCAGAAGCTCATCCGCAGCCACGAGGACCGCAAAGAGCAAGCTGCCGGCGCCCGCCACGTAGTACAAGATCAGACAGGCCGTCAGGAGCATCGCGGCCCGGCGGGTCGGAGCCGCAGGCGCGAGGCGGACGTAGATCGCGAACCCGCCCAGGGCCACCAGCAGCGATAATACGGGCCGAAGTGGTTGATTGTAGCCGCAGAACATCACCAGCAGGATTGCCGCCGGCACGTACCGCAACACGCCCGCGCTGCCCCGTCCGCCCCGGCGAGCAAGCCAGTCGGTGAAAACGCTCATGCACCACGCCGCGGCGGTGACGATCAGCGCTCCTGCCGGGCCGCACGCGTAGAACTGCGTGAGCAAGCGGGCCGTGTATTCCACGGATCCCCCGACGCGCGTCAGATGCTCGACGAAGAACGGCCATGTTGTCTGAAAGGCAAAGAGGGAGTAGGGCATGAGGATCCCCACTGCGTGGAAGACCAAGCGGGGATCGATGACCAGCCAGACGTACAGATAGTAGAGCAGAAAGAACAGCCCGGCAGCCGTTCCCGACCGTAGCCGGCTGCGGGTGATCGGCGCTTGATTGATTTCCACTTCTGTCGCTCGGAATTCCCCTTGCGGCAAACCCATGAATCCAGATTGCGGACCTGAACGAAGCCCTGCGGCAGATTCAAGAGAAACGGGACGATCTGTTGTTGTTGTTGTTCCTAGACCGGACCCTCGACTGTGTTTTGGCGGCGGTGGCGCAACCCGACCCCGGCGCCGCTCCCAATCATCACGTCCTGGTGATGGTCCACGCCGCCCCGGAACCCGGCCAACTCTTGCTGCCGCCGGCGGCGCGCGGCATCGTTTGGCTGCAGTTCATCGACACCGTGGCGGAATCGCCGGCCGACATCTACCCCGGGGTTGGACGGCCCCTCTCTTTCCGAAGCGGGCGTCATCGCGTCGCAGCCGGGATCGCTGTTCTGCCATGTGGTGCCCGACAGTCAGATCTAGCGGATTCGGCGAGCAAGAACGAAAAAGGGAACGCAACTCGTCTTGAGAGCTGCGTCCCCATCTCGGCTACTCTGCGGTCGTCGCCGGCTCGGCGGCGGCCGGGTCGGCGGCGTCCACCGGGGGCGGCGCCGCCTCTTCCTGACTACCTGACGGTGCCGACGAGCATCCAACCGCGACAACAACGCTCAACAGAACAAGGAATCTTAACCACTTCATCAGACATCATGCTCCTTGGTAGACCTGAACAACCAAACACCGACTGAGGCAACGCCGCGCGAGCGCATGACGACGGTCACTGCACCGTCTCGCCGCCGTTCATCGTACCCTGGGCAATCCAAGTAGCCTGGTCAATCGTCTCCGAGACAAAGGATACCGAACCATCCGCTCTCATCGTCTGAGCGCCGCCCGGATGATAGCTGCTCGGCTCCCTGACGTCGACAATGGTTACGTCCCCATTGTGTTGGCAGCTTGGGCCGGCATTCGGACCTTTGAGCGTGGTAATATAACCACCCCAGCCGCTCCTACCGGCTACCCAGAACCGGCCTTGTTCGTCGCTGGCATCAATAAAGCCGGTGCCTGCAGCATACAACGTAAGGCAGTTCTGATAGTAAGCGTTGATGACGGCAAGATCCGCGGCTCTGCCCGTGAAGGTATTGGCATGCCCTATGACAGGGGCCGGCTGAGCTGGGCGCGTGCCCGTATTGAACACGATGTAACTTGCATCGGGCTTGGCCGGATTCCACATGCCCTGGTTTCGTCCCAATTTCGACTCGGCCATGGCGATGGTGTTGGACGTACCGTCCTGGATGTTGGCCATCTTACACCAAAACATCCTATCAAACATCGCGACTGCCTGACTGTTGCTCACGTCCCAAGTGGTAGTCGGGCCGTGGCAGAGGCCGTAAGAAGTTGGCGCCATGTTGCCGTAGTCGTTACCCTGGCCCGGATCGCTGGGGCACTGAAGAGTGTTGATGAAGGAGTCGGCGACAGTCCGATTCTGGGTGTACGTCGCGTCATTCCAATACCAAGTCCAATTGATTCTATCGGCCAGCGCGCTCTGCTCCAAATACGGGATCATCGGAGCGATACCACCCCAAGCATCCCACGTATTGCTACAAGTCCCGGGAGCAGTACAAATTGCCGGGCCGGCAGACGTCGGAAAGGCGTTGTACGTGTCATGGTAGTTATGCAGTGCCAAGCCCAACTGCTTGAGATTGTTGCTGCACTGCGAGCGCCTTGCGGCCTCGCGCGCGGCCTGCACGGCCGGCAAGAGCAGCGCGATAAGAATTCCGATGATCGCGATCACCACCAACAACTCCACCAACGTGAAACCTCGCCGTCTCCGCACACTCATGAGTCGCACCTCCGATTAGACAAAAGAGTAAAAAATCAACCGAAGGGTAGAAGAGATCTTGCGGGATTCTCCCCCCCTGACCCATAGAAACTACCCAACAACAACAGGGAAGTCAAGCTTCGAGGACCAAAACGACAGAATCATTTCGCGAGTACGCCTAAAAAGGGGGGGGGTTCAGGAAATGCCGAACACACGGCCAAATTCACCCCTTTGGCGCTCGGCGGGTTGCCGGTTGCCTCCAAGGAATACCCGGTTCCCAACGCGGCGAGGGCACATGGCACGAGTACTTCACCCGATTCCATGAAGGGCCAGCGATACCCAAGCTGCGATAAGCCGCCATCTGGCTCGGTGGGTCGCTGCCAATTCGTGGCCCAGTCGCCCAGTTCCCCGGTCATCCGGATGGCCGACGATTGCTGCCAAACAAGCAGAAAAAAAAGTAACTGTCGCCGAACTCGCCGTGGAGCGCTTCGTAAGCTTCAGAGGCATTGTCCTTGGAGAAACGCTGAAGGGCGTGCATGAACGCGGCGTGACGTTGCCAGGCCTCCTGACGGACCTTCTGCTTGCTGGAATCGGTCTCTTGTGATCTGGTGCCCCGCAAGTGCATGATCAGCGCTTCCTCGTAGTGCCTCGGCATCGACGGGTAGCCGAAATCGTCAAGACGTTGCAGATTGGCGACCAGTTTGTCGAGTTGCCTGGTGAGAAGGTAATGCGCCATCAGGTATTCGAAGGCCATGCGGTTTCGGGGATTTCTTTCGAGGAGCCCC
>JAAYEH010000199.1 GCA_012728855.1 Rhodopirellula sp. | reverse complement strand
GCTGCGCCTCGATAGGGCGAGCGGCTTGCGAGCGAAGTCGTGGGAGAACCGGCTCACGGGCCGCACGCTCTCTTTAGGCGATGGCCCGGAATTGGAATTCGACATCGGCTTGCCGGATGGGCCGTTGCAATCGCCACCGCTCGAGGTGACGAACGTGGATGTGAAAGGGCAGGGCAGCATGGCGGAATTGGTCGTGCAGTTGAAGGCCAAGCAGCCGGCCGCTTCGGTCCAGCTCGCCTATCGCTGGAACACCACACAACCGGTGCTGCAGAAGTTCGTGACGATTCGGAATGACGATACGCGCCCCTGGGACCGCTTGCTCAACGTGCAGTTGGGGCAGTACGACACGGCCGGCGCCTCGGTGATCGACAAATCATCCGGTGGCACCTATTCCGTTCCCTCGCCTCGCGTATTTTCGTTGACCGGCAGCACGCATGTCGAGCGTGGCTTTCCGGTCTATGCCGCTAACGAGTACTTCTTCACGCTGGCACATCCCGCGGGCGTGGCGGAAGGCGCTGGAGGCAAGGTCTCGCTGCGCCAGTATCCGGGAGTTCGCTTGGCGCCTGGTGAGAGATTCACGTGCATGGAGGCCGTGTACGGCGTAGCGCAGGCCGGCGAAGCGCGGCAGGCCTTTGTCGATCATGTACGTAGCCGCACGCGGCGCGTGATTCGAGGACACGATAGGCCTTACGCCATCTTCGAGCCGTTTGGAGCCCGACCCAACGGCGATTTCAACGAGACTGAAGAATTCGTTCTGGACAGCATCGCCAAGGTTGCCCAAGGGCAGCGGGAAGCCGGCTGCCATTTCGACCTGTATTCGGTCGACTTCTGGGTTGACTACAAAGGCACGCTCAAAGAGTGCGATCCCCAGCGGTTTCCCCGGGGACTGCAACCGATTCGACGGGAACTCGACAAGTTGGGCACCGCGTTGGGATTGTGGATCGACGGTTCGATGGAAGGCTGGTCGATCGGCGGCAATCCGAGTCCCGACGTGCAGGCCTGCCTGAACTATGACCCGCAGAAGCCGGAAACACTGAAACAGGTTCAATTGGGGCGCAAGGCGTTTTGCCGCGCTGCCGAGCCCATTCGGTCCATGTACACCGAGGCATTTCGGCACCACATACGCGAGCATGGAGTTCGTCTGCTCAAATTCGACAATACCGGCTGCATCTGCGTCAACCCACATCACGGCCATTTGCCGGGGCTTTACTCGACCGAAGCGATCGAGAACGCGCTGATCAAGTTCTTCCAAAGTCTGGATGCGGAATGTCCGGACATCTTTGTGATGCTCTACTGGGGATACAAGTCGCCCTGGTGGCTGGTGCATGCCGATACGCTGTTCGATTCAGGAATTGGTATTGAGGCGGCCAGCCCGGGCGACCAGCCGACGCCATACGTCCGGGATGGCATCACGCAGAAGCTGGATCAGGCTCAGTGGCTGGCCAACGAGAATCTGCCATCGCTGGGCAAGGACTCGCTCGGTGTGTGGCTTTCGGACTGGCCATGGAACAGCCAGGTGGGCAAGGAGCGCTGGGAAAGCGGCTTCGTCATGGACCTCTGCCGCGGAAGTATGCTCGCCCAGCCATGGAGCGACACGCCCTGGCTCTCGCTGCCCGAACGCCGGCAGATGGCCGAGTTCATTGCTCTGCTCAAGGCCCAGCCAGGGTGCTTTAGCAATTCGCAGTTCGTCCTGGGCGATCCCCACAAACAGGAGCCGTATGGTTATTGCTGCACCGATGGAAAGCGCGGCTTTCTGGCGTTAAACAACTGCTGCTGGAGCGACCGTGTGTTGCGACTGGAGTTGAACTCCGCCTGGGGACTGCTCGACGGTCAACCCTGGGATCTGTATCGCTGGTATCCCGATCCGGCCAGGCTAACGCATTTACACGGAAGTTTCGACAACACGGCGTCCATTGCGCTGCGGCCGTTCGAGATTGTATTGCTGGAGGTGGTTCCGCATGGACAAGCTCCCTCGCTGGACCGACAATTCAAGATGCAGCCGATTCCCACCGCGTTCGCCGAGCCCAGTCGATCGCTGGACCTGGCGGTAGAAGAACTTCGCAAGGTGGAAAGACGCGATGCGGAGCGGATCTGGACGGTGCTTGATCCCACCCAGTTCGAGTCCGCCGGTGGAGCGACTCTTCGCAAGTTAGCTGACAAGTCCATTCTGGCCGATGGTCAGAACCCGTCGCCCGATACTTATATGATCGTTGTGCCCACCGAGCTCAGCGCAATCACGGGCTTTCGGCTGGAGGTACTACCCGATCCCAGCTTGCCGCGCCACGGGCCGGGACGTGCCGTGAATGGCAATTTCGCGCTCGATGAGTTCCGTGTCACGGCGTCCGCACGGAATGGCAATGGAGAAGCGGTTTGCGTGAAGCTTTGTCATCCGTCGGCCAGTTTCTCGCAGCACACCTATGGCGGCTGGCCGATAACAGCGGCCCTGGACGGCGATCCCAAGACGGGTTGGTCCATCGATCCGCTGGAAGGTGAGCCCCACGTGGCTGTCTTTGAAGCCCAGCAACCGGTAGGCTTTCCCGGTGGCACGACTCTCCAGTTCGTTCTCCGGCAAGGGGTTCCGGCGGACCATAACCTCGGCCGGTTGCGTCTATCGGCGACGACCGCGAAGCCACCCTTGCCGTCACCGCCGCCCCGCCGGTTGCGGTCGCTCGTGGTCAAGGGCCGGATGCCGGCGTCGGAAAGTGGCGGGTTGCTGGTGATCTCGGTCGAAATGACACGCGACTCGCAACCCATGCATGTTCGCGGCCCAGGCAAGTATTTCGCAGCAGAAGGGAAGTTGGCTGGGCAGGATGTGTCCTGGGAGTCTGTCGTCGGCAAGCAGACCTATCCATGCTGCTGGCAAGCCTGGCGGCTGCCGGTCGCGTCATCGGTCGAATCGCAGCCATTCGAACTGACGATCAAGGCCGACTTCGCACCGGATGTTAGTTTGTGTCCTAAAGGTCATTTTGTTCCATACACCGACACGGCTGTCAGTGGTTCAACAACGGTTCGTTGAATCATACATGCGGTAACGAAGGGTGAAGAATGTCATGAAGCGAATTAAGACAAGTTGCATCGCCACGATGGCCGTTCTTGTTTGCCATCTGGCGTCGGCAGGCGAGCCCGTTGTACGGATCGAAACCGGAGCCGTGCGCGCTGAGGTAATGTGGCTCAGTTGGGATACCGAAGGCACCGGCCGCGAAAAGACGAATCTGCTGCGGCCCCAAACGATGGTGGGTTTGCGAATC
This sequence comes from Rhodopirellula sp., assembly GCA_012728855.1. Lineage (GTDB taxonomy): Bacteria > Planctomycetota > Planctomycetia > Pirellulales > Thermoguttaceae > JABWBD01. The sequence goes on along the minus strand of JAAYEH010000199.1, from coordinate 4,415 downwards.
CGCAGCGCCGGCCAATGGCAAAACGGTATTGACTTGCCGACTCGAGTGGAGCCGGACATTGAAGGCGGCAAATCTTATTGGATCACGGTCGCGCCAGAGGCGGAGATCAACTGGCGAATCCGATCGGCCGGCGGCGGGCTGACAATGCAATTCAGTGGCCAGGGTGCGGACCTCGGAAAGATCGAAGGCGTGGAAGTCGTGTTCCCATTCGCGCCAGGCGTAACACCGGTGACGACGCTTGCCAGTGCCTGGGACGATCAAGGGAACTTTCAGTTGCCCGCACTAGTCAGTGTACCCGATTTTGGGCGAATATTACTGACCGGCATGACCACCGACCCTGACCGTAGACCGCTCAAGCGGGCCCACCTCGATGGCAGCCGTGCTGCGAAGACGGCCGACCTGGTATTGGTACTGACTCCGCCGCAGGCCGGGACCAGCGACACGCTGGAGTTCTCGCCCCATCTCCTGGCGCCGCCCACAGGCTTCGCCGATACCGCGCTTTGGGCGAAGGCCCGCCGTGGCTGGTTCAACATCTGGCAGCCGACTGCCCGGTGGGGCGATTCGGGCAACCCTTTCAGCGCGCCTGCCGGCATACTCGGCAACAACGTCATCAGCGATCCCGCCAGTTGTTCGCTGTGGTTTTATGCTGACCAGGCCTTCTGGACACCCGAGGTGGCGCCCGGGGTGTCCATGATGCCGCTGGTTCGGAGGACCATCGAGTTTTGGCTGACCGGATCGCGTCTGAAGCCGACCGGCGAAGTCGTTTGTTATTGGGATTATCTCAATTTCCTTGATGCGAATGCGGGGCCGTTGATTGCCTCGTGGGACTACGTCGAGGCCACAGGCGACATGGAGTGGCTGAGCAGACACCTGGCAAAACTGGAACTGATTGCTGATTTCCTCGCCAAGCGGGACGTCGATAACGACGGTCTGGTCGAGGCCACGCAGAGCGGCAATCGCGGCACACTCAAACAACCGGCCCGATCCTGCGCCTGGTGGGATGCACTGAACTGCGGACACAAGGATGCCTACTGCAACGCACTCATCTACCGCGCCTGGCGTTGCATGGCGGATTTGGAAAGTAAACTTGGTCGAGTAGAACAACAGGCCTACTACACACAACTCGCCGACAAACTGAAAACGGCCTATGCCCCGACGCTCCTCAATCCAACCACCGGTTGGCTGGCCTGGTGGAAGAGCGCCGATGGTGAACTGCACGACTACGCCGCGCCCACCGTGAACGGTCTGGCCAATGCACACCGGTCACCGGCGACGCCGTCAGCATCCCGGTCACCTGGGGCCAGCGCAAGACGATTGTTCCCGCCGCGGGCCAGAACCTGAGGCTGGCTTTTGAGCTGAAAAAGGCGAAGCTCTATTCATTCTGGATGCAGGATGACTAGAAGCACGAAGGAGAATTGACGTAGCATGCGCTTGATGGAAAAAATCGCGATTGTGACCGGAGGTGCGCGCGGCATTGGCCGGGCGGTGGCCATGCGCTTTGCAGAGGAGGGGGCGCGGGTGGTTGTCGCCGACCTGGATGGCGAGGCAGCGGCAGCGGTTGTTCGAGACATCGGGACTCAGGGCGGGAGCGCACGTGTCTGCGTCTGCGACGTCAGCCAGGACGAACAGGTTCGGAACTTGGCCAGGTTCGTGCTCGATACGTTCGGTCGGGTCGACATTCTGGTCAACAATGCCGTCTGCGGTCTTGTCGCGGTGCAGAGCAACGACTGGGCCGCGAACATGGAGGTGGCGGTCAAAGGCACGTGGGCGTGTTCGCAGGCCGTGCTGCCGGGGATGGTCGCTCAGAGGTCCGGCAGCATCGTCAATCTCTCCTCAGTCAACGCCCTCATGGGATTCGGCGAAGATTACATCTACTCCGCGGCGAAGGGGGCCATTGTCAGTCTGACGCGCTGCCTTGCCACGCAATACGGCCGGAACAATGTCCGGGTCAACGTGGTCTGCCCCGGCAGCACGGAAACGGAGCAATGGACGCCCATGCGCGAGGCGGATCCGACGATTCTGGAAAGGGTGGCGAATCTGTATCCCCTGGGGCGGTTTGCGCAGCCGCGCGAAGTGGCGAATGCCGTGCTCTTCCTTGCATCCGACGAAGCGTCCTTCGTGACCGGTTCGATACTGGTTGTTGACGGCGGCGTCACCGCCGGGTGTCTCGGCTTCGATGACCGAATGATCGGGCTGAAAGACCGGTGAGTGTCGGGGGCATCTGGATTTCATAACGATCCGAGGTGATGCCCGACGTCCAGTTCTGGCGCAGCGACTCCATGCGCAACGTATGGCAATCGATTCTTCGGCCACCCACGGCGTGCAGGCAGTCGTGGAAGGTGATATCGGCCGCGTGCCGCACGAAACATCCATGCGGCTGAATGAGCGAGCCGACGACGCAGACGAAAGTAGTGTTTCGGAATGCCTGGCTGGGGCGGAAGGTTATGGGCGAGGCTCAGAAGCCGGAATCGCCGCCGAGGGTGCCACGAGTCGCCCGGCTATTGGCCCTGGCGATCCGGCTGGAGGAATTGGTGCAAAGGGGCGAGATCGCAGACGACGCCGAACTGGCCCGGCTGGGCCGAGTTACACGGTCGAGGATGGCTCAGATTATGGGATTACTCTGCTTGGCGCCGGACATTCAGGAGGAGATTCTCTTCCTGCCCAGCGTGGAAAAAGGCCGCGATCCTGTCACCGAGCGGCAACTGCGGGCGGTTGTGGCGGAGATGGAGTGGGGGAGGAAGAGGGGAGTGTGGAGGAAGAGGGGTAGGTGCATCCCGGTTCGATTGCCGAGAACCATGAGCCGTGTAGCAGAGGGGAGATCGGGGGATCTAACGGCATCACTGCCCCGACACCACGCCAAAATCTATGACGCATAATCCACGGCAGTTTTGAAGTCGGACCACCGGCGGTGATCGCTTCACATCCGCTGGGCTTCTCCTGACGCCACGGAGGACGCCAGATTCGACCTCGTGGATGCAAAGCGCCGAGCGAGGATATTCTTCGAACACTTTGTCGGCGATGAAGAGGCGGAAACCGTCGATGAACAGCCCCTTCGCGAAGGCAAGCGTGCCGTAGGACTGTTCCTGGGAGAATCTGGTGCGGCGGTCGTCGTCGGGATTGGCTGCTCCTCCGCCGTGCTTTACTCGATTCGAGTAGTCGAACCCCTTAACGACCCGCATTGAGATGTTTTCCAGTGTGACATTCTCCAACGGACTCTCAGGCATGCCCTGCAGCAGGATGCCGTTATCGCTGTGGATCTGGATGTCGCGGAAGACAAGGTCGCGAACGACGCCCACGGCGGAGCCGGGTTCGCGCTTCTCCACATCAACGAAGATTGGGAAAATCGCGTTGCGGGAGTATTCTCGAAGCTGCGATGGTTCCTCGACGGTCCCTATCGAGAGATTGCTGAACGCGAGCCGTTCGGCCGTCCCCCCGTCCTTGATGTATATGCCGACGCCGACGGTCGAGTTCCGAATCGTGCAGTTGTCGACTCGAATATCCGAAAAATCCCCCTCCGATTCGGTCCCGATCTTAACCGCCGTCGCTATCGACTCCAGCGTACAGTTGCTCACCACGACGTCCCGGCAGGGAAAGCCCTCGCGGGTCTTCAGGCAGATGCAGTCATCGCCCGTGGAGATATGGCAGTTGGTGATGTGGACGTTGTGCGATGAGACAGGATCGATCCCATCGGTCACTGTGCGGAAGTAGTTGTTGACGATACTCACGCCCTCGACGAAGACTTCTTCGCAGCGGTAGAAATGGAGCGTCCAAAGGGCACTGTAACGGAACTTAAGATTGCGGACCGACACATTTCGGCAGCGCTGGAGGAAAACGGTGCCGATTTGAAAAGGAGGCATTGTGTCGTTGGTCCCGGGGCGGCGAAGAAGATCGGACCGTCCGACGCCGTGGATTGTGCCATCGCCTTCCAGCACAATGTTCTCCTGGTCCTCCGCCACCAGAAGGTAATAGATTACTTTGACTCCGCGGCCGACATGACTGCTCCGCACGTAGTCGCTTTCGTTTGGACTTGCCCAAAGTGTCGCGCCGTTTTCCAGCCTCAGAGTCACGCGGCTCTTCAGGCGAATCATGCCGCTCAGGTAATCGCCCGGCGGGAAATAGACCGTACCGCCCCCAGCGGTGTGACAAGCGTCGACGGCGGATTGGATTGCCTGGGCGTCGTTGGTCTGCCGGTCACCACGAGCACCATAGTCGCGGATGTTGAAGACTGCGGACATGCCCGGCCGGCAAAGCAGCACGACGGCAAGTGCCGCAGAGGTCAGGAGTTTCGTCGCCATGGTGATTGCCTTTTCGAGCGCGCAGAGCAGGCTTGGCCAACATTCGGTTCAAAGTGACCGCCAGGCAGTTCGTTTTGCCATCGGTCGCCAGTGCGCCTGCATCTGCCTTCGGGCCTTCAG
>JAAYEH010000198.1 GCA_012728855.1 Rhodopirellula sp. | reverse complement strand
CGACGCTGCTGCCCCGAAGGGGCCAAACCCGGCAGCCCAGGGCGGAGGCTCTGCGGAGCCCTGGGGCTGGATGGCACCGTCGAAGACCGCCAAGGCCCAACGGGCCGTCACCCGTCGGCTCCGTACTGCGTACTCGGTACTCCACGGAGCCTTCCGTCCGCAGTAGAACGTCTTTGATTTTCCCTTCTCTTCCGAGTCGTGTCGCAGCCGGACGGAAACGGTGGGCGTCTTGATCGAGCAGTTGGGGATTCGGGGCGCGACGATCGACGCGCACTTCGTCCGCGTTGAGGGCAAGCCGGCCCGCTACCGCCTGCACCTCGGCACCGCGGCGGTCCACATCGAGCCCGGTCATCACCTCTGCATCGTCCCCGACCGCAGTCTCGCCTCGCGGCAGCCCATCCACCTGCCGTTCGCCGAGGGCTCGGCCCCAAAGGTCGCCGAACTTCTCAGCAAGATGTTCCTGCTGATCAGCGACGACCAGATTACAGACGCTTCGATCCTCGGCCAGATCAAAGCGCCACAAGGCGAGAGGCGCGAGAGCGGGTAGGACGCCCGCGTTGCCAGCACGAGTTAGGCATGGGGTAGTCTTCGTTGGCCGTCCGTGTTTCGAGGGCAAGCTTGGTTTCCAGAGTCTGCCGGCGCAGGGTCTCCGGGTCGGGAAGGTTGGTCAGATTTGACACGTCGGTCACGGTGATCGCCGCCGCAGGCTGCCTTCCGGGACACATGCGCTTCCCCGGTCCCCTGCCAACACGCTCGACCGCGATTCGCAGGTGCGCTCTCCGCTCTTTGGGCCAGGGCTTAACATTATGGGCATCACCGGCTAAATTCAAGGCTGCTCAGACAGGGGCAAGCCGTCGAGATTCGTCCAGGGGATACGTATGAGTTGGCTGCTGTTTATGGACGAGAGCGGGCATGACCACAAGCAGATGCCCTACGAAGTCCGTGGCGGGGTGGCGATCCACGCCAGTCGGCTCTGGCCCTTCCTTCAGGCCATGCAGCGGCTGGAGCTCGATTGCTTTGGCTGTCAACTGGCGCTCTACAAGAACGAATTGAAGGGGAACACGCTTCTGGGCAAGAAGCAGTTCCGCTTCGCCAGCCAAGACGCGATGATGAATGACGAAGCCCGACGTAAGCACTGCCGCGCGTTTCTCACGAAAGGGCTCGAGAAGAAGAATCCCATCCGTCTGGAGTTCACTGCCTATGGCCAAGCGTGTCTCGAAATGGGCACCGGGATCATGCAGTTGCTCCAGACGCACGGCGCAGTGCTATTCGCGGCGGTTGTTCCGCGCAACATCCAGCGCCCTGCCAATCCGCAAACTGAGCAATACTTGCGCAAGGACCATGTCTTCTTGTTCGAACGTTTCTTCTACCTGCTGGAAGAACAGCAGAAGTTCGGGCTAATCGTCATGGACGAGGCTGATAAGTCGGAGGATCGCCGTTTTGTACGGCGCATGGAACGGTACTTCACGAAGACCGCACCTGGTCAGTACCGGACGACTTGGATCGTCCCCAGTCCGTTCTTTGTCGCCTCGGACATGAACTGCGCCGTGCAAGCGGCCGACGTTTGCATCTATTGCGTGAATTGGGGGTTCCGCCTCGACGCAATCGGCATGACAGCCGCGAGCAGGCCGGAAATTGCCCAACGATTCGGCCCGTGGCTCAATCGACTACAATTCCGCGGGCAGGGCTACCGCGACGGCAACGCCTTCGAGAGTTTCGGGATCGTCTATGTGCCCGATCCCTACGGTGCGCGGTGAGCGAAATAAAAAAGGTTGCAACCGCCTCTGCGCGCTACCGCAGACTGCGCAATTTGCGCATAGCAACGCGATTCAACTCGTTCTTAGCGCTGAGGGAGACAGAAACGCGGGCTCCGAGGTAAAACATTGAAGCGTTTGAACGATGTTTCATTGTCCTACGAGGAGCCCGCATGATGATTATTGAGGTCGAGGATCGGTTTTGCAAGGTGGCCGAGGTGTTTTCCAAGGTGCTGAACGATCTGGAACGTGCGGCCGAACGAGGCGACGCGGTGCATGAGGTCGAGGAGGTGACTTGGAATGGCTTGATGGAAACGGGCCGCCAAATGGTGGCCGCGTACATCCAGAAGCAAGGGGAAGAGATCTCACGGCCAGAAGTCATCGAGCACGAAGGGAAGAGACTTCACCGCCTGCCCGAGCAACGCCCACGGCCGTACGTTTCGGCCTTCGGCCCGACGCCGTTTCGACGCGACGTCTATGCCACGCGGGAAACGCAACGCCAGGAGGTGATCCCGTTGGACGCGAAGCTCGGCATGCCGGAGGGAGATATCTCGTATCTGTTGCAGAAGTGGAGTGGCAGCCAGTTCGTGAAGGCGTCCTACAGCGAATCGCGAGGCACCCTCCAGGAAATCCTCGGCTTTGCTCCGTCTGTCAACTGTCTGGAGGACATCGCTGCACGGGCATCCGAGGATGCCGAAGCCTACTTCCAGCAGCAGGGGCCGGTCGACCCGACGACGGAAGCGGAGATCATCGTAGCCACCAGCGATTGCAGGGGCGTGCCGATGCGAAAGGTCGATGCGCCGCGGACGAAACAAGACAGCGATTCGCCGCGAGGGAAACGGTTGAAGAAGGGGGAGAAGCGGGGACAGAAGCGGATGGCCTGTGTCGGCGGTGTCTATTCGGTAGCCCCCTTCCCTCGCACTGCCGAGGATGTAGTCAATGAGATCCTTCGCAAACAGACGCAGCAGCAACGGCCCAAACCGCAGAACAAACGTCTGCGGGCCGTGTTGACCCGCGAAGTCAACGGTGAGGAAGTCAATGCCAAGGACGTTGTCTTCGACTGGCTCGCCGACGAAGTCTTGCAGCGTGATCCGCACCAGCAGCGGACGGTCGTGGCGGTCATGGACGGCGAAAGCAAGCTTCGCGACCTGCAGGAACTGAAACTCAGCCGGGCGATCGGCATCTTGGACATCTGGCACGTGACGGAATACATGTGGAAGCTGGCTTACTGCTTTCACCCGGAGGGCAGCGCGGAGGCGGAAGGTTTCGTGGAAACCTATCTGCGGAAGCTCCTCCAAGGCAAAGTCCGCCGCGTGATCGGCGGCATCCGGCAAATGGTGACCAAAGGCGAACTGTCGAAATCCAAGCGTGAGAAGGTTCAGCAGTATCTAAACTACTTCGCGGAGCGCTGCGAATACATGAAGTATGATGAGTACTTGGCTGCCGGCTACCCGATCGGCAGCGGTGTAGTGGAGGGTGCGTGTCGTCACCTGGTGAAGGACCGGATGGAACAGGCCGGCATGCGTTGGCAGATCGCCGGCGCGCAAGCAATTCTGAGCCTACGGGCGATCTACCTCAACGATGACTGGAACTCATTCCACGCCGAGCGAATCCAGGCAGAACAACGTCGATTGTACCCCTACAAAACACGCCTCTATACCATCCTAAACTGCGCAGCCTAACGAGATCCGGAGGTTACAACCAATAAAAAAGAGGCAACGCCGTCGAAGCCACCCGAAAGTCGCTCCTGGGCCGAGCCTCCAATACAAGTATCGGCAACGAGGCGGCCGAAGTCAAGAGCCGCGATTGAGATGCCCCCAATCGTGGCGGTGGCGCCTGCACAGCGGCCTTCCGCCGCAGAGCCTCCTTCGGGACTGGGAGGAATCCAGCCGCGAAAAGCCGCTGGTCGGCATCGTTGACTGGGAGATGGCCTCGATTGGCGATCCCGCACACGACCTCGCAACGCTCAGCCGCCGGAATCGCAATGTCCACGGCCTGAAAGAAGGCGTGGAGGTCACGTAGACCAGTGTGAGGGCGGCCGCCATCGAGAGGATCACCGCCGCATCAGTTCCAGGTTCCGCTTGGACCCCCCCCGCCCGAACCGGCTGGTCAAGTTCGTCCCCAGCCGCTTGAGCAACTCCGCCCTAGCCTTTGACACGTCGGTCACGGTGATCGGCGTCGACGACTGCGGCACGTGGGAATATGAAGAACCTCCCGGCAAACGTCGCATTTGGCCGGTCCAGCGCATGGCGGACTCTGCTACTACCGACGCCCGGCGCGGGCCGCCGCGAACGGTTGGCGCCTCCTCCGAGTCGTGTCGGAGCCGGTCGGAAACGGTGGGCGTCTTGATCGAGGAGTTGGGGATCCGCGTGCGCGACGATCGACGGGCACTTCGTCCGCGTGGAGGGCAAGCTGGCCCGCTACCGCCT
>JAAYEH010000197.1 GCA_012728855.1 Rhodopirellula sp. | reverse complement strand
TGCCGTTTTGCACCATGAGTATCGAACCGAAGAAACCTTGTCGAAAAAAGGACCACACCGATGCCTGACGACACACTGTCATCTCTACCGGAGATCTTGCCGCCGGTGCTTGCAATCACGGCGCTGTTGGCCGTTTCATGCCTGTTGCTGTGGATTGTGCTCCATCATCTTCGCATACGCTGGCAGTTCGCCCATACCGAACGGATGAAAGCGCTCGAAGTCGGCAGCCCGATCCGTGCGTTGAATCCACCCCAAGAGCCAATGCAGCACCTCCACAACACTTTCCGGATGGCTTTCTGCCTGGGCGCCGTCCTGCCGGTTGCGGCGATTTGGGCGGCCGTCTGGGCGACAAGCATCCAGGGCAGCCTCGGCTACAGCCTGGTGGTGTGGATCTGTGTGGCGGTTGTTTCGACGGCGGGCGTGGTTTGTGGGACGGTGGTTCTGCTTCGATCCCGTCCTCATTCGACCGATTGCGCTGCGACCACCGCCGACAACTCCTCCTCGGCGACAACCCAACCACGGCAGGAAGCCGAGCCGCAGCGGCAGGGAATGGCGTAAGAAGCGGGCCAGCCGTAGTCGATGGTCAACTCTTCGTCGGGCCGGATCGTCCGCAACGCGAAAAGGAAAACCCTTCGCCGCAAACCGGCTTTCCCTTCCTGCCGCAAGTCGTGCCAATTGAAGCGGCAGTTCGGATCACAACTGTGATTGAGAAATCGAAACGGAGCCTCAGGCTCCAGGCAGCTCCCGTCCTCCAGGTCCATGCAATACTCGGAACTGTATTGCTCGTCGGTAATCCGCGAACCTTCGATCTCGCCAACGATCTCATCGCCGCGATACCACTTGCGAGCGAACACGCCGTCGCCGACGCGCGTGCGTCCGACACGAACGCTGGTCTTTCGGCCGACTCCCCGCCGGGCGTCATCGCGCAGCCGGGCGGCGGTCCCTGGGCCGGCGGCTGCCCGGCGGAAAGCAGGCTTCGGTGCCGCCGACGCGTCATTCTCGTCCACGCAAAGCCCCTCCAGAGAATTATCGATGGCCCATTCATTGCCGCCTGCCGCCGGCAGGCGGCAATGAATGGTGTTTTGGGAACCGCCCGTCCTAGCTGTCAATCGTGGCTTCCACCGGGCAAGCCCGGCGGCGGCCTATTCCACGAAGCATGGAATAGAAATCAGCGGATCTCGATCTTCGCCCCCTCGCGCCGCTCGGCGGCGGTCTTATCCCAGAGCTGGCGTTGAAGGATTTCCTTCACCTCGTCTTGAACTTCCTCCAACCCCTTGCCACCGGCCAGGCGGTCGGTGACTTTGATCAGATGCCATCCGAAAGGAGTCTCCACGGGCGGGCTCAATTCGCCGACTTTCAAGTCGAATGCCGCGGCGGCGAACGGTTCCACCATCTTGCCGTGCCGCGGGAACGTGCCGAGATCGCCTCCTTCGGAAGAACTCGGGCAGGCGGAGTACTTCTTGGCCGCCTCCGCGAAGTCCAACCCGGCGACAATCTCCTGCCGGATGGCCTTGATCTTCGCCGCGGCGGCCGTCTTCTCTTCGTCCGAGGCACCGTTCTCCACCTTGATCAACAAGTGGCTCGCCTGCACCTCGGCGCCGTCGAGTTCTTCTTTGTGGCTCTCATAGTATTGCTTGACCTCGGCGTCGGTCACGGCGCTTTCCGAGTATTTCTGGAAAGCCAGGTCTGCCCCGATTCGCTTTCGCAACGACTCCGCGGTATGGCCCTCCATTTTCAGGACTTCTTCGAAGGAGAGGCCCGCCGCGGCAACTTGCTTGCGAATCTTTTCGATAACAGAGTCGATCTGCTTGGGATCCGTTTCGATCTTCTTTTCGGCAATGAATTGATCGACCAGTCTCTGGTCGATCAACATCTTCAAAACCGCCTCGCGTAGATTCTGGGCGATCTCCGGAGCGACGCGGCGGCCTTGCAGTTGTCGATCGACCGCGGCCGTCACTTCCGCGTCGCTGATGGACTCGCCTTGGACGGTGGCCGCGATTTTGTCCGCGGCGGCCGAAGGCGTTTCGACGGCGGCCTTTTCACCGCCGGGTTGATCGGCCGTCGTTCGGGTACATGCCAGCACCAGCGCAAGCCACAAAAGTATCGGTTGAAGTCGAAGCAGCCGCATGGAAACCCTTTCTTCATCAAGTCGTTGGATGGCGGAGCGTGGGCAACCGAAGAAACATGGTCGCCCGGGAAGAGGTTGCCGCAACGCGGCAACTCGACCTTGGGGGGACTGGTTTGGTCGAAATCCTTGAGCCCGTCATTCCGCACGGGCACCAACGTTCAATTATACCCCATCGCCTCCCTTGATGCAATCGAACCGCGGCGACGTCAAGCCCGCTTGCCGCGCGAAGGACGCGGCCGGTTTCCTCGCGTCGGTAGTTGTGGTACACTGACTCACTACCCGTGGCTGAACCGCTTGCGGCTTCGTTCGCAACCGTCCACGCGAAAAGGGAGGAAATCATGGGAGTTCGAACCGTTCCCCTGTCGACCGATAGTCCGACGGTGCGCCAGCAGCACTTGCGGCGTCAATTGCGGCTGCTGCCTCTTGGCGACGCCGTGCAACGTGCCGCGGAGGCGTTCTTTCGTTTCCGCTTTCGCGGAGCGCGATCCGAAGCGCTGTGGTGCGACTCGGAACACGTCTGGATGGGCCGGGAGACGTTTCTGCACTGGGCTTTCTGGGACGCGGCGATCAATATTCCCTGGGTGGTGGCTTCGGTGTCAGCCGCCCCCCACGATTCCGAAGAACTCCGCAAGGCCGTCCGCGTCGAACTGCTCGATTACTGGACCGCCCTGGTTGCCGATCTGCCGCAGAAGAAGTCGCCTGGATGGCTTCCGCTTCCTTAGCTGACGACCAAGGTGCATTCCGCCCCATTGGAGGTTGCCGATGCGCCCGGGCGGAGCTGTTTGCTGGAGATTTACCATCAAATCGGAGGTTGTCCCACACCCCCCCACTTCCTGGCGTGTGGCTGGACGCTATAATCGTCAGCACCGTGTTAAGATGACCAAGGGAGACAATCATGCAACAGCAAGATTCGGGCCAAGGCACTGTTCACCCGACGCAGGTGAAGCAAACGAGAACGTGGTCTCACGTGGCCAAGTTGGCGGCGGATGCGGCACAGGCCCTTGATGCTCGCAATTTCAAAGACGCGCGGGATCTGCTCACGGCGATCCGCGGAATCGCTTTGAACGCCGACAAAGAAGGCGTTTAGCCGAACAAGTACGTCGGGCTGGAAAGCCCGACGTACTTGCTTGTCGGGCCGAACCTCTCAAGAACGCTCGAAGTCCGGCGGCCAGCAGACGAAGGAGCATACTATGTGGCGACAACTCCACCTAGGGATCGTCGCTCTTTTTTGCGCGGCGGCTTTCTCGCTCTCCGCACCCTCTGAGCAGGATCGCGACGGCGACGGACTTCTCGATCGCGAGGAAGAGATCCTGGGCAGCGATCCGATGTCGCCCGATCGGTTCGCCACCATCCTGGAAGACGGTGAGGAATCCGAGGCGGCTCGCGGGCGGTCCTCCTATGATGCCAGCAAAGATTTCATTGCCGTCGAGTCCGCCCACGTAGGCGAGAACCGTTTTCTCTGGCGCGTTCGCTTCGCCGCCGACCCGCGGTCGGAAGATACGGTGCTGCACCTTTACGTCGACGCCGACACTGAGGAGGAAACCGGCCGGAAGGCCGCCGCGGGTGGCGCCGTCGCGGGCACCGACTACATGCTCAGTATCGTCGGCGGCCAGGGCCGAGCCACCCGCTACAACGCAGAGGGCAATACAATCCCCGGGCCCGTCGTGCGGTTCGTCGTCCAAGATAAGGCGATGGTGCTCTCTGCCGACGTCGATCTTGCTCGTGGCGGCGACTCGCTGCATACCTCGCTCTATGTGCTCTGCCACACGATAAGCGAATCCGGTCAGTCTCCGGCCATGAGTGATTCCAGTCCCAAGCGGGCCATCGAGGGCGTTGTACTCACCGACCGCAAGAAACCGATCCGGGCCGTTGATTTCTCCGAAAACCATCGTGTCGGGGCCACCTTCGGCGAGTCGTTGCTGCAGTCGGTGGAACTCGCGGAGGCCACGGTTGTCGTCCCGCACGACAAGCTCCAGTGTGACGGATTCGAGGTCGATCTGTTCACGTCGAATCGCTGGCCGCACGTCTCGCGCCAGCGGCCCGATGGCAAAGTCTGGACGCAGGCGCCCAAGTCGGGCCGCTATCACGTCGGCTTCATGATGTACGACGATTCCAACGACGAGCGCGTCGGCGTGTTTATCGAAGGGAAGCTCGAGGGTGTTGCCGTCGCCCGGCAAGACAACAACCGCACCTGGCTCTACTGGCTGGAGCAGCCGTACGACTTCCAAGGCGGCGAACGAGTCCAGCTCGAGGCGATCGGCCCCGCCGGCAAGCACGGGATCTGCAACATCCTCTTCCTGGCGGAAACGCCGGAAGTTCGCCGGATCGAATATCGCGTGGAAAACATGACCAGCGCCGCCCACGTCGGTCGGGCCGGCCTCGTTACGATCTCATGGACGACGACCTGGCCCAGCCCGACTCGTTTCGAGTACGGAACGGATAGCCGCTACGGCCAATCGATCGAAGAGGAGAACACTTGCCTGGTGCATCGCGTCGTTCTTGACGGGTTGGATCCGTCGCGCGAGTATCACGGCCGTGCCGTCGGCACGGCAAGCGACGGATCGGCCTTCGCGGGAAGCGACTTTGTGTTTCGGGCCCTTCCGCCCGATCCGCCCCAGACCGTCGATGGTGTGCGTGACTTGCCGCTGTCTGTCCGAAATCCTCACAAGTTCGACGCCCGTCGGTGGCCGGTCACTACCGGCATCCCCTTCCCGCGAGCGACGCTGGCTTCCGAGGACCACGTTCGCCTCATGCTCGGCGGCGAGGAAGTGCCGGCCCAGGTTCAACTCACCGCCCGCTGGACTGACGGCAGCGTGAAGTGGATCCTCGTGACCTTTCTCGCCGATATGGCCGCCGAGAGCGAGCGCGAGTATCGGCTACAGTACGGCCGCGAAATCCGCCGCGCTGCCGTATCCGAGGAACCGGCCCTCAAGCAGGATGGAGAGGGCGTGACCGTCGACACGGGGGCGATCCGCTTCCGTATCGATTCGCGTGGCCAGGTTTCCGACCTTGCACACGGCGGTCGACCGGTGTTCACGCCGGCGGGGGTCTGCGAGACCGTGGCGATCGATGCCAAGGGTAAGACCTATACATCCGCGGCGGGAGAAGCGGATCTGACCGTCGAGGAGTCGGGGCCGATTCGCACGGTCGTGAAGAGTGTGTCGGATTTGAGAACCGCCGACGGCCCTTCCGTGCTGCGGCTTGAGCAGCGTGTGGAGGCGTACCGCGGACTGCCCTGGCTGCGCGTGTACCATACGGTCGTCGTCACCGGCGAAGAGAAGTTCTTGAATCTCAAGCAACTGTCCTGTCGTCTGCCGGTCGCCACTGCCGGGCGGACATGGCAGGCACCGTTGGTCGACGGCCAGGTGGGCAAGCTCTCCCTCGCGCTGCCTTGTCTTCTCCAGCGATTCGACAATGAGTTGGTCTCCATCGCCGGCGACAAGGAGACATCGCTTGAAGGCCGCGCCATCGGCTCCATCTTCGCCGAGGATGGGGACGGCTGTGCGATCGCCGTCCGCGACCTCTGGCAAAACTATCCCAAGGGTTTCACCCTCCAAGCGGACGGCTTGAATGTCGATCTTTGCCCCGCCTTCCCCGCGGGCTTGTACGATCAGTTTCCCTTTGAAAAGGAAGGGCACCACCTCTATTACTACCTGCTTGACGGCGTGTACAAGCTGAAGCAAGGCGTATCGAAGACGCACGAGATCCTTCTCTGCTTCGATTCCGCCGACCGTAACAAGGCCGTGGCGGAACTGTTCCAGCGCCCGCTGCTGGCCACGGCGCCGCCGGAGTGGCACTGCGGGAGCAAGGCCTTCTACGACGTCGCTCCCCGCAATCCGGAGAAGTTCAAGCTATACGAAGAGGCGATCGACAAGAACCTTCAGAGCTACATCGCCACTTGCGAACGCCAGCGGGACTACGGCCTGATGAACTTCGGCGACTGGTACGGCGAACGGGGCGCCAACTGGGGCAACATCGAGTACGACACCCAGCACGCCTTCTTTCTCGAGTACATCCGTTCGGGCAATCCCGCAGCATTCTTCCTGGGCAACTGCACCGAATTGCACAATCGCGACATCGACACGGTTCATTTCAGTGCCGATCCTCATGACATCGGCGCGGTGTACGTCCACCAGATGGGACACGTCGGCGGCTACCACGACAAGAGCGTGCCTGGCACGCTCGGGATTCCTAGTGCGGGCTTCTCCGTCAGCCACGCCTGGGCGGAAGGCCATTTCGACCATTACTTCCTCACTGGCGACCGGCGGTCCTACGACACCGGCTGTGCGGTCTCCGACCTTTTCATCCGCAAGGAGTTGAGCCGGCCGTACGATTTCCTTGGTTGCCGCGTCCCCGGTTGGCACCTGATCATGCTCGCCGCCGCCTACGCGGCCACCGGCGACCCCTACTATTTGAACGCGGCGCGCGTGATCATCGATCGCGTTCTGGAAACCCAGGACACGGCGCCTCGGCCGCTCGCCGCGTATCAGGCGGTCGGACGCAAGCCGTACCAGCAAGGCGGTTGGTCCCGGATGATGGTGCCGGGCCATTGCCAGTGCGAACCGCGGCATCGGGGCAACGCCAATTTCATGGTGGCCGTGTTGTTGGCCGGCATGAAATACTACCACGACGTGACGGAAGATCCCCGCGTGAAGGAATCGATCATCCAAGGGGCTCACTATCTTATCGAAGAGTGCTATTCCGACGAGACGCACGGATTCCGCTACACCTCCTGCCCGAACACCCGCTACACGTCCGGGGCGTCGCCGTTGATGGTGGAAGGCGTTGCCAGGGCGTATCTCTGGACGAAGGACGAGCGTTTTCGCCGCGTGCTCACCGAGGCCCTGCCCCGCGGCTCCGGCGGCAGCGGTTACGGCAAGGGATTTTCCATGTACTACCGGATGGCGCCGCGAGTGCTGGCGGATCTCGATGCGGCCGGCCTCACGCTCAACGAACCGGCGGAAGCGAAGTGAGCACTTGTTCGAGCACGGTCGCTCTTCTTTTATTGCGATACAAAACCACATCCGCCAGCCATGCCCAAGAGACTCCTTTCCGTCGGCAACTGTTCTTATGACGACTCCCGGATCAAACGGATGGTGGGCGAACATTTTGACGCGGAAATCATGCGGGCTTCGGGCAAAACCGACGCAACGGAGAAACTCGGCGGCAGTCGCTTCGATCTGATTCTCATCAACCGCACGCTGGGCGGGAATCCGAATGGCGGTGTGGAACTGATCCGGCAGATCAAGTCCGCCCCGGAACTCGCCAACACGCCCGTGATGCTGTTGAGCAACTATCCCGATTGCCAGACGGCGGCCATCGCCGAAGGCGCCGAAGCGGGGTTCGGCAAATCAGAACTCGATCGGCCGTCGACCGTGGAGAAGCTCCGCGGATTCTTGAGCTAGCCTTCACGAGGGATCGCCGAGTTGGTGGGAGACATTCCTTGCGAACCACACACGGGATCGGTGTGCTGTTGGCGGTATGGCTGGTGTGGTCCGCGGCGGGGATCGCGCCCGTGGCGGTGCTCGAAGGCGACGGTACGGCCATTGCGCTGGTTGCCCAGCGCTGGGCCGATGCGGGACCGGCGGCGCTCGCAGAGGCCTATCGATTCGAGATGCAGTCGGGCACTTACGTCGTGCTCATGCTGCTGAGAAGGACGCTCGGTCTCGACACACTCGTGGCTTTTTCCATCCTCTCCGCGGTGGCCGCGGCCGCCTTGATCCTCCTTTCTGCGCGATGGATCAGCGGACGAACCGGGGTCTCGTTTCCCGTGTGCGGACTGCTGCTGATGCTCTTGCAGGAGACGTGGACATCGGCTTATTACCCCAACTCGACCGTGCTGGCCGCCACGCTGGTGGCGCTAAGTCTCAACCTGCTGGCGGGTACGCGAGCGCCGTGGCGGCTGGCGATCGGCGGACTCGTCTTCGGTGCGGCTTGCTGGGTCCGCTTCGATGCCATCGTCGTCGCGGCAGCGATGCCGCTGGCCTTGTCGCCGGATGATTCCGGGAAGACGGCGCGTCAAGCTCTCGTCGTGGCAACAACCGCGGCGGCGACCGCCTTGGCGGCGATGGTGGCCAGTGGCGCGGGCCTCCACGAAGTGGTAATCTTCTACGCGCGGCACCGCGGCGCGGCGGGTAGTTGGGCCTTGACACTGAAGAGCTTCGTCGCGTTCTTCTCACTGGTGGTTCTCTTGCTTGGCGGTCTGGGAATGTGGCGGATGGCGGCCCAGCGGCGGCCGCGCGAGGTGGCCCTGGCGCTGGTGGGTGTGCTGCCGGTGCTGCTTCTCTTGCGTTCGAGTCTGACAACGCCGAAATACTTGTTGCACACCGCCCCGTTCTTGGCATTGATGGCGGCGTACGGCGTCGTCGCCTGGTCGGAATTCACCGGAAGGAAAAGGCGACTCTTCGCCCTGGCGGCCGTGATACTCTTCGCGGTGCAGTATCCGCTTGGATGGCGAATCGATGGCGCGCCGGGCTACCATCCGCAACCCTACCCGATGCTGCTTCGCCTCGCGTCGGTCGAGGTTGATCGAGCGATCGGGGAGAAGTTCAGCTTGGTCGCGGGGGCGGGAGCGACCATTTCCACCCACGACGCGCTTCGCCTTTCCTCCGGCATCCTCTTCGCCAACTGGACTTGGCGGCACTATAAGCAGGAATCGGCTGAAGCCGCCGATACGATCGTCACCGCGATCGACCGCTGGCCGGAGGGCACGGTCGATCTCTGGGTCGAGGAGCCCTGGGAAGCAGGGCAACTCGTTGAGTACGCGATGCTGCGGGCCGGATACCGGCGATGGGACGCGGCCGCCGGGGGCCTGCCTATGATTTGGGAAAATGGCGGCCGGAGAGTGCGGCTGTTGTGTGGTGAAGAAGGACTATTGCAGGCAGGTAATACTACAGGCCAAGCCGGCCCGCTCTTGGCATTTGTGATGTGGAACGACCGCCTTCCGCACATCTTGCAGGCGAGCTTTCAGCAGGCAAAACGGCTAACGCCTCAGCGGGCGTCCATGAACACGTATCTGCTCCGTCCCGGCGGCAAATCGGGCTCGGCGCGGATTCCGGCGCACCTTGATACCACCTCTGAAGGGCGGTATAATTAAGTGTCGCAGCCGGGTAGGGGAGTTTACCGATGGCTTTTACCGTAAGTGATTTCAACGACCTGAAGCAACTGCTCACGGCACATCCCGAATGGCAGGTGGAACTTCGCAATCTCTTGCTGAAGGACGACTTCTTGGCGCTGCCCGGGCTTGTCCGTGATCTTGTCGAAGCCCAAAGACGCACCGACGAGCGTTTTGACGCATTGGCCGCGGCCATCGCGAAACTGACTGAGACGCAGCAGCGATTCGAGATCCGGCTAGGTGGATTCGAAACCCGAATGGACGGATTCGATAAGCGAATGGAACGATTCGAGGATAGGCTGGGCCGCCTTCAAGGCGACAGCCTCGAGATTCGCTACCGGCTGAACGCGGCGTCCTACTTTGGCCGCTGGCTCCGCCGCACGCGCGTTGTCGGAGGCAATGATCTGACCGCTCGTGTCGAGAAGCAATTAAGCCCTGACGAATTGCATGAACTGTTGTTGACCGATCTGATCGTCCGAGGCCTTGGGGCATACCTGCCAGGGCAGCCCGAGGTTTGGCTGGCCGTGGAAATCTCTTGTGTCGTTGATCGCAAGGATGTGGCGCGCGCCGTCCGCAGGGCGGCGTTGATTCGTCGCGCCGGTTTGCCGGGCCTCCCAGTCGTTGCGGGCGAGACGGCCACCGACGGCGCCGAGACCGAAGCACGCGAGCGGGGCGTGGCAATGCTGCAAAACAGCGCCGCGCGGTATTGGGATGAGATGCTCGCGGCCTGGCCGATCTGACCAACAAACCGGAACGTCGTTGTTAGGCGACTGGCAAGAAGGATTCTACCGGTCAGCAGCCCGGCTGCTCGCCTTCCTGCCCGCCGACCAACCGCTCCAACTCGACCACGGCCCGTCGTAATTCATCGAGGATCCGTTGCGGCTCCCGCTGACCGAGAACCTCGACGACGCTGCGGTAATACCAGAGCGTGCCGTCGCGGCCTCCGCGAAACAGGTTCCATACTTCGGGGCCGCGCCGTCGGTAGTCGGCGGCCAGGGAAAGCGCGTTGTCCAGCTTGTCGGCCGCAACGACCAACCGGACGGAAGGATCCGATTTGCGCAGCCGTTTTAGAGCGGCTTTTTTTCTCGCCCGCCAGGGAGGTTTCGGCTGCCGGTCGGTGTCGCTGCAACCGTCGACAATCGCCGCGACACGATCTCCGAATCTGCTTTGGATGTCGGTTCGAGTCGACGCCCCGCCTTGATCCTCGACGGCATCGTGCAGTAAAGCGGCAATCGCCTCGTCTTCATCGCCGCCGAACTCCAGCACGATACCTGTCACCCGCAGAAGATGCGAAACATACGGCGCACCCGACAGCTTGCGGCGCTGATCGGCATGAAGCGTTGCGGCGTAGACCAGTGCGTCACAAAAGCGGTTCGACTGCAGCATCCGTGGGTGAACGACTTCGAGTAGCAATTAGCGAGGATGAAACGGCATCTCTCCCGCTCGGGTCAGTTCCGCTTCGTCCATCGCGCCGGTCCGCGATCGAATCCGAGCTTCGAGCGATTCGATCCGACGGAGCAAACACTCTTCCCGCCGCCGCGCGTGTTCGCGATCTCGCAACAGTCGCAGCAGCCAGAAGCGCGCATGGCAAATCAGTTCCGTGTTCGCCTCCATCGCACACATCGCGTCCAACGGAGAACCCACCTGCGCCAGACTGATCAAATGCCGCCCATCGGGCAGCGTGGCAACCACGGTGCCGTCGCCGGAGGCCCGATCGTCAAGGATCAACGGTCCGGGACTGGACGTCTGACAAACCGTCTCCCACTGCTTCGCCTCCTCGTCCTCGACCGGTCGACTCCGCTGAACTTCGAGCGGATCGAAGGGGTCGTCGTCGAAACAATTGTCTTGGAACCAAGGCATCGGCGGGCCCTCTCGAAAAGTCGAGCGCTTTGAAGATGAGTATCATAATCCTATCCGGAAAAGCACCCCGGGTCACTCGCACCCCCAGAGAATTCTAGGCATACCACCGAGCAGGAGTGGGCGGCGTGGGTTAGCGGCAAGGCGCCGGTTGCCGACAGGCCCGACGCCCCTCTATCAGCGGATGCCAAGGCGACTGTCACTGGCCATAATGTGGCCCGCCTGGCCACCCTCATAGACGCTGAACTCCGCCCAAACGGGCAGATGGTCGGAGATCTCGACGGCATCGCGAAGTGACAGATTGAACTCTCGCATCAGATCCATCACGCCGGAACGGCCCGTGAACTCGGCCGTGGCACGGGCTTCGAATAGGAGATTCTGCGACAACCGCGTGCCGCGGGTCGACGTCGGCAGCCCGGAGATCGCCCAGGTGATGTTCGGAATCTCGGTCAGCGGTCCCAGGTGCTGGTCGTCCGTGTTCAGATATCCCAACAGGATCACGTCGTCTTCCCCGCGACCGTCATCGCGGACCGCACGGAAGACGTCGTCCATAAGATCCAATTCTTCGGCGGTCTGCGCCGGGTCGACATCCACACTTACCACTGCAAAGGTAAATGCCTCGTTCTCGGCCGGACCACGAGCACGGAACGACGCCACCAGCGGCTCGTGGCGGATGCGGCGGGCAGGATCTTCCACCAGACAGATCGTCGTCCGATCGATCTGCACGGTGGCTCGATCGAACAAGATCGCCGTATACTCCTGGACCGGTTCCGTGCCGACCTTTGCCGACGTGGCGTAATCGTAGTACCTGCCGGCGGCATTGGCTTGCTCGACCAGGTAGACCACGGGAGTCTGATTCCGCGCGACAATTCCTTGGATCGCGATGACGTCGAACCCGCGGATCATCTCCGCCAAACGGCTGACGACATGGGCTTTACCGAGTTTGTCCTGGTCCAGCGGGCGAAGGTTGATCGAAGCGACACGGATCGTCGACCGGCCCACCGTCGAGTTGGCCGGAACCGAATCCACCGGAGTCCCGGCCTCGGCGGAGCCGTCGAGCCCGACATTCTTCGGCTTGATCTTGAGGTTTTCGATCCCCTGAATGTTGAAGTGGTTGTAGAACCACCAGCCGCCGGCGATCAATGCGGCCATCCCAACAAGGTTCAACAGCCTCATCCCCTGCCTCCTTGCAATTGAGTCCGTGACCCGCTCAAGTGGCCAAAGGGTATCCAATCCTACCCGCCGGCTCCAGCCCAGTTTTCTATCTCGCTGCGGACGGGGATGCTTTGGATCAGAATTCCCGCGGTCCGTCCTCCGTTGCCGGCGGGGCGGGAATCGGCTCCGGGCCGGGGGGCGCCGGCGGTGATTCACCAGCAGTGGCTGGTGCGGGTGGTTGCACCGAAACAGGAGGGTTTAGCGGCGTCATCCGCGGGCAGGCATGATCTCCCCAAGGGTGGGCATAAACTGGCCCGTAGTAATAACCATTTGGGCCGTAAGGGACTACCGTGTGCCCACTTGGCTGCTCGATACGCTCGACATAGGGATAGCCGTAGATGTCTCCGGGCACGACAGGCCAAGGCTCGAAGACGCCGGAATAGCTCCGGTAGACCGTCACCGGCGATCGCTCCGCCCCGCTGCGATACGCGCGCGGCGGGCCGTAGGCATATGCCGTTTCCATGTCCGGAGGATAGGGCGAATACGTGAAAGCACCGGCCCGCCAAGCCATTGCATCAACGGCGTCCAACTGCAATCCGATCGTTTCACGGCGATTCGCTTCGGCACGACGATACGATTCTGAAGAGGCATCGATCCGATCATAGATCGGTGGCCTCGGCGATTCCGCCCGCGCCAGACCGGTGGTGGCAATGAGGCTAGCCACCCAGAAGAGCAGGATTACGTTGGCTACAACTCGCTGGATTCTCGTACCCATTGATCCAACCCTCCTCTCTTTCAGTAGCCTCCTTTGGGCAATGCGGTGAAACGACTGCCGTGGTGAACGCGCTCAGTCCAGCATTATCATTATCATTCTACCTTCAGTCGTGCCAATAAATTGGCAAGAAACACCCGATTATCGCACTGAAGGTATTGTAGTATTCCGCCCATCCGATAGAAACTCTTGCAGTACCGAAGGTAGTACTCGGGATGGTTCTTCGGTGGCTCGCCGAGGGACCAATCCCAACCGCCGCCCGCTTGAATATCCACGATCACAATACGGTGATTTTGAAGAAACGGCCGGCCGGCGCGGCGCCGCAGGTTGTTTGCCGCGCTGAAGGCCTTTTCGAAAACCTGCGGGCTCATGATGGCGGAACCGATGGACAGGTAGATGCCGCCGTCCAACCCGTCGACGCTTTGCGTAAAGAGCCGTACATCCGTGGTTGCCGCCCGGCCGATCGCGCCTCCGTGATAGAGGGGGTGATTGACGATGATGTCGTAGCCGATACCCGGATGCACCGTCAGCGGCACACGGTGGCGATGGGCGCAGCCGAGAATCGAGTGTCGGCGAAACGGGTGGCTGACCTCCTGCCGTCCTTGCCGCAAGCCGAACTGCTCGATCGTCTGAAGCAGATCCGCGCGCGCGGCGGTAAGTTCGTGGTCCGGATCCTCGCGGATGGCAGCGCGAAGCTCTTGCGCCGAGGGAAGATCCAGCCCGTCGGCTTCAATCAACCTGCCCACCGCTTCGCCGAAGCCGAGCCCCTCGGCGGCGCCGGCGATCACCGCCAGGTTAAGCCAGTGGCCCGTCTCCTCCCAACTGCCGAAGCGGCCGACCGGCGCGTTGTCGCGGACCCATTCGCCCGATGCCCCCAGAAAGGCGAATTCCCAGTCGTGAATCACGCCGGCGCCCTGCGTCGCCAGGTGCGTCAGCCAACCGTTCTCGATGAGCGTATTGACCAACAATCCGCAGCCGTTCTTGACCAGATGGGCGCCATAGGTCAACATGACGGACGCTCCCCTTGCCCGCGCTCGGCGAATATCCGTGGCAAGGGTCTCGATTTGGCGCTCCAACTGCGGACCGATGGCGGGCGGAAGGGAAGCCGGTTCGATGGCCACTTCCTCAATTCGCGCAATGTTGGTCCGCTGTTGGAGCGGAAATACTTCGAGCAGTCTCGGATCGATTCTTGAGTACGGCAAAGCGATCATCCTCTCGGCGCGGGCACCTTGCCGAGTTGTTCAATGAAGACCTTCATGAAAGGCGTGTCGTAGTCGTGCCAGGTTCCGGCGCTGATAAGGTTGCCGTCGATAACGCAACGCTCGTCGACAAAGGTGCCGCCGAACTGGGTCACGTCCAAAGCACATTTCCCCACGGTGGTCATCTTGCGGCCTTTAAGCACACCCGCGGCTGCGACGATCTCCACGCCGTGACAGACGACCGCCACCGGCTTGTCGGTCTCGAAGAAGCGCCTTGTGATCCGCATCAAATCCTTGTCGTACCGTAAGTACTCCGGCGCACGGCCGCCGGAGAGGAATAGGCCGGCATACTCGGACGGATCCACGTCGCGAAAGGCCACTTCGGCCTTGATATGATAACCGGGCCGCTCCTGGGTGATGTCCCACGGAATATTGGCGTCGGGCGGAATCTCATGCGTGACCATGTGGTACATGCGGGCCTCCGGGCCGGCCACCACGACCTTGAAGCCCTCCTCGGCCAGACGGAAGAAAGGATAGAGGGTGTCGACCACTTCCGTTGCATCCCCGACCGGCATCAAGACCTTCGGCTGAACCTTCTTGGCACGGTCAGCCGCCACACCGGCGCCAGCCATCCAGCCGAGCGCCGCGGGACCGGCGGCGAGCAGTTGGCACATGGTACGTCGTGACATACGCGTCGTCATGAAAAAGCTCTCCTAGGAAATACAGTGGTAGGTTCCGTGCTCTTCGACAAGATCTCGCATCATCTTAATCCGATCCTCTTGGGCGTAGGGCGGCACCTGGTCGCCCGCGTTGGCGATCAGCCGCGGACTGCTCCGCTTCAGCGCGAGCCAGCGGAGCACGGCATCGCGAAAGGCTTCGACGCCGGCGCCCGGCAACCAGAGGTTGGGGGGAACTCCGCCCGACAGAATGAACTCCGTTCCGGCCTCCACACGGCAAGCTTCGGGAGTCAGGTCGCCCATCGGCGCGGGCGTGACCGCGTCGGCGCAATCGGCCCCGGTGTCGCGGATCATCCCCAGCGCGCCGCGAAGCTTCCCGTCGATATGAACGGCCACGAACTTGCCCGCCGCATGCAACCGGCGGACGGCTTCTCGGTAGTAGTCTTTCGACCATTGCTCGAAAAAGTGCGGCGGCTGGACGTCGCTGGAGAAATTGTCGCCCATCACCACGAATTCCACGGGCGAGGCGGCGACCAGATCGACCAGGGACAACTGGTTTTCATTGACCTCGCGGACCACGCTGCGAACGGTATCGGGCCAGTCGGTGGTGGCGTACGCGACTCCTTCCACTCCCAGCCAGTAGTTCAGCAACTGCCCCATGGCGCTGTAGCCCAGTCCGACGTAGACGACGCCGATTTCGCCGACGGCTTCCACCCAGGCGCGGTAGCGATCCCAGAGCGGCCGGTAGCAACGGTTGGCCAACGCATAGCCAAGGATGCGCAGATCGTGCTCGGTCTTGATCCCCCAGTTCCTGATGGCCCAGGCATAGGTTGTCTCCTCCCAGACGCGCGTTCGCTCGAGGACGCCTAAGGGGGTTTCCAGCCGCCAGGTGATGCTGCGGCCGTCCTCGCTCTTGACGACCGAGGCGGTGACGTCCTCCGGATAGTCTACCCCGTAAAAACTGCCGAGATTCGGCAGATAGAAGCCGACGCCCGCCGCCTTATGGTAATCGATCAGTTCCCATTCGGGCGCATCGTACGACCGGCTCAGATCCCAGGGCATCCGGTTCTTATGGTAGAACCAGTGCGACAGGTCGAGCATGAAAGGAACCTGGTCCGGGGTCTTGCCGTGGTAGACGGCTTCGATCCGCTGTTTGGGGGTCATGGACAGATCTTGCTTTCGGCTCGAACCGGACTTGCGCGAGTATCACGGCCACCGCAGACGCGACGGTCTTCGCGGCCACCGCTGCATCGTGGCGGACAGTGAACCTAGCATACACCGCGGACGCGGCAACGCCAACCGTTTTCGGTTCTCGCCTCAGGAAACCCCCGGCCGGCCCCCCGATTCCGCAGCGCCCTCTTCGTAGCGATGGTACACCGTGCGATGCGGGAAGGGGATCTCGATTCCCAACTCGTCGAACCTTTTCTTGATCCGCCGCAGCATTTCCCGTTTCACCGCCCACTGCTGCATGGGCATGGTCTTCATAAAGAACTTGATGATCACGGCGGAGTCAGCAAAACTGTCGACGCCGAGCATTTCCGGATCTTCAAGGATGAGTTTTCCGAAACTCGGGTCGAGCCGCATTCGCCTGCCGAGATCCAAGAGTACCTCCATGACGCGATCGGCGTCCGCGTTGTAGGATACGCCGATATCGAAAACGGCGCGCGACCATTTATGCGTGAGGTTGCTCACGGTGGTGATCTGGCCGTGCGGCACAAAATGCACGGCATCCAAGCTGCGAAGCACCGTGACACGCAGGGTGATGCGTTCCACGAATCCGGTGACGCCGCCGATCGTCACCACGTCATTCACTCCATACTGGTCTTCTAAGAGAATCATGAATCCGTAAAAATAGTCCTTGATGAGATTCTGGGCGGCAAAGGCCACCGCAAGTCCGACGACGGCCGCTCCGCCGAGAAGCGGGGCGATGGGAATGCCGGACAGTTCGAGCGCCGTCAGCGATGCCCCAGTGTACAGGACGACGATAGCCGTGTTCTGAAATACTCCGACGAGCGTGTTGGCCCGATTCTCCCGTTCCGTGCGTTTTCCGTTGGAGTCTCTGCCGGTAATGAAGACGACGATCCGATTTGCGACGACCTTGATCAGCACATGCAGCCCGAAAACAACGAGCAACACCGCGAGCAGCTTCGGTCCCTTTTCGGCCAGCCACCGCAAGACGTTGTGCGGCGCCAGCGGGTTGCGAATCGCTTTCAGTTCTTCCTGGCTTTCCTTGGCCTTTTGCCGCTGCTGTTCCAACGATTGGTCCGCCAGGAGCTGTTCCGAAAGCAGGGCGCTGCGCTGCGCCTGCAACGTGTCAATACGCTCCGCTCGTTGGCCGACTTCGGCGCGCGCGGCCGCCAGTCGGGATTGCGCCTCGGCCATCTTGCGACGGACCTCGCGAATCACTTCGGACAAGGCCCCTTCATCCAACGCTTTCTGAAGTTCGTCTCCGAGTTGCCTCAGCGTTGCTTCACTATTGTCGCCCTGCTTTCGAGCGGCTTCCCTCGCCTGCTGTTCCAGGCGGATGTTCTTGTCCAGCATCTCCAATCGCTGGTCGATTTCTTCCACCTCCGATTCTGCCTCCTTCGCGGCCCTTTCGGCCTTCGCCGCTTCCGCCTGCGCCTGGAGAACTTCTCGGTCTGGAAGCTGGGTAGGGGAGACCGGCGGCGGTGCTGGCGGCGCCGCGTCATCGATTGCCGAAGTGATCGCAGCAGTGCCCGGCAAAAGCGAGGCGGCAGAACCTTTCTTTGCGCCGAGCGGATTTCTCGAGGAAGACTCGGCCGTCAACTGTGGTTCCGCCATCGGACGATCTTGTCCTTCCCGGGCCGGATTCGGCAGGTCCGCCGGCTTGAGAAGCTTTCTCAGCGATTTGCGATCCTGGGCGATTTTCGTCTCCAGGCCGTGGATCTGCTCCTCGGCCGTCTTCCGCGCGGCAATCGCCAGATCGAATCGCTCTCGGGACAGCCTCCACTTCTTGTCCAATTCGACGATCGCCGCCCCGAGCTGCTGAGCCTTTTCCGTGTCGCCGGAATCCTGCGCTGCCGCAAGTTCGACTTTCTTGTCCTCCATCTGCGTGTCGACCTGCTTGAATTCATCCCCCGCCTCTTCAAACTCCTTTTCCTGTTCGCCGAGCTTCTGTTTGAGAGTCTGCAGGTGCGCTTCGTCGGCTTCCACCGTTCGCTCAACGCGTGCGATGCGTTCGGCCAGTGAAACCTGGTCGTCCGTTGCGTTTGGGGTAGATTGCGATGCCGCGTTCGACAGGCCTGCTTTTAGAACGGGCGTTTCGCCAGCCGCGGCCACGCCATCGGACGCGGTTTCCGCGGCTGGCGAATCACGAAAACGCAGCGCGATTTTCGCTGCACTGCGGTCGGTTGCGGCAGAGACCGGTGCGGTCAAGACAATCAACCAACCAACGACAACAGGCAAACGGAATCGCATGGGTGTTTATCCGTCGAGAGTTCGTATAGGCAACAGGCGAGTATAGGAAAATCGCGCGATCGCGCCAACACGAGCACAAAGTACGTCGGGCCTTCCCCCTCCATAAGCCGAACTGGATCGCACGCTGATACCACCGAGTCAGCCTGGTTAGCCCGACGTATCTTCCTGGAAACGGCTAGATCAAATCGACCTCGACTTCGTCGAAGGATGCGAGTAGAGCCCAGCCCACTATTGGCAACTCCAAGAAAAGGGGGGGTGGCCAATAGACGGTCTCCTGGCGTAGACCGCGGCGGCAAATTCTTTTTGTCTGACGGGAAGTTTGCCCCGTTCGCCATCAATTTGCCCCGTTCGCCATCAAGAAGTTGACTGGAGTGACAACCTTGCCTGGAGGATCCAGTGAATGATGCGTCAAGCAGTTTTTGTACACATCCCCCGCACCGCCGGATCCAGCATCCTCGAAACAGGTCTGTTCAACGACCAAGATTCCGGGCACCGTCCGCTGGCAGCAAAGTATCAAAACTGGAGCATCCGGAGTCGGGCTGGAAAGCCTGAGGCATTCTCTCTCAGTGAAACGACGGTAGACCTCGCTCTTTGCGCCATGCGTTGAACATGGCCATCGCCCGCGGTTCCTTGCGAAGAAACCTGACGATTTGGGAAGCGGTTGAGCCCAGCGCAACCGCCGCTCGCTTCAGGTCGGCCTCCGATGCCTCGATCACGTCAAGCGCCTCCGCCAACAGGCCAGGGAAGTCGGCATGCGCGGCGCTGACGGAGATGCGGCCGCCCGCGACCCGCGTGCGCCAGAGCGGGCTCGGCGACTCTTGGGGACGTCTGGCCAGACGCACCTCGAGGGCGAGGTTCACGCGAAGCCGCCGAACGGCGACCTTGTGGTTAACCGCCTGACTGCGCCGCTCGTTGGCCTCCGCACGGACGTCCGTTGAAAGGTGACGCAATTGCACCGCCGTCTCAACCTTATTGCGATGCTGCCCGCCGGGACCGCTACGACGGAGATGACGCACCTCGCAGTCGGCAAGGAGGTTCTCGATCGGCAGGGCGGCAGGGTGAATGTTGGGCGGCATCGGGTGGGCGACGGAAACGGTGATGTGACGTGCAACGGCTTACTTGACGAACAATTCCTCCACGGGCACAATTCTCACGTTTTCCGGCTCGATCACCAAAGGAAACGTGGCGATGGCTGCGTCCTCGTCCAAGATCTCCTTCGGCTTCGGGGTCGGATATCGGTACGGACTGGGAGCGTCGGCCAGCAGCGCCTTTTTGAACTCCGCCGCGTCCGGCGTTACCGCCGCGATCACCATATTGTCGTACTGCAGGTAGGTGCGAATCGCCGCGTTCACTTCGTCGAGGGTGATTTCGTCCATCATCCGCCGGAACTTCTCCAGATGACTCCCCTCGATGCCGTAGAAACGATCGTCCACGGCGTAGCCGAGTCGTTCGCTGGTCGTGGGAGCATAGTGGAGGACGTAGTTCTTGAGGAATTTGCGAGTCAGGTCGAACTGCTGCTGCGACATGCCTCGATCAACCAGCGTTTTCAACTCCCGCAAGGCGGCACGCAAGGCGAAATGCTTCGCTTCATTGGGCACGGGCCGGATCCAAATCTCGAAGATGTGCTGCCGGCGGGCGACGTTTTGCGGCGGCATCT
This sequence comes from Rhodopirellula sp., assembly GCA_012728855.1. GTDB lineage: Bacteria > Planctomycetota > Planctomycetia > Pirellulales > Thermoguttaceae > JABWBD01. The sequence goes on along the minus strand of JAAYEH010000197.1, from coordinate 9,742 downwards.
GCTGGTAGCCCCCGCCCGGAAAGTGCTCGATGTAGGAGTAGTCGCCGTAGTTCAACCCCCGTGCTTCGCGGAGCACCTGGTAGAGGTGGCTGCTCGATTTGCGGTGCTCGCCCAGCCAGGAGTTGGCAATCGCCAGCGCGTACCAGTCCCGTGAGCCGCGGCGGACCGGGATGGGAAAGCCAAGGCTGATCGCCGTTGCCGGGGCATTCTTTTCGACGAGAACCACCTTGCGCCCTTCGATCGGCATGGGTTGCGGCGGCGGCACTTGGGTGGGCTTGCCCGCCGGCAGACCTCCCAGATCGTTGCGGAGGCGGTCGAGAAGCGCCGGGGCGTAGCTGCCGCCGATGCCGATCACCACGTTGTCGCGGGTGTAGTGCCGGCGATAGAAATTCCGAACGTCGTCCAGCGTGATGCTCCGCAGCCCCTCGACGGTCCCTTCGGTAAGGTGGCCGTAGGGCGTGCCGGCGAAGATCGTGTTGTAGAGCACGGCCTTGCCCAATTCCTCATCGCTGGCATAACGCAGCGAGTTCTCCAGGTAGTTGAGCGCTTCGCTCTTCAGCCGCTCCAGTTCCTCCTGCTTGAAAGCGGGCATGAGAATCGCCTGCGCGAGGAGAGGGTAGTACGACGCAACCTTGTCCCCGTGGATGCGGCCGGAAATCACCGTCATCTCCATCGACGCCGATGCGCCGTAACGTCCGGCCATCGGAAAGAGCAGGTCGAGGATCTCTTGGTAGTCGTGTTCGCGTGTCGCCCCCTCGGCGAGCACGGCCGCCGTCAACGCGGCCAGTCCCTCTTTGCCCGGCGGATCGTCTTGCGAGCCCACCGCAAACCAGATCCGGAAGGAAACGGACGGGTCGTTTTCCACCGGCAACGCGACGACTTGGTCTGCGGGAATCGCAGTCAACGTCTCGTCCGCCGCGATCGCAGTTGAATTCACCGACCCGAGCATCGCCAGGACCAAGATAAACAAAGTTTTCATCGTTGGACTCCTTTCAGCACAACCACGGTCCGGCGACTGGCATCGAAATACTTTTTCGTTGCACGCATGATGTCTTGCGGGGTGACCTGCTGCATTTGGCAAAACAGTTGATCCACGACGTCAACTCCGCCCGCCACTCCAATGAAGCGGGCCAGGGCTTCAGCGACACGATTGGGAGCGTCGAGCCGCATCAGGAAACCGTACTTGTCGTGGCTCTTGACCGCCTCAAGCCGGGCGGGATCGATCGGTTCGGTCTTAAAGTTTTCGAGAGTTCGGCTGATTTCCTCGCGGACGTAAGGAATGTCCTCCATCTTCTTGACCATCGCCGAAACCTCGAACAACGGCGCATCGCGATTGAGCGGGAAGTTGGCATAGAGAAACTCGACCTTCTGCTCTTCCAGCACGAGTTTGTTGTACAACGGGCTGCTCTGACCAAAGGCGAGATCCTCCAGCAACCGCGCCGCGGCGAAATCGCGGTTGCCCGGATCCAACGCTGTGCCATGGTAGGCGACGGTGAGGATCGGCAGCGTAGGCCCCGGGTAGGACACTTCGGCGTACCGCTCGCCCTGCTGCGGCGGTTCCGGCTTCACAAGGGACGGGGTGTAGCCGGGTTGCCAATCGCCATAGTACTTCTTTGCCAGTGCAAAGATGGTTGACGGATCGACGTCGCCAACGATGAGCAGGGTCGTGTTTTCCGGGCGGTAGAAACGCTCAAAGAATGAACGGCTGTATTGATAACCGCCGGGCATCGCCTTTACGTCGGCTTCAAACCCCATCGTCGTGTGCTTGTAGGTGTGGACATTGTAGGCCGTGTCGCGGAGTTTCTCCTCCAGAAAGAAAAACGGCTGGGTGACGCTCTTGCGATATTCGCCGTAGATCGCACCGGCCTCCGTCTGAAACGCCTCCTCGCTGTAATCGAGATTGCGGAAGCGGTCGCTTTCGATCGCCATCACCGTTTCGAGCCCTTCCTTGGCGAATTGAAGATGATAGGCGGTGTAGTCGTCGGTGGTGTAGGCGTTGGCCGCCGCCCCCAGCCCGGTCACAATATCCTCATAAACCGGCGCGGGATACTTCCGCGTGCCGCGGAACATCATGTGCTCGAAGAAGTGGGCAAAGCCCGACTTTCCCGGTTCCACCTCGTCGCGACTGCCGGTGCGGACGATTGTCCAGTAGGCAACCAACCCCGGCGAGTCCATCGGGACGGCAACGACCTTCAGGCCGTTGGCAAGCTCGCTGGCACGGTACTTATAGGGAAAGGATCCTTCTCCACTCGCGGGGCCCGGACAGGCCGCGCACGCCGCCGCGATAGCCAGAAAACTCCATCGAATGAACGCCATTCTCTCTCCTCGACTTAACAGAACAGAAGGTCCATTTCTTGCCGGTTGCTTATTCTACGCCGCCAAGGCGTCCGTGAGTTCTCCGTCCTCTCGATTCGTCTGCTCATTGACTCGGCAGGGGGCGTTGAATATCCTTGAATCAAGCTGCAAATGCCGTGGCAGCCGGGGTTTTTCGTGGTGTCGGCGGGTGGTTGGGAAGTTGTGTCGGAGGCGTCGAGGATGGGTCGAAATCGTGGTTTTACACTTGTCGAACTGCTGGTGGTGATTGCGATCATCGGCATCTTGATTGCGCTGTTGCTGCCGGCGGTACAGGCGGCACGGGAGGCGGCCCGCCGCACGCAATGCAAGAACAATCTCAAGCAGATCGGCCTGGCCTTGCACAACTACGCCGACTCGTTCAAGGTGTTTCCGCCCAGCAGCACCAGCGGCATCGGCAACGGCGTCTGGAACTATCCCGGGGCCGGCCCCTCGGATGCGACGATCCATTTGCACAGTTTCGCCAGCTTGCTGTTGCCCTACCTGGAACAAGAGAATATTTCCGAAGCGGTGAATTATAACGTTTCCGCGCTCGATCCGGTCAACCGCAACATTGCTTCGCAGATTCTGCCTTTTTACCGCTGCCCGAGCTATTCGGGAAGGGACTATAGCGACGAGCCGCTCTATGTAACCACCGTCGGATATGACAAGTTTGCCATCCGCAACTACGTTGCACTGGGGGCTCGGACCGTCGTCGGACTCTCCGGCATGACGCCGCCTGAGGGAGTGCTGTTTCCCGGCTCGAAGACCGGCTTTCGGGACGTGCTCGACGGCACTTCGAATACGATCGTCTTCGCGGAGACCCGCGAGGAACGGTCGGCCGTTTGGATTGATGGAACCAGCGCAGCGGTCGCCGCGCGGTGGGTCGACCTGTCGAGTCCTACCTACGCCGGAAATACCGTTTCGATCAACCATACGCCGTACTTTCCCGGTGGCGTCTTCCCGAACTCCATCGGCCAGGCCTATGGCCCATCCAGTTTTCATCCCGGCGGCGCCCAGCACGCATTTGTCGACGGATCGGTGCAGTTCTTGAAGGAGACGATGGACGCAACGGTCTACGACGCCCTGGCGACCCGGGCGGGCGGTGAAGTGGTTGGTGAGTATTGATCGGCCCGTAGCAGCGACGGACAAACCATCAGGAAACGAACGCCTGACGCAATACTTGACGGAGTATCCGTCCAGCCTGCCGCAACGGCTACTACGCCCGTCAACGCCGCCAGCCGACTCAGTTCCGGTCTGGTCAATGGGGAACGTCCGAAGAGATTCTCACCATAGAAGGAAGCATAACTGGCGTAATTGAGCGCGTTCAGGTCGATCCAGGTGGTGATGCGATCGATCTGCTCGCGCGGCAAGCACACCTCGTAATGGTCCGTCCGGAGGATACCGACCAGACGACTGCGATGGGATCACCACGCGTAGGCAGGCAACACCTCGGGCGGACCATCGTCAATGGCTTCTACCAGGGCTGTGGGCTCGCCCGGCCGGTCGGAATGCCAGCGGATCGGGCTCTTGTTGCGCAGCTCCAGGCAGAAGGCATGGAACACCAGGCCCCGATCGCCGGCCAGATTGAGCACGGCACCGCCTTCTGTGGCGTAGTCGTGGCAGCGGACGCAGTGTTGATCGAAGACCGGCTGCCATCGGCGTGTAGCTCGAAGAGATGAAAGGTGCTGGCGGCGAAGAGGACCAAGGGCAGGATGCAAAGGGAAGCTCGCGGAGCGGGCCGCGCGTCGCGATAAGTCGCGCCCCTCCGCTCAACGCGCGGCCCGTTGGGCACTGCGGTTAAACGTTTTTCACTTCAACATTGCATGAAAACCTCCAGGTAACAACTCTTTTACGCCCTCGACAATCCGATCTTCCATCGCCGGCTGCACCTCTTCCGGCTGGCCGTGGGAGACCATGGCACTGAGCGAGTTTTTCGCCTCGTATCCCCCCTCTCCGATCAATCGCTTCGAGACGACATATCCCGAAACATCGTTCGAGTAGGCGTTGATCCAGAGCCGGCTGCCGTCCAATTCTCGCTTCATGCGGATTGCGTACTCGACCACGACTTCATGAGGCAGGAAGACCATTGCCAAGTCATCGCCGAAGGTCCAGGTGGTCAGTTCGTAGGCAAAGGACGACGGGAGCGTCTCGCCCTGCTCGATCAGTTTCAGCAGCCGCGCGGCGGGATGGGACTTGGCGGCCAGCCGTCGCAGTTCCTCCGGCGGCGGAGGATCAAAGAACGGGATTTCAAGCGTCGATTGCCGCACGGTCAGCTTTGGCGAGATCGGCCGGAACGGCCCGGTCATCAGCCGGCCGACTTCGTCGGCCAGCGCGCGGCCATGCTGCCGGCAGAGTTCAACGGTACTGTGCGGGCAGGGATCGGAATCGGCTCCGCAGCCGATGGTCACCATCGCCACCGTGCCGGGATGATCGGCTTCGATCGATTGTTGCGCGCAAGCTGCCCAGTCGCCGTGGATCTGTTTGAAATCCCCCCGCAACGTCGTATTGTGGCAGGCATAGTTGACGACCAAAGCGATCGGTTTTCCTTGTGAATCGGTCACCCGCAAGAGCGGCAGGCTATGATCGACGGCGCCCTCTGGCACAGCGCCGAAGCCGACCCATTTCCCATCTTTGAGCACCCTGCGGTTGGCGGCGAACCCGACGGAGCCTTGTGTCCAGGACAATTGGCTTGGCCGACGCGACGCCAGCGCCTCGTGTACGACCTGCTCCAGTCGATCTTTCAACAGATCGGCATAGGCCGCCAGATGCTCGAGTTGCAGCCCCTCCCGCTCCGCCATCCCTTTCAGGTTCGGCCCAGAGTGATTGTGGGAATTGCAAAGCATAAACCGCTCGGGCTTGATCGGCGACTTGGCCTGCACGCGGCGGAGGACTTCCGCGCGGATCGACACGGGAACGGTGCCGCAGTCGACGGCAAGCAGCACGGCAGGGCCGTCCCCCTCGTCCCCACCGATCGCCAGGGCGGCGGCCTTCAACGGCCCCGCAACGCCCTCCGACTCGGTCGTTCGCGACGCATAGCCGTACATCCGCACGGGCGTTTCCGGCGTGATGTCCACCTTCGCGACACCCACCGGTGTGGTCTCCGCAGCCGGGGCGTGCCAAGGCAACACAAGTGTCAATAACGCGGACGCAAGAAAGGTTGCCGCGGACAGCGACGCGATTCGCCCGCAACGGATGAGCCGACGCCTGCCGGAACCTGTCCAAGAACAACTCCGCGCTTCGGTTGTCGAGCGGACGTTAGCCGGCTGCGGGTGGAATGAATTCAGCCCTGCGAACTTGTTTGTGGACAGGTTCTTAGCATCCATCATTATGTGCTCCATGTATTTCCGGAGTCTGTTCCCGTAGGTCATTTCCCCGTCAGGAAAACCACGCCCCAATGTCCCCAAATCATGACGCGCCATGGGCTGCGTTGCAAGTCTTTGAGGCCGAGGGCTTGAATCGCCGCGGGAAAGCGATTACAAGGAAGAAGAGGAGTCCACCAACAACAGGAGACCCGCCCGTGCGCTCGATGTCCCTCGTGATGGTATGTTTGCTGTGCTTCACCGTCCACGCGACCGCAGCGGAGTCGGCAGCACCGCCCGCGCCCACCCCGGCAGAGGTCGAGGAAGGTTTTGTCAGCCTGTTCGACGGCAAGACCCTCGAAGGCTGGCAAGGATCGCTGGATGGCTATGTCCCGGAAGACGGCATGCTTGTCTGCCTGGCCAAGGGGGGCGGCACGCTCCTGACAACAAAGGAGTACGGCAACTTCATCTTGCGATTCGAATTCAAGCTGGAGCCGGGCGGGAACAACGGTATCGCCATCCGCTCGCCGCTGGAGGGCCGGCCTTCTCGCGACGGCATGGAAATCCAAATCCTCGACGACGATCATCCCAAGTACGCCAACCTCGGCCCCTACCAATTCCACGGATCGGTCTACGGCATGGTTCCGGCCCAGCGCGGCCATCTCAAACCGCCCGGCGAGTGGAATTCCCAAGAGATTCTCTGCGACGGCAGCCATATCCGAGTCAACCTCAACGGCACGGTAATCGTCGACACCGATCTCAAAGACATCACCGACCCGACGATGGACGGCTACCCCCATCCCGGCCGCCATCGCGAGAAAGGCTTCCTGGGCTTCATCGGCCACGGCACTCGCGTCGAGTTCCGCAGGATCGTCGTGAAAGAGATCCCCTGACTGGGAGTTGGCCCGTGTCTCGAAATCCACTTCGAAATATCCCCTCGGTCAACGAGCTTCTCGAGAGCCCTCCGTTGCGGCGACTGGTGGACCGCATCAGCCACAACGTGGTCGTCTCCACGGTCCGCAATGTTCTCGACGAGGTCCGCAGCGAGGTACAACATGCGGCAACCGACATGACGCTGCCGAGTGTTTCCGAGTTGGCCGATCGTGTCGCCCGGCGGATTTCTGAAGCCGAACTTCCGCCGTTGCGGCCGGTAATCAATGCCACCGGTATCCTGTTGCACACCAACCTGGGAAGGGCTCCCTTGGCCGAGGAAGCGCTTGCCGAGATCTCCGCCGTGGCGCGGGACTACGCCAGCCTCGAAATCGATCTGGCCAGCGGGCGGCGTTCCCGTCGCGTTGTCGCGGTGGAAGGACTGCTGGTGCAACTTACCGGCGCCGAGGCGGCGCTGGTAGTCAACAACAATTCGGCGGCGACGATGATTGCTTTGGCGGCGGTGGCCGCCGGCCGGGAGGTCATTGTCTCGCGAGGGGAACTCGTCGAGATCGGCGGCAGCTTCCGACTGCCCGACGTGATGGCCGCCAGCGGCGCCGTTCTCCGGGAGGTCGGAACGACGAACAAGACGCGGGCGTCGGATTACCAGGCGGCGATCAATGAGCGGACCGCCGCGCTGATGCTCGTCCATCCCAGTAATTACGCCGTCGTCGGGTTCACGGAGTCGGCGAGCCTGGCGGAACTCGTCGAAATCGGCCGGAAGCACCGCTTGCCCGTGATTCACGACGTCGGATCGGGCGCCATGTTCGACTTCAGCCAGTTCGGGTTCCCCGGCGAGCCCGCTGCTCCGCAGAGCATCCAAACCGGGGCCGACCTGGTTTTGTTCAGCGGCGACAAACTCCTGGGCGGTCCGCAATGCGGCATCCTCGTCGGGCGGCGCTCGATCATCGAGCAGATCTCGAAGCACCCGCTGGCGCGGGCGCTCCGCGTTGGCAAGCTTACGCTGGCCGCTTTGTCCGCAACCCTGCGACTCCATCGCGACCCGGAACGCGCCCGGCGGGCCATTCCACTTCTGCACCTGCTGACCACGTCGGTGGAAAACCTCGAAAACCGCGCCAAGAGACTGGCGCCGCAAATAGCGGCCGCCCCGGCCGTTGCCGCTGCGGAAGCAATCGCTTCGACCACATTCTTCGGCGGCGGTTCGCTACCGACCCAGGAGATAGCCACGTGGTGCGTTGCCGTCCAGCCGAACGAGATGAGTGTCGATCGACTGGCCACCGCGCTGCGGCTCGGTACGCCGGCGGTCATGGGCCGGATTCAGCAAGGCCGACTGTTGTTGGATCTGCGAAGCGTCATGCCGCGACAGGATCAGGAACTCGTCGCTGCGCTGGGCGGCGTGACCGGCGGGTCGTGAACCGTGTCGCGCCCGCGACCCGCTACGGGCGGGAGAACGAAGACGCGGTTCACGGAGATCGGTCGAAGTTGAACGGGTTCGTCGGGTCATGGGTGACAGTTACCCGGACGGATGGCACGCCCTGATCCACAATGACGCGCGTCACGTTCGGCGCGTCGTTGTACGGGTGATCCAGGAGCCAATGGTGCTCGTCGCCCATCATGTAGAGGACTGGTTTGCCGAAGTCTTGCGCTGCGGCCACGAAGTCCCGGCCAAACTGCTGCCGGTCGTCACCTGTCGGATCGGGAAAGGCGTGGCCGAAGACCACCGCGCTGGTGATCTGGCTACCGAAGTTGTTGAAATTCTCGGTAACCCAGTTTGCATCATCCGTCATTCGTTGCGACCATTCATCCGCGTCATGCACGCTGCCGCCGACCAGATTGATCCCGACAAACAACACGCCCGATTGGACGAAGGCGAAGTTCTCTTCTCGGACGGACTGACGCAAGACCGTGAAACTAGACGACCAGTTCTCTTCCAGTCGCAACAGATGGTCTTCCCAATAGCTCCAAGCCTGGTCGGGGTCTGGAGAGTCGTTCCATTCGTTGTCGCCCGGCAAGATGAACACCGGTTTTGACGACGTTTCCAAGGTGCTCGCCATACTCGTGTATACCGACTCACCCCAGGGGCCACTACCGGATGTGATGTCGCCCACGTGAACGAAGAACGCGTCCGCGGCGCCGACGTTGGCCAGGTCCGCTTCCACCTCGCTCAACTCGCCGTTGCTGTACGGCACGTCGCCCATCACGCGGAAGACAACCGGAGAAAGGGCCGCGGTGTCCGTGATCGTGACCTGGACCATGGCGGTGCTCGTGTCGCCATTCGCATCGGTAATGGTGTACGTATAGCTATCGGTGCCGATGAAGTTGCCGCTGGGCGTGTAGGTGGTTGTGCCTGCCGCGCCGTCGAATGTCGCGATACCGTTGTCGCCCTGCGTTACAGAGGTAATCGCCGTGGGCAGGTCTCCCAAGACATCATTGATCAGCACTTGCGTTGTGACCGGCGCGGCCGGAGAAGTGGTCACCGTGTCGTTCACGGCTGCCGGGGCCTTGTTCACAGGGGGCACGGAGCCGCCCGGCAGGTACTCGACGTGCAGCAATGGCGCCGCGCTGGGCAGCCCGTCGAACGACTCGGCCGTCCGCGTGCCCGTTCCCGTTACGATCAGCGCCAGCGAGTTGCCGGCGGCCCAACCCGGCCGGTCGACAATCTCCTGAATCACCGCGGCCAGATCGGGCGTCCGCTGGTTGAGTCCGGCCTCGCTTCGGACGTTCCAGGCTGCGGGCGACCACGGTACGGAAGCGGTCGTTTTGACCCGACTGGAAATGTTTCCGCCAGTGGACGTGAAGGTCGTGGCATTGTCGTTCGCCTGCCCGTAGATTCTCAGGGAAGTGGCGGCAGACCCGGTCTCGTCCGCCTGAAGCTGAAGGTAAGCACTCTGAATCAACGCGCCCGGGGGGATGTCGACGCCGTTGAATCGCATGCCGACCGTCTGCTGGTCCGTCTTGTCCAGGGTCAGTTCCAGATCGCTGCTGTTCAGATCGACGCTCCCGGAAGGTTGCTCCTCCGCGTCATCCGAACTGGAAGCAACCCGCACTTCGAGGGTGACCGGATCCGGCGTGGATTCGGTGACGTTGATCGCGATCGTCCGGACCAAAGTCTTGGAATCGGTCAGCCCATCGGTCGTGCCGTTGTCGGCGACGGCGAAACCGAACGTCTCGGGCCCGCCAAACACGCCGGCAGCGGCTTTGAACTGCATCCCCCGGAT
>JAAYEH010000196.1 GCA_012728855.1 Rhodopirellula sp. | reverse complement strand
CGCGGCAGAGAACGACGTCGTCCTGGACCATCGCAAAGGCGTCGGCAGCGGGTTGATCGCGGACGAGGCTCGCCAGCGCCTCGATCCAGTTGCGCCAGGCGCCGGCCCCAGTCGAGTCGTGAAACACACGCACATCAGACCAGCCGGCCCGCCGGAGGCTGTCGAGTGTGCGGGCGAGCGTGGCGACGGGTCGCGGCGCGGTGGTCACGGCCACCGCCCAATGCTCGATCGGTCCGGTCATGGCGATTCCTTGTATTGCCAAGCTCGAGGAGCGTGAACCTTATCACGACGTTTAGCGACCAACGGGAGCGAGTTTTCGCCTGGGTGCGGGAGCACCGCTCTGGCCGGCGGCCCTGCCGCCTTGTGCAGTATCCAGGCGTTCTCATCCACTTCCAATCTCATGCGGCGAGCGCGGGCGATGCGGCGGACGCCGTCGCGGACGCCGTCGCGGACGCCGGGGAACGTCGCATAGTCGTCGCCGACCAGCCGAGCCTGAGGGAACAGCGCGATGGCCATTCGCAAGTCGATCAAGACACCGCGGAGGTCGTGGCCGGCATCGACGTAGATCAGTTCCGGAGCAAGGCCCAGAGCGGCAAGCTCCCGCATTCCGGCTGCGGTCGTCGTTCGCATCGGCACGAGCCGGTCGCGCCAGGGCCAGCCGTTGCGGAGAAAGGTCTCGTAGAGCCGGGGAAGCTTGTCGCGCACATCCGTCCGCTCGGGCCGATGGTGCTCCGGGCTGCCCTGCCAGTGATCGATGGCCACGAGCGTGGCGGCGGGCGCGTGTTCGAGGATGAACCGCGACGACATGCCCAGCCACGAGCCCAGTTCCACCACCAAACGCGTTTCGGGGCCGAGATAGCGAGAGAGGACGCGGGCGTTGGACGACTGGAACCAGCCGTGGCCGTCGGGCGGCACGTCGGGGATTCGCTCGGGCCAGGGGTAGCGACGTTTCAGAATACCCAAGGGGGTCGGGAGTCTTTTTTCCATGTCGGCCGGGCAAAACGCTACTGTAGGCAAAGGTCTTCTCCGGCCGACATGGAAAAAAGACTCCCGACCCCTTCCGCAGTCTGCAAAGACGCGGCTCCAGCCGTTCCCAATCGTCTCCGGATCGGCAAGTACCTCGGTCAGACGCGTTCGCGCGCGGCGGGCGATGCCGAGGCGCAGCGGTTCATCCTCCGCAAGGCGCTCGATGGCGGCGATGATTTCTGCCCGCGTGTTGCAGAGTAATCCGGTTTGGCCGTCTTGGATCACCTCGCGCCAGCCGCCGCGGTTCTCGGCCACTACCGGCACACCGGCGGCCATCGCCTCCAGCGCCGAGCGAGGCCAATTCTCCTCGGCCCCGCCGCCAAGTTGCACCATTACGTGTAGCGACCGATAGAAATCGACAGGCGGCAGAACCCCGGCCGGCAGGCATTCTGCCCAGTGGGGCGGGACACCAAGTTTCGCTTCGATTTGCCGATCCCAGCCGAGCACCCGCGCCTGAATCGGCGAGCGGGCACCGCCGTACACCGACCAGGTATCGGCGGCGAACTTGTCCGGCGCCGAGCGGCTGATGCGGCCGATCACCAGCGGTGTGCCCGGCGTGTGCGGGCGAGGAAGAAAAGGAAAATCGTCGGCGCAGAAAGCGCCCCGAATCAGCCGGCACTGCTGGGGTCGCACGCCGTAGCGCCGCAGTTGCGGCAACAATTGCGACTGCTGATAGCGGCTCTGGAAAACGTAGGCGTCGAACGGACCATGGCGGCGATAGTGCAGCCTCTCCTCGGCAAAGAGCCAGTTCATGCAGTTCACCCAGACGATCCGGCAACCGAGTCGGCGGAACTCTTCGGCGTGGCGGAGAAACCGGGAATTGCAGAAAGAGACCGTCACCGCGCCCGGCAATCCCGGCACGTCGGCAAGCCGGTCGGGACGGGCGCTGACGACGCGGCAGCCGACCGAGCGCAGGCGGTTGACCCAATGCTCATCGGGCGTCCAGGTTGGAAGGACGTTCACGTCCAGCCCGGCTCGTCGCCAGAGCCGGATGGTGTGCCAGCACTCGGTGTTGGCGCCGCCGAGATCGCCGGGAAGGCCGGCGACGAAGATCGGGGCGAGGTGAACGGGTGGTGGGTTCATGGGTTCGCCGATTGGAACAACGGTGCAAAATCGGACGAGTCGTAGAGCGGGCCCGTGCCGTTGGTCAAGGGCGCCCAGCCGGGCGGGTTGTCGCGGTAGGCGTGGTTCCAGCCGAACGACTGCGAGCCCTGCTTGATCGCCTTTTCCCGGAAGAGGTAGGCGATCTGCCAACAGAAGTTCGAAGTTCCCGCTTCAAAGGTGGAGCGGAAGAGCTTGTTCGCCTCGGCGCCGATGAACAGCAAGGTGCCCGGCGGGCAGCCGAGCATCTCGCCGGAGTTCACCGTACCCTGGAGTTGACGGATGGTGCCCCAGGGCGGATTGACGACCTGGTGCCAGGTGAGGCGATGCTCGGTGATGGGAATGGCTTTGACGATCGGGAGGTCGTCCGGCACGGCGGCCGAATTGTCGGCCCAGGACCATCCGCGGGGAGTGATCGGTTCTTCGACGGCGGCGAACGTCATACGGTAGGTCAATTGCGTGCCCGCTTCGTTTTCTGGCCCGTCGTCGCGGTCGCGCGGGTTGATCGTGCGGTAGTCGACCGTCGCCTGAGCGAAGCCGGCCGAATAGCCGTTCAGATCGATAGCAAGATCGGCCAGACTCTGAACGTCAAGGCTATGGGGATCGAACGGTTGGAATCGGATGCGGGCGGCGTAGACCGAAGACTTGCCCGGATAGCTCGCCGGCGTTCGATCGCCGTGATCCGCCGCCAGGCCGAGCACTTCGCCGGCGAAGGCGTCGCGGTCGTGCCAGGCGATCAGGAATTGACGCCTGGCGCGGAAGCCGTCGAGGGTGTAGTATTCGACCGGCGATCCGCTCAGTTCTTGAAAGGGAGTGGACATTAGGTTCCTGAGGAAGTTGGAGTTTGCTGGAGGGTTCCAAGGATGGCGATGTCGAAGGTGACCGCGCCGCCGATTGCGGAGATTTGCAGCGTGGCGGCGGAGGGAGCGACCGGCCAGCCGTCCACGACGTTGGCCAGCAAGAGCGGGCTGGCGGGCATCACCTTCACCGTGTCGCCGAACATGCCGAACGGCTCGCTCCACTCGTCGGCCGCCGCGCCGCCGACGGCAAGATGGGCCGTGCCGCCGGTGTTGCGGTTGACGATCAGGATCGCCTTCACTCGACCCATGGCGATGAGAACGGCGGCGCCGAAGAGCGATTGCTCGAGGGCATCGAGTTCGAGCAAGAGGCTCTCGCCGGCCAAGAGGACGCGGCCGTGCGCGTGCCAGACGGCGTCGGCTTCACCGGCCGCCGCGCCGTCGCGGAGATCCTGCCGGCAGGCAAGGCGATTGCTGTCGACCACCACGGCGTCGGCGACGCCGTCGCGCCAGGTCCAGCCGAGATGGGTTTCCACCGTGCTTTGCAGATTCGTCGTCATGATCAGGGCTCCCTGCTCCGAAAAACCTGGACAATGAAAGGCAGCGTGAACTGCCACAGACCGTCCTCGTGCTGCCGATCCGTCCGGCGGCCTCGCCGCACGCTGGTGACCAGCCCTTCGTCGGTTGCCTCGAGTCGGCAGCGGTCGAAGACCGCCTCGATCTGGCAGACGATCGTCCGGCCCGCATCGTAATCGCGGTGCCAAAGGTGGATGGGCAATACTGTCTCCTCGACGTCGCCGCCGTTGCTGCGGCTCATTGCACGGGTGCCCCGGCGGGCAAGAATGGCATAAGGAAGGGTTGTGCCGAGGGAGCGCCCGGTGAAGAAACGATCGGCCGGCAGCAAGTCGTTCAGTTCGGCCGACGCGGCCCAACGCTGGTGGAAGGCTTGTTCCAGGGTCATGGCGTATCCCTTATCACATCAACCTCCATCAACGCGTCGATCCGCTGGGCCTTCCGGCAGGCGACGATGCGATACACCGCGCCGTCGGACCCTCGGATCCGCCAGGAGTGGTCCAAGGCGATATCTTCCTCACAGTAGACGGTCGAGCGCGCCACGTTCGCCTGGCGATCGTGCTCGTGCGCCGCTTGGGCGGCGACCGGCTGAATCCTCGCCCGCACTCCCCTTCGTTCGACGCGCCAGACAACCTCTTCCGCGCCGCCGGGCGACTTGCAGTAGTCGGCCTTTTCGAGGGTGATCTCCTGGTCCAAACCATGCGCGACAGCCAGGTCGCGGCCGACGCAGCGCCAGCAGCTTTTCAGCGCCGTTTGCTGCACGTCGAGCACGGTCCAGCGCCGGCCCGCCTCGTCGATCAACACGTCGCCGGGCGCGGCGACCGCCGGCAATTCCGCGGCGGGCAGATACCAGACGACGTCGCCCGCCGTATACCGGCCGCCCGACGGTTGCAGCTCGCGGGTGCGGATTGCCCGGCAGAGCGCGCGTGCGACCGGCGCGGCGAACGTCGTGCCCGGCCGCATGACGCTCACCGGTGCCAGCCCGTCGGTCACGCGTGTGAAATCGTCGGCCGGATCGAAGCGGGGCGTCATCATGTGTACCCCCGGCTGCGGATCTCAAAGGGCTGTTCACCGGCCAGTTGACGGTCGCACCAGTCGACCGTCGCCCGCAGACGGACGAGGTATTCGTTCCAGGCGACGGTCTGGCCGTCGATGTAATAGGTCGGTTTGGGACTGGCGGTGATTTCCGCCAGCACGGCCAGGGTCTGGCTCTTGATGGCGGCGAGTTGTTGGGCGTCGCTGGGCATGGCGGGAGAGATCTTAGAGCTTAGATCTTAGAACTTAGGGTTTGGGTTTCATGGCCCGGCTCGGATCTCAAGACCTAAGTTCTAAGACCTAAGATCTAAGATCTGAGTTCTAAGACCTCAGGTTTGAGATCCAAGCTCGGGCCGGGCTGCCGGTGGCGGCTATGGCATGGCGCCGGTGCATTTGACGACGTACCGGGGATTGAGCACGGCGGCGGCCCCGCGCTCGCTGGCCTTGAAACGAACCAGCACGTCCTGGTTGAAATCGGCCTCGCTGCCCGGCGGCGATTGGGTGACCGTGAGCGGCCAATTCTCCATGTAGGCGAATGCCTTTCGGAAATCGCCGAGGAACCACCACTGCCTGGCCTCGTCGGCCGAGACTCCCGAAGCGATCACGCGGCGGTAGACGAGCCGGCTGTCGAGGATACGATAGCCGCTCAAGGGGTTGGCTGCCGTGGTCGTGGTGGCCGAACCGGCGGCGGTGTAGGCGATTTCCGCGGCGCGGAAGACGCGATTGGCCGCGTGGCGGTAGGCCGGCATCAGCAGCACGGTCGTGGGACGGACGAGGACCGGTTCGCCCGTATTGGGATCGAGGATCTCGGCGAAGAGTTGTTCGGCGGCGTCGACGTCGGTCCAGTCGAGCAGCTCGTTGTCCTCCAGCACGTTGGTCCAGGGCCCTGCGTCGGCGGCGGCGTAGTAGGTGTCGTAGGACGTGCCCTTCCATTTGTAATTGTTGGTGGCGCCGATCACCAGGTCGATGAGCCGTTTTTCCCGGTTCAGCCCAAGCACCTCGCCGACTTCGGCCGCCCGGCTCAAGACGAGGTTGGTGCGGTCGAAAAAGATCGCCTCCTTGGTGACAGGAACAATGAGGCCGTGCTTGCTGGTCAGCGGCGTTTCGATGTAGTCTTCGCCGAAGCCGACGTGCGGGTAGGGCATGCCGGGGTGGACCTCGGTGACTTCATCCTTGATGCGGCCGATGCCCGGGATCCGCTCGCCGTCGAGCCGCGTGGGGATCGTGTCGACGAGCTTGGAAACGACGAATGCCTCCTGGCGGTAGGCTTCCAGGATCTTCGAGTAGACGATCTGGCCGGCGACGTGGAGGAAGGCGGTCACGTCGACCGCCTCTTCGGCCTCCAGCACGCTCGTGCCGCTGGAATTGCGAGGGTCGAGCATGCGGACCCACTGGTGGCCGTCGGGCACGAGGCCCTCGGCGAGGTCGCGGAGGCTGAAATCCTCCGGCCGCACGTGCCGCTGGGCAATCGCCTCGGAGAGATGTTTCACGGTCTTGGCCGGCCCGTCCAATTCGTAGCGCCGGCGGAGTTCGCGATACTTGATGGTTTTCATCGATTGGTTCCTTGATTAGGCGAGGTCTTTGTCGGTAACATCCACGCACCGTGCGTGCATGTTCGGTTCGTTTAACCGCAACGGCCAACGGCCTGCGCGTGATGCGCCGTTGCGGGCTTGGTTACCGCGCCCCGCGCAGGCCGTTGGCCGTTGCGGTCGAAGAAGGTCTCCTGGGTCAGCATTGACCGCTGGTGGAGTTGCTCTGGACGCCGCCGGTCATCACGGTGGAGCGGACGTCGACCAGTACGGCCGTGGCGGGGGCGGGCACGCGGCGGGCCACGCGGCCGACGGCGTAGCGCGCCGCGTCGACCTTGGCGACCTGTTGGCTGAGCAGGCCGGACCCGGCCGTGTTTTCGTCGACACCGGCCAGGTCGCCCAGTTCGAACGTGCCGCTGGGGCAATCGAACTCGAAGACGCCGGTGGTGGCCACCCGGATCGAGTCGGCCACACCGGCCCGGCTCCGCTGCATGGCGACGCCGAGGAAGTCGAAGGCAAACAGTTCCTGGTTCGCCGCTTCGCTGCCCTGGTCGGGCAGCAGGGCGGCCGGCTTGGCGTCGTCGACGTCCTGGTAGATCAGGTCGCCGATCTCAATCACCGTCTCGGCATCGACCGAGGCGACCACGGGGTTGGTGTCGCCGTAACGCCATCGCATTTTGTCGGACATAATTGGGCTCCTGGAATCGAGAGGCACGGAAAACAGGTTGGTTTCTTAAGGCATCGAACTCGTGCAACATCCGAAACAATCACGGAAGGCATGGCGGGGCAAAGGGGTCGGGAGTCTTTTTCCGTATCGGCCTCAACGCCGCTCGGCATCTCCAAGGCGGTCGGTGGCCGATACGGAAAAAGACTCCCGACCCCTTCTTGGTTCGCAACATGTCATGTTTCCGGTCTTGCACAGGAATTTGCTTCGGATTCGCATCTTCAGGTGATGGCTTCCACGAACGCCTTGGCATCGACCGCGGGCGCATGGATTTGATGCTGGTCGCGAGAAACGGGGCCGGCGTGGCCGGGGTTGTGGTGCGACGCAGCAATGAGCCGGGCCCGCTCTTCGACCAACTCGCGCATGGCCTGCTCGTCGGGCGCCGCCAGGAGCTGTTCGAGGAAGCGGCTGCTGACGGCGGTCTTGGCCCAGGCGTCGCCGCTGTCGGGATCGGGAAGGGCGAACTCGCGAAGCATCTGCCGGATTTGCTCGCGGCGGCGGCGGGAGGCATCTTCGGCGCGGAGCCGGTCAAGTTCGTCGCGGAGATGTCGAAGCTCATCGGCATTGCCGGCCGCAGCCTCGGCGACGAGCATCTCGACCAGATCCGGCCGCTGCTCTCGGATCTGCTCGGCGGTCAGGGCGGCGAGATCCGCGGCGGTCGTTTCCGCCGACGCTTCAAACAGTCCGCAGGTGGTTGCCGGATCGGCGACCAGATCGACGCTCTGGACGTGGAGAATCTCTTCCACCACGGTTTCCTCGCCGCGGCGCGCCAAGCGCGCCTGAACGCTGTGCGAGAAGCCGACGTTTTCCGGCGCGTGTTCGGCGTCCCAGAGGAGCTGTTCGGCCAGGGCGTGGCGGGGATTGAAGTGGAAGTCGGCAAAGAGTCCATCCTCGGGCCGAACCACGACGTCGCGGATCACGCCGATGCGGTCCTGGTAGTCGCGGGGCCCCGCAGGGTCGCCCTTGGGATGGTTGACATTGACCTTCGCCCCTTCGTAGAGACCGGCCGCATGGGCCAACGCCTGCGGCGCGTAGCTGTGGCCGTTGCGAGACTTCAGGCCAAGGATTTTCACCCCGCGGATGACCGCCGGTTCGCGTTCGACGCGGAGCCGGACGCCTCGCGAGTCGGCCCATTCTTGCAGCAATGGCATGGTATTCCTCCTTCTGGCTACAAAAAAAGCCCGCCAGGGATCACAAGGATCCCTGGCGGGCTCGTCACAATACCTGCTTTGGGCAGGCTTTTCGGATACCCGGACTTCGATCAATGGCGACGGGGCGGCCATCCGGCCCGCCGCACACGATTTTGTCTTACACATCCAATCTAGGACGTGCGGCACAACCGTGCAAGCGATTATTTTCGGGCCAGAAATCGGATAACATCCGCTTGCCTTTGCGACTATAATCGAGGGTACTTTTCCGTGCGGCCGCCGGTTGCCGGGGGGGGCGGGCCGGCGCGGGGCTCGCCAGGATCGCAGGGGGAGGGAGCCGGACGCAGCGGGCAGCATGTTCCCTCACAGGGTTTCTCATGGACCAAAGACGGTTTCTCGGCATCGATATCGGCTCGACCACGTGGAAAGCGGTCGTCCTCACGGCCCAAGGCGCCGTGCTTCACACACTCTACCGCCGTACCCAGTCGCAGCCGCCGGCCGGGTTGGACTGTAGCGGCGCTTGCCAGATCTGCGGGAAGTGCAATCTCGGCGCGGTGTTTCGGACCTTGGATAAGTCGCTGGCGGCGGCGGGCATCGACCGCAAGAAGATCGCGAGGACCGCGGTGACCGGCAGCCAGGTGGTCGACGACATCCGCCGCTTTGTCGACTACGATGTGTTCGTCAGCGAGGTATCGGCGCACGTTGCCGGGGCCAACCATTTTTATCCCGATTGCCAGGCCGTCCTCGACGTGGGAGGCCAGGACAGCAAGGCGATGCGTTTCGACGGCCGCATGCGGATCTGGATGTCGAAGATGAGCGGCATCTGCGCGGCGGGCACCGGCGCGTTTCTCGATGCGGTGGCGGCCAAGCTCAGCGTGCCCGTGGAAGAGATGGCCGACCACGTCCATTACGATTCCACCCTGCAGCTCTCTTCCGTCTGCGCGGTGTTGGGCGCCACTTCGGTCAACAAGTTCAAGAATCGTTATCCGTTGGGCGACGTGATCGCGGCGGCCTGCCGCGCCCAAGCGCGGACGATTATCTCCGGCGTCGGCGACCTGTTGCGCGGTTACACCGGAGAGATCATCTTCCAGGGCGGCGTCGCCTCGAATCGCGCCGTGGCCCACTATCTCGAAGAAATCACCGGCAATCGAATCCTCGTGCCGGAACTCAACCGAGTGATGGGAGCGCTGGGCGCCGCGCGGATCGCACGCGACGCCGACGAGTTGGACCCCGGCCTGGTCGAAGAGAATGCGATCGGCGATGAGGCCCGCTACGGCCGGCTGAGCATCGGCGTGCTGGAGCCGGCTGTCCATGGCCGATG
This sequence comes from Rhodopirellula sp., assembly GCA_012728855.1. Lineage (GTDB taxonomy): Bacteria > Planctomycetota > Planctomycetia > Pirellulales > Thermoguttaceae > JABWBD01. The sequence goes on along the minus strand of JAAYEH010000196.1, from coordinate 20,169 downwards.
TTCGGCCGGAGAGGGCGTTGCCGGCATCCTCGATGGCAATGGGAACGGCAAAGCGAAGCCGCCGCGGTGGCAGGGTTCCAACGGCAAGCGGTCCGGCGGAAACGGTTCGGCCGGTTCGCTGCCGCCGGTGCGGAAGTCGGCGGCGATGCGAACGCGGCTGACGCGGCAGGAGTTTCTCTCCCGCAGCGACGCCCCTCTGGTTTGGCGGAACCTCTTCTTCCCGCCGGAGATTCTCAACGCCTTGGGCGTCCGCATGTTGACGATGGAGACCTATGCCGCCTTGCGGGCTCGCAACGGCAAGTGGCTGCAGGAGATGTTCGACAAGGCGGCGCGCAAGGGGTTTTCGGCGGAGACGTGCTCCTTCCTCCGCGTGCTGGAGGGAGATGACCGTTTGCCGAACCCGGCGTTCGTGGTCAGCACCAGCGAGCCCTGCCAGCAGGCCGAACGGATCCTGGCGGATCTGGTCCGCGACCGCGGCTGCTCGGACCGCTACCACCTGGTCAACACACCGATCCGCTACGACGAAAACTCGGTGGAGAGCATCGCGGAGGGCTTGGAGGCGGCGGTCGTTGCGCTGGAGCGCTCGCTGGGGATTCAAATGGAGCCGGCGCGGCTTGCGGAGGCGTGCGAGCTGTCGAACCAGGCCCGCGATCTGGCCATTCGCGCCAGTATGCTGCGGTTTAGCAGTCCTCCCTTGCTGCGGGGCGCCGAGGCGGTGTTGTTCGGCACGATCTTTTCCCAACTCTGGGGCAAGAAGGAACTCGTCGAACTGCAGCAGGCGTTTCTGGAAGAGTTGGCCGAGGCCAAGGAGGAAGTCGAACGCCATCTGAGCATCGACGACACGCATCGATTGGTCTGGCTGCACCTGCCACCTTTCTACAGTAGCCGACTGATGGATTTCATCGAAGTGACCTGCAACGCGCCGATCGTCTTCGAGGAGGTAAATTTCGTGGGCTGGGACGCGCTCGACCCGGCGGAACCGTACCGCAGCCTGGCGAGAAAGTTGCTGACCGTCGGTTTTTTGGATCCGGAGCTACGCGTCCAGCGGATGCGGAAGTACGCCCCGCAGGCGAAGATCGACGGCTTCCTGCTCTACAACCACATGTTCGGCCGCTGCTCGATGGCCGACAGTTGCTTCACCAAGCATCTCCGCGACGCGCTGGAAGAGGTGAGCATTCCTCTATTGGTGCTCGACGGCGACTGTCTCGATGAAACGACCGATCCGTGCAGCACCTACACGAAGGTGAAGGCATTTGTCGAAGCGCTGTGCGTGAAGAAGTACGGCAGCCTGTTCGGCGGTGGTGCAGGTCAAATGAAGGTGGGGCAGTTGTTGTAGGCGAGAGGTTCGAACCACGGAAAACACGGAAGGCACGGAAACGGAAGAGGTTCTTCCGGGTTTCTTGTGGGTAAAAACGGTGCATAACGGGTCCGTTGGGATGTCGTCAGCCAGTGCATCCCTGCGCCTGCCGAGGGGCCGGCGACCTCGCATGGCTTGGGAAACCCGTGAACAGAGAAGAGGCACCGGTACTTTTGTCCGCAGTACCGGTGCCTCTTCTCTGTTGCCGCATCTTGCAGCGCAGAGCCAGGAGCCTGCGGTTTTCCGGGCAGGCCTATGCGTGCTGTCGATGGACTCTATGGAAGTGCCTGGTTTTCAGGCGAATTTGCGGCAGTCCATCTATACATGTAAACTATTGTTCATTACTTTTTACCCACAAGAAACCGGGATGAGCCAAAGAAGAAGGACGGGGGAGAGGGAGATAGCATCATGGCTGAGTTAGTTCTTGAGGAAGAGACGTATGCTATCCGGGGGGCGATCTTCGAGGTTTGGCGTTTTGTCCGGAACACGAAGTCAGCTTCTCAACGACCTCAAAGTGAGTCGCTTAAGACTCGGCCTGCTCGTCAGCTTCGGCAGCTATCCGAAAGCGGAGATTAAATGGATGGTACTTTAAGCCCAATACCGTTGAAATAGGCGCAAGTCACAGCCTTTTGCTAAGTTAGGGTTGAAAGAGATTCCCCTAGCAAGGAGGCTGTGACGATGACGCGACAAGGACGTTGCGTACTGTCGCCCGACGAAACGGGCCGGGTTCTGGATCGACTGGCAGGATTGGAGAAGGTTATCGCGCCAGCCTTGGTTCGGCAAGTCCTGTTGGCAACGAAGCGTTGCAACCAGCGTGCTTGCACTTTGACGCATGAAGTCATGTTGTGGGTAGTTCTGGCGATGGGCATCCTGACCGACCTCCCGATCCGACAGGTCTTCAAGCATGCCCGCCGGTTGCGCGCCGGTGAGGACGCTCCCCACCGGTCGAGCCTTTGTGTGGCGCGGCAACGTTTGGGCGTCGCCCCGTTGCGGCGCCTTTTTCAAGAAGTCGTGCATCCCTTGGCGAACGCGGATACGCCGGGGGCGTTTTACCGGGGCCTGCGTCTGATGGGCATTGACGGCACCGTGATGGACGTCCCCGATACGCCTGTGAATGACAAGACGTTTGGCCGTCCCACGGGCGGCAAACGCGGCGACGGCGCCTTTCCGCAGGTCCGCAAGCTGAGCTTGGTCGAGCTGGGCACGCACGTGGAAGTCACCTTTCAAATCAAGCCTTGCACGGTAAGCGAGCAGGCGATGTTGCCCAGCGTGCTGCGTCATGTAACGCCCGACATGCTGTTGATCTGGGATCGCAACTTTTTCAGTTATGCGCTGTGGAAAACCTTGAATTCGCGGGAAATCAAGGTGTTGGCCCGGGTCAAAGTCAATCTCATCCTGCGACCGATTCAGCGCCTTTCCGACGGCTCGTACTTGGCCAAGATTTATCCCAACGCCTATGCGCGCCAGAAAGACCGCGATGGAATTGTGGTGCGGGTGATCAAGTATAAGCTCGACGATCCGCAACGCGTCGGCCATGCCGAAGAGCACACCTTGCTCACCAACTTGCTGGACGAGAAGCGGTATTCGGCAGGGGAACTGATCTGCGGCTATCACGAGCGTTGGGAACATGAACTGGTCTATGACGAGCAAAAGACGCACCAGGATCCGCGGCGCGCCACCAAGCCCACCCACCTCCGCAGTGAAACACCGGCCGGGGTCGTTCAAGAGTTGTACGCTCTGTCGCTGGCGCATTTCGTCGTCCGCGCGCTGATGTTCGAGGCTGCCCACCGGGAACATCTCGATCCCGATCGGCTCTCGTTCACGGGGTGTTTTCAGATCCTGCAATGCCGTCTGCCGGAATGCGACGCCCATACGCCAGGCTCCTTCCAACAGTGGTGCGATGCGATTCTTTGGGAACTCGGCCAGGAACGGACTGAGCCACGTCGCAACCGCATCAACCCGCGTGTGATCAAGCGCAAGATGTCGAAATGGCTGAAGAAGCGTCCCAAACACCGCCACCCAGCACCCCTGACGAAAACCTTTGACGAATCAGTGGTTATGGTTACTTAAACGGTATTGACTTTAAGCCCCATTCCGTGCCTTCCGTGTTTTCCGTGGTGGATGTTGCTTTCTCTGTGAATTCCTCAAGGCAAGAAATAGCATAAGCCATTGCTATGCAATGGCTTATCGAAGCTGGGGAATAAGGATTTGAACCTTAACTAACTGATCCAGAGTCAGTCGTGCTACCGTTACACTATTCCCCAGTTCGGGTAAGGGCCTTGTGCGGATGTGGCCAACCACGTAGAAGGTATAAACGTCGTTTCGGCATGAGTCAAGGGGAGAACCTCGACGCGGTTGACACCCCCAGCCCGGTGGCGCTAGAATCAGCGTTGTGGTCTTAATCCAGTTCATTTCTTTTGCTGGGGACTCGTCCAGGCGAACTGTGCTAATTGACGGTGCTTCCGGCTGGGTTGTCTTACCCCATTAAAAGGGTCTGCAATGGCCATTTTGCAGGTAGTTCAAGGCCCTAATCCGGGGCAGGTATTTCCGTTGGAGGAAGAGATATGCATCCTGGGGCGGCATCCGGAGTGTGATGTGGTGCTGGAGGTGGGGGCCGTGAGCCGGCAACACGCGCGGGTGCTGCGGATCAACGATGACTTCTTCCTCGAAGATCTCAACAGCCGCAACGGCACATTTCTCAACAATGCGCGGCTGGAGGGGCGGGCGCAACTATCCGAGAACGATCAGGTTCGGATCTGCGACGTCGTTCTCGTCTTCCACCAGGGACCGCCGGTAGCAAGTCCGCCGGCAGCGAGCCCCGGGGCAGCCGACCAGGCGACGATCGGCGCGATGGTAATCGACGACGATCAGCCGACGGCCAGTTCGACCATCATGTCGAAAGTCAGCATCTCAGCGGGAGCGACGGGGCTGGTTCTGGCGGTGAATGCCGAAGCAAAGCTCAAGGCGCTCTTGGAAATCAGTCGCCATCTCGGGCGGGTCGTTTCGGTGAGCGACGTGCTGCCGAAGCTGCTGGACAGCCTTTTCTCGATCTTTCTTCAGGCCGACCGGGGCTTTGTGGTGCTGCGGGAACCGACGACGGGGCGGATCATCCCCAAAGCCGTCAAGCACCGCCGCGAGAACTCCGACGAAGCGATCCGCATCAGCCGTACCATTCTCAACGGGGTAATGGCGGCCAAGGAGGCCATTCTTTCGGCCGACGCCGCGACGGACTCCCGCTTCGACATGGCCGAGAGCATCGTCGACTTCCAGATCCATTCGATGATGTGCGCGCCGCTGGTCAACAACGAGGGGCAGGTGCTCGGCGCGATTCAGATCGACACGCTCGATCAGCGGCACCGCTTCACGCGGGATGACCTCGATGTCTTGGCGAGCGTGGCATGTCAGGCGGCCACTGTCGTCGACAATGCGCAACTGCACGAAGTGGCCCTTCAGGAGGAAGCCCTGCGCCGCGAGTTGAATGTCGCTCACCAAGTTCAGCAGGGGCTCCTGCCGGCCGCTCCTCCGGAAGTCAAGGGCTACGCATTCTACGACCATTACGAGCCTGCCCGACAACTGGGCGGCGATTACTTCGACTACATTCCTCTCGGCGGCGGCCGCCTGGCGATCGTGCTGGCCGATGTGTCGGGCAAGGGGGTCGCCGCGGCGCTGCTGATGGCCAAGCTTTCGGCGGAGACGAGGTTCTGCCTGGCCAGCGAGTCGTCGCTGGCCACCGCGGTCGGCAAACTCAACCGCGTGTTCAGCGAAAGCCGATGGGAGGACCGGTTCGTGACGCTGGTGGTCGGCGTGCTCAATCCGGAGACGCACGAGATCGTGCTGGCCAATGCCGGCCATCAGCAACCGCTGCTGCGAAATAAGGCCGGCGAACTCAAAGAAATCGGCGAAGAGACGGGGGGCCTGCCTATCGGGGTTTCGTCGGACTGGGAATACGAGGAGTTCACGATCCGCCTCGCCCCGGGCGAGTCGCTGACCTTCTATACCGACGGCATCACCGACGCGATGAACCCGGCCGGCGAGTTCTACGGCAATGAGCGATTGTTCGCCCAGATGGCCAAGCCCTGCGACGGAGTGAAGCAGCTTGGCCAGAACCTGATCGATAGTGTTCGGCGGCACATCGGAAACCGCGCGCAAACGGACGACATCTGCGTCACTTGCTTTGGCCGGAGCGATGCCTAGCGGAGGTGCGCTTGGCGGAGCGATTCGAGCTGGCGGAGGACCGGTTTGGGGTGGCGTCGGAGGTCGAACAGTCCGCCGTGCGGGAAGTCGTGCGGTTCGCTGTCGCGGAGCTGATTCCAGTAAATGCCTTGGACCGACGGCTTGGATAGCAGCAGCGGCAAATTCCGGGTGACCCAGGTTTGTTGGCTCTTGGAGGTCCAGTGATCGGGCGGCAGCACGACGCGGCGCTGTGCCAGCGGATCAACGCTGGAACCGCTGGGGACCGTCAGCGCCAGGTACAGCGGCACGCCGAGCATGCTCCAGTAGTCGACCTGCCGGCCGAATTCCAAGGGATCACGGCACATGGTTCCGCCGGGACGGTAGCCCAGGTTGATCTCCAGAACCAGACCCGTCACTCCGATCCCCGCGCGAATCAGCGCGTCGGCGAAATGCAGGGGAGGGAAATCCTGCGGTCGGCGCAAGAGGTACTCTCCCCAGGGTTGGTCGAAAGAGATCAACGCCCGCTTGCCGGCGTCGAGCGAGCGGATCAACTCGAGGGAGCGGGCGGTGAGCCTCACTTTCTCTTCCTCGCCGAAGCCGAGCAACTCCCCGGTGTTGACGCGGCCGGCCGCGATCCAGAACTCGACAACCGACCGGTAACGGTTGACCACCGCCTCGATATAGTAGGCGGCCGCATCGAGGACGGCCGGAAAATTGCCCGCCGCGAGCCAATCGGGAATACTGCGGTTGTCGAACAAGACCAGTGGTCCGCCGATGACCGTCAGCCCGTTGTCCCGGCACCACTGGATTTGCTTGTCGCTCACGTCCCAATTGAAGGACTCGTCGCTGGTTTCCAAGTCCTTCCAGACAAAGGGCACGACGGCGGCATTGAAAGTCTGCAGAACCTGCCGTGCCGTGTATTCCTCCAGTGGCACGCCGCCCAAGTTAGCTCCCAGGAAACTGGGCAGCTTGTGCTGGACGCGCCGGCGAACGGCCAGCGCCTGCTCGGCATACGCGCCGGCGAGCAGACCGCCGGCGTCCAGCGCTACACGGATCGCCTCTTCAGCGAGTTCGGCCGACGCGTCCAGATTCTGCCGGTCGATCGCCGCGCGTCCGATCAGCCGAGTCGCCTCCTGCACCCTTTGGCGGGCTGAATCGGGTACGACCATGCCGGCTGATTGCCAGTCGAACAGTTGGTGCCGCACCTGGCTGACCTTGCCGCGCGCCAGTTCCAGCGGAAGTTGGTAAGGGGCCTCGCGCTCCCTGAGTGTGCCGGTGGTGAGCAGGATCTGGCCGTACCCGTCCACCGGCCAGAGCAGATGGAGCGACGCGGATTCCGAAACGACGCGATGCAGCGCCAGTTCGTCCCCTTGACGGGAGGCTTGGACGGGCGCGGGGACTTTGTCCAGCCCCGACAGATAGGCCTGCTCGACCGCTGCCTCGGTCAGGCGCCCAGGCGGCGCGATAAACCGCATCAGGCCCATCCAGGTGGTGTCCTCTTCAGATGTGGAGTTATCCCCTATGGAGGAGTTTACCTGACTGAGCCGACGGATTCAAGCAAGCGACGATCTCGTCAGAACCGTCGGACAATGCACCCATAAACCCGCCCATTGTGGTGGTTTGTGGAAGATCGGCGCGGAAACTTGCGTGTCACAGCGGTTCCCGACGAAATCTTCGCCAAATAAGCAGGACGATCACTCCGCCGACCACCGCGCCGAGAAACCCGGCTGGCTGGAAGCCCTCCCCGAGCCCGCCGAAGAGGAGTCTCCCCAGGAATCCGCCCACCACCGATCCGGCGATTCCCAGCAGAATCGTTCCAAGGCAGCCCATCGGATCGCGGCCGGGGACGACAAACCGCGCCAGGGCTCCGACGAACAGCCCAAAGACAATCCACACCAGCAGGTTCAACATCACGAGGCTCCTTCGGGGACGAAATTGGAACCAGGTTCGATCCCCTGGACCAGAACGTCGAGGCAAGTGCGACTGAGATCGCCATCCTCCAATAGGTTGCCCTCGCTGCGCGGATCCGTCAAGCGGTGGAGGGCATCTCGGTTTTCAGCGTCGGGCCCGTCGGATGATCTACTTGCGTGCGCCCTTCTCCTTCAGTTCATTCACGTCACTGCGAAGCTTATCGATCTCTTCGCGGAGATCCTTCAAGAGGTGTTCGATGCGCTCTTGCTGCCGGTCATAGCCGCGTTGTCGCTCGAAAAACTTCGGCAGATCTTCGAGGCCTTCGATACCGCCGAATCCCTCAAAAGGCGAGCGGGCCATTCGCCGCCGCGGCGCGTCGTCCTCGCTGGCAAGGGTGGCGGTGAACGTCTTCTCTTGGTCGCCCCGGCGAACGACGATCGTTACCTTCTCGCCCGGCTTCTTATTGCGAACGGCATCGCCTGCATCCGCGGGAGAGTCGACCCCTTGGCCGGCAATACGGCGGATCAAATCGCCATTCTGAAGGCCAGCCTTCTCAGCCGGACTGTCCGGCACGACGTCAGCGATTTGCGCGCCTTGCTCGTCGCTCGGTTCCAGCAGAATGCCCAGCCACGCAGATTGCGGACGCCTCTCTTGAGGACACCGCTCTCTCTCACGTTTTTTCGCCGACTGCGCCGTTTCCTCCTCGGTGGCTTCACCACTTTCGCGCAACTCGGCGAGCAGTTGTTTCCGACTGGCCAAGGTGGCAATGAGGTTCTTCTTTTCGCCTTGGCGAAGGACGGCGATTCGGAGCTTCTGTCCCGGCTTCTTTTCACCGACGACCTTATCGATCGCCTCGGCAGTCGCGACATCCTGTCCGTCAACCGATACAATCAGGTCTCCGGGCTGCAGGCCCGCCTTCTCGGCCGGTCCATCCTTGGCGACCCGCAACACCATCGCATGATCCTCGCCACGGGGCTCGACAAGAATGATTCCGAGAACGGCGTTCGGCTCGCCCTTCTCTTTGTCCGGCGCAGCCTCTTTCTGCTGGTCGTCTTGCGCCGGCCGGGCGGCCTGTTTTGGTTTCAACTGCTTCGGTTTTTCCTCGGCAGCGGCAAGAGTCGTCTGGCTGGCCGCCAAGCAGAATACGACGGCGACGGTCGCCGCAAGAAGAGAAAGCCGGTCTGGGATGCGCTCGGTTAACATGCGATACACCTCCTTCGTTGGTTTTGCTCCGGCAAGAGTCGCTGGCACGGAGCGTTCTCGGGTGAACGATCCTACGTCTTTGTGTAGCGTAGGAGTACCTCCTACGGCAGCCAATCGGGGTTTGTCGCGGTGCCGCCTGCGTAGTTTTCTTACAGGCGGTAGGTGTTTTACTGACACCGGCGTTGTTGGGCTTGGGAGCAAGTAACGATGCGCTGAAACGAGCCGCGGGCGGCTGATCACGCAAAGACGCAAAGTAACGAAGTAAAGAAAGGAAAAAAAGGCAGGGAGGAGTGCGAGTACCCCGCCGGCGAGCTTCCGTTGCTCGGGATGTTATGATACGCTGGATGGGTTGCTTTGGGCGTTGGTGTGCCGAATCGATGCGGGGTTCCAGGATTTTCTATGAGAAGCAGGCAGTGCGACGCGGTCGTGCTTGGGATGCTCTGGGTTGTCGTCCTGGGTGAATTGGCTTTTGGAGGCGGGGCGGCGGCGTATTTGGGGCCGAGCGATTTGGCGGTGTCCAAAGATGGGAAGATCCTCTATGCCGCCTTGGCCGACGCGCGGCAGGTGGCGTGGATCGACGTTGGCGGCGGGAAGCTCCTGCGGCGGATCGACGTGGCAGGCGAGCCGAGCGGATTGGCGCTAAGTCCCGACGGGAGGCGATTGGTAGTCGCCTGCGCGGCCCCAAGAAGCACGCTTGTCGTGCTCGACGCGGTTTCCGGCAGCCATGTCAGCGCCATCCCGGTCGGGCACACGGCGACGAGCCCGGTGATCGGTGCCGACGGCCGCCGGGCCTATGTCTGCAACCGCTTCAACAACGACGTGTCGGTGATTGATTTGGCGGAGGGAAAGGAACTGGCGAGGATCCCGGCGGTCCGCGAACCGGTTGCCGCGGCTCTGACCCCCGACGGCCGCACGTTGCTGGTCGCCAATCACCTGCCGAACACTCCGACGGACAAGACGTTTCGCGGCAACGTCTCGCCGGTCGTCACGCTCATCGACACCCGCACCCACGCCACCGCCGCCATCCCGCTCACTCACGGCGCCAACGGGCTGCGCGGAGTGTGCGTGTTGCCCGACGGAAAACACGCCCTGGTCAGCCACCTGCTCTCCAACTTCGAGATGATCCCCTTCCGCGTCGACATGGGCTGGATCAACGTCAACGTGGTGAGCCTCATCGACTTGGATCAGCGGAAGGTGATCCATACCCTCGGGATCGACGAGCAGCATATCGGGGCGGGCAATCCCTGGGACGTGGCCTGTTCCGCGGATGGCCAACGGATCTGCGTCAGCGTTGCCGGTACGCACCAGGTGTGTGTCATCGATCGCCGCCAGTTGCTCGACGATTCGGCCGGGAACATGCAACCGATGATGGGTGTCTGGCCGATCTATCTCAGCCTGGGGGCCAGCGCGTGGCGACGGATCGAGTTGACCGGCCGAGGGCCGCGGGCGATTGCCGTCGCCGGTTCCACCGCCTTCGTGGCCCAGTACTTCAGCGACTCGGTGGAGGTGATCGATCTGGCCAGCCAGGGCGATGCGTCGGTCGGCACAATCGCCCTGGGGCCCCCGCCGGAACTCACGCTTGAGCGTCGCGGCGAGTTGTTGTTTCACGACGCCACGATCTGCTATCAGCACTGGCAAAGCTGTGCGAGTTGCCATCCGGACGGCCGTGCCGACGGGCTCAACTGGGATCTGATGAACGACGGCACCGACAATTCCAAGAACACCAAGAGCATGTTGCTGGCCCACGAGACTCCTCCGGCGATGGCCGAAAGGGTTCGCATGACGGCCGAGGATGCGGTGCGATCGGGCATCGCCCATATCCTCTTTTCCACGCGGCCCGAAGAAGAAGCAACGGCGATCGACGCCTATCTGAAGCAGCTTGCGCCGTTGCCGAGTCCGCGTCTGGTGGACGGTTGCTTGAGCCCGGCGGCCGAACGGGGGCGGAAACTGTTCGAGAGCGACCGCGTCGGCTGTGCCCTGTGCCACCCCGAGCCGCTCTATACGGATGGGCTGGCGCACAACGTCGGCACGCGGAGTCCTAAAGAGCAGACAGACCGCTTCGACACACCGACGCTCGTCGAAGTCTGGCGGACGGCGCCCTACCTGCACGACGGGCGGTACACGACCATCGAGCAGTTGCTCGCTGAGGGCGGGCACGGCTTGGGCGACACGAAGTTGAGCGCGCGGGAATTAGCGGATTTAGTGGAATTCGTTCTCTCGCTCTAGGATCAGCGAATTGCCGCGATTTCCGTCGATCCGCCGTGACGGGGAAGAACCATGAGTGTGCTTTATGCGGTGTTGCTGATCGTGCTGCTCGTCTTCGGCTTGCTGATGACCGTATTCGGTCTGCCGGGAAACTGGTTCATGGTCGCCGTGGCGGCGCTCTATGCATGGCTCGTGCCGGTCGAGGGGCCGGCGGAGTTTGGCTGGCGGGTGGTGATCGCCTTGTTGGCGCTGGCCGCTTTGGGCGAGTTCATCGAATTCATCGCCGGCGCGTTGGGCGTGGCCAAGGGGGGTGGTAGCCGCCGTAGCGCGGTCTTAGCCTTGGTCGGTTCGCTGATCGGTGCGATTCTTGGCGCCGGCGTGGGCATTCCGATCCCGATCGTCGGGCCGATCGTCGCGGCGGTGCTCTTCGCCGCGATCGGCGCCATGGTGGGAGCGATGGTGGGCGAACACTCGACCGGCCGCGCCCGCGCCCGCGCGGAGATCTGGCAGGTTGGCAGAGGCGCCTTCTGGGGTCGATTGTTCGGCACCGTGGCGAAAACGACGATCGGGGCCGTGATGGTCGCTGTCGCGGTCGCCGCGGTGATCGTTTGAGGCGCAGCGTCGGCGAAGAGATTGGAGCGCAAGGGGGTCGGGAGTCTTTTTTCCATGTCGGCCGGGCAACGCTTTCCTGATTGGATAGATCTTCTTCCGGCCGACATGGAAAAAAGACTCCCGACCCCTTCCCTCTCAGCACGTTGCTTACTGGCTGCCCGCGCCTTTCACCTGTGTGCGGACGGCGTAGAGGCCGCTGCTGGCGGTGATGAAGAGCGTCTGACCGTCGCCGCCGCCGAAACAGACGTTGGCCGTCCAAGGCTCGGGGACGGGGATTTCGGCGACCTTGCGCCCCTCGCGGCTGAAGACCGTAACGCCTTTGCCGGTCAGATAGACGTTGCCGCGATCGTCGATCGTCATCCCGTCGGAACCCATCTCGCAAAAGAGCCTCTTGCCGTTGAGACGGCCGTCTTCCTGGATGTCGTAGGCGTAGGTCTTCTTGGCGCGAATGTCGGCCACGTAGAGAATCTTGCCGTCGGCTGTGCCGATCACGCCGTTGGGCTGTTGGAGGTCGCCGGCGACGCGGAGCAACTTGCGGCGGTCGGCCGCGAGAAAGTAGACGCACTGGCCGTCCTGTTGGATCGGGCCTCGATTCCAGTACGGCCGTTTGTAGAAGGGGTCGGTGAAGTAAATGCCGCCGTCGGAGCGGATCCAGAGATCGTTCGGGCCGTTGAGCAGCTTGCCCTGATAGTCCTTGACGACGACGGCGACCTTTTTCTCCGGATCGATGCGCCACAGTTCGTTTTTCTCGTCCGCGCAGGCCCAGAGATTGCCTTGCGGATCGAAGTACAGCCCGTTGGACCGGCCGCAGGGCTCTAGCCAGGTCGACAGCTTGCCGTCGACGCTCCACTTGAGGATGCGGTCGTTGGGCTGGTCGGTAAAGAAGACGTTGCCTTCCGCGTCGGAGGCCGGGCCTTCGGTGAACTTGAAACCGTCGGCCAGCCGCTCGACCTCAGCGCCTGGGGCGAGAATCTCGGACTCGGCAGCCAGCGCCAGGCCGGCCAGCGACAGGATTAGTAGTACGGGTGCAATCAACGGCAGGCGGCTTTTCATGGTATTCCTCTTGGTTGTCTGGCCGAAGACCTTTATACTGCCCCCCGCTCAACCAGGCGTCAAGTAGCTCTTCGTCCATCCGTGCCCCGGCTTTGCCATCCGTGCTACAAGATTCCGCTTATCGACGCAGCGGTTTCCAGAGGTCTTCCCTGAGCCATTCGACGGAGAGGCCCAAGCGGGCCACCGTCTCGTCGATGTCGGCGGCTCGCCTGGCGTAATAGCCGTCCATGACGGCCTTAAACGATTCGTCGTGGCGCCAATTCTCGTCAATGAAGAGGTCGTGACGGCGATGCAGGTACTTGTTCTTCCGGCCAGCAGAGAATACATGGACGGATGGGATCGTTGCCGAAGACGCGGTCGATTTCGCCCAGCCCGCGCACGCCTTCTACTGAGTCGAGCAGCAGGTTCAAAACGCTCGAGCCGCTGTAGCCGAGGCAACGAATTTGGAGGAGAGTCGAGAGCCATGCCTCTGGGAGAGTCAAGAGTCAAGAGTCGAGGGTCGGACTGTCTGGCTCTCGACTCTTGACTTTCTCCAGGCCGTTGTCGCACCACGACCGGCCGCGGGCTTTCTTGCGGTGATAGAGGCGGCAGTTGCGTTTCCAGCCGGGGGTGGTGCCCGCGGTTCTCGGGTGCCACTGGTGCTCGGCGACGATCTCCTCGCGAAGTTCGATCGGCAGGCCCGCCGTATGCCAGCGGCGGCCGAAGTCGTTGTCTTCGAAGCAGTAGCCGCCCATGAAGTCCTCGTCCCAGCCGTTGATCGCCAGGAGATCGGCCCTGCGGAACTGCGCCAGGAAGTAGGCGCCGGCCGTGTCGTGAATAAAGTCGGGCACGGCCAGTCGCCGCTCGCGCCGGCCCGTGGGACCGAGATCCCATACCTGGGCGACGTAGTTACCCGGTGGCAGCGCGGAGAATTGCGCGAGCACGTCGGTTTCTGCGATCACCTCCGGCGACTGCACGATCAAGGTGTCGTGGCGCGCATGCCCTACGCCCAGGTTCAACGCCATCGCCGGATTGAACGACTCGCCCTGGTAGTCGTACCGCACCAGTCGATGCCGGATCCCAAGCCCGTCCAGTGGACCAGGCGACGGCAGGCTCCGCGTCGGCACGACGAACTCGTACGGGTATCGATCCAGGCCAAGTTCCCGATACCGCCGCACGGTCTTGGCCAGCAGATCGAGGCGATTCGATTCACAGGGGATTACCAGGCTGAACGCTCGCATAGCTCGCGGGCCTTTCGGTAAACGAGGTTGTCGTGCGCCAACGTGTTGTGGGTCAGTCCCTGTTCGAGCCGGCCGCCGATCGTGCTGCCTCCGAACCAATGAATCCCAAAACAGTCGGGCGGCAAGCGGCGGTCTGTATAGAAGCGGCTCAGCTCGACCCACTTGATCGGATAGACCCCCTGCATCGGCAGGTTGTACATCGAGAGGGAGGGAAACATCGCGCGGTACCGCTGGGGCGGATGCCGGTAGAGGCGGGTGCCGTAGCGCTGGTAGTCGCCCTGGTCCCGGGCCCGCAGGCTGCTGCGGAAGATGTGTCGATAGAAGGCGTTGCCGGCCGAACCGCTGATCAGTCCGATGTAGTAGAACGTGCCGTCGTGGCAGTAGACGGTGTCGACGCCGCCGGGGATCCTTAGCCGGTCGACGTAGAGCACGTCCATGTCCGACCAGTAGCCCCCCTCCTCGACCAGCAGCCAGTTCCGCAGGATATCGGACTTGTAGACCTCCGGCAGATCGTTCGACAGCCCGAGCCGGCGCATATCGAAGCGGACGATCTCGACCGGCAGTTTCTCGAGCCATCCGCTGTAATCGGGTCCGCAGTAGCGGCGCGGGTGCTCACCGGTGGTCCAGGCCTGATCGGTACAGAGCTTTTCCGGCACAATCACCCGGATCTCGAAGTCGGGATGGTGACGGTGGAAGCTCCAGACCGTGAGAAACCGCAGGAACGAGAGCGAGCGAAAGCCGTGGTAGACGAAAAGTCGGCGGGGGAGGATGTCATTTGTCATTTGTTATTTGTGGTTTATCCACATCCACGGGCCACCCGCGGCGCAGTAACGGATTTCGCCTCGCCGGGCTGCCTGGCGTTTGCGGGCGTAGAGGAGACGCGAGGGTTGGACGATCTTTGCGAGGTCATGGGGGCGGGGATGGGGCTGATGCCAGGCGACGATTTCGGGGTGATAGCGAGGCGCCAGCCCCAGGCCGTGGATCAGGCAGTCGGCGAACCAGTCGTCTTCGTAGCCCGGCTCGGTGAACTCCTCGTCGTTTCCGCCCACGGCGTACAAGTCGCGCCGCCGGAGCGAGCCGAGGAAGAAGAGCGGGCGGCGGTTTTCGAGCCCGGTGTATTGCCCGGCATCATCGGCGGGCTTGCGATCGTAGACGGTTGCGATGAGGAATTCGCCGCCGGGGGCGAGGTCGCGGACCAATCGCTGGACGTTGTTCGGCGACGAGTGCATCACGTCGTCCGACTGCGCGACGATTACGTCGCCTCGAGCGCGGCGATAGCCGACGTTGCGAGCCAAGGACGGATTGCGGTAACGCTCGTTCTCCAGCCGGCAGTAGTCCACTGCGAAGCGACGACAGACCACTGCGGTTTCGTCGGTCGAGCCGTCGTCGACGACGATTACCTCGAAGGCGAAGGACGTCTGCTGACGTCGAATGCTCGCCAAGGTGCGGTGCAGCAGTTGCGCATGATTGCGCGACGCGATCACGATCGAAGCCAGCATGGTCGTTCTCCTTCTTTGGAGTGCGCGCGACTTGTCGCCGCTTTCTTTCTTTCTTTTTTTTCGAATCCGCATCGCCCGGCCGGCAGAAGACGAAAACGACAAAGAAAGAAAGCGGTGACAAGTCACGCGCACTCCACAATTCACACAAATCCCACATCCTCCGGCGCCCGATCGACGGCATAGTGGATCATTCGGTTTTTGCCGTTGAACTGGCATCGCAGGCAGTCGCGGGCGTCGAATGCGGCGAAGTCCGCCTCCTTCGCCGCCGAGCGCCAGAGATCGCGGAACCGGCCGTCGCGAATCGAGCCGATCCGGCCGCGGGCGCTGTAGGCGGTGTTGCAGCAGCGGTAGACGTTCAAATCGGCCCCGATGTAGGTCGTGAAGTGCTGATAGCCGCAGAAGGCGTAATCAGGCCGCTCCTGCCTCAGATCGTCCAGCCGCTGGCCAAAGAGATTGAATACTCGGAAGTGTCCGGTCGCCAACGATTCGGCTTCCTGGCAGAGAGTCCGGGCTTCCTCGTGCCACCCGTCAAAATATCGCCGACCCTCCGGCTGGAAGACCGCGCTGATGCGAAAACTATCGACGCCGAGTTCTTGCACGGTGCGAGCGGCATCCACCACTTCCCGCCAATTGTCGCGAGTGACGACGAAACCAACACCAATGGAGAGTCGAGAGTCAAGAGTCGAGAGTCCAGAGCCGGACAGGCGTGGTGTGGGCTCTTTTCTGGCTCTCGACTCTTGACCCTCGACTCTCCGCTCTACAAGCCGGCGGATGTTGGCGAGCGTTCGGTGGTAGGCGGACAGGCTGGTGCGGCGGATCGTCGCATAGCTGGCCGCGTTGCCGGCATCGAGGGAGACTCGCACCCAGCGGGCTCGAAGCAAGATCTCGTCGATCGCCGGCCGCAGCGCCATGCCGTTGGTCACCAGGGCCAGCTCGAGCCCACGATCGACGACGGCGCGGAAGATCTCGTCGTGTCGCGGGTGGACGGTCGGCTCGCCGCCGCCGGTGATCTGCACCGCCCGCACCCCCAGTTCCACGCAGTCGTCGAGAACCTCCAGGCATTTCTCCAGCGGAATCAGTCGCCGCGGGTTACGGGTCGCCCGGCCGCTGTGAGGATCGATCCCGGCGAACAGCTCATTGCTCGTATAGCCGGACATTCGGTAGGCACAGAAGCGGCAGTCCTGGTTGCAGAGATCGCTGACGACCAACTGCACGTGGACCGGCGCGGGCTGCCGGCCGTCGCGGAGTTCGGCGATGCGGCTTCCGTGGTGGAAGATCTTCAGCGGGGAGTAGGCGCCGTCGATGATGGACATGGTAAGACTCCGTGGATAGGACTGACCGGCGTGGGTTTACCAGCCCGGCTGCAGCGAGCAGCCGGGCTGGTGTGGCGCTGATGGACAAAAAAAGCCCGCCGCCGGATTTACTCCGACGGCGGGCTCCTGGGATACCTCTTGGGCTCTCGGGGGATACCCGCATCTGTTGCTTCGCAACGGTCGTGCCCTAGCGTAGCCGATTGCCTGGCCCGATTTCAAGCGAAATTCTGTGTACATCAGGCTTTCCAGCGTGACATTTTTTTCCGGTTCAGCCTGCAACAACCGATTTTTTCGCTCGGGTCGGCCGGAAAAGCCTGGCGTACTTTTTGTCAGGAACCATAGGGCCGCGACTCGTATACGGACCGGGGATCTCCCGATGCACGCCGCGTTGTTCATCGCGTACCGTGAAGAAGAGGGACGGGTAAGCATCGTTCGAGAAGTAAGGGCTGGCATTCGGTAGGACGGATTGGTTATCCGTCCCTGAAGCGCGGGCGGATTGCCAATTCGTCCTACGGTGAAAAGCGCCAGTCATTTCTCGAACGATACTAAACGCCACGTTGCCGAGGCACTGCAGTATCGCGTCGATTGCCGTTGCTGGAACGGAGAAGCCCGCATGGAGTCCGCCGCATCGTATCGCCCGCCCGACGAGTCGATCGGTAGCCGCAGGAGGAAGATCCGTGTCCTGTTGGCCGACGATCACCGCATCATCCGCGAAGGCATCGCCACGTTTTTGATGGACGAGGACGACATTCAGGTCGTCGGCCAGGCTTGCGACGGTCAGGAGGCGGTCGAGTTGGCCGAAGAAATCCGTCCGGATGTCGTGCTGATGGATGTGACGATGCCACGGTTGGACGGCATCGAAGCAACGCGGCGGATCAAGAGGAAAATGCCCCAGATTCGTGTCATTGGCTTATCGATGCATGCCACGGACGATCTGGCCAAGGCGATGCGATCCGCCGGCGCCTCGGCCTATCTCGCCAAAAACGATTGTTGCGGGATCCTCATCGACGCGATCCGCAGCCAAGCCGGTTGAGCGGGG
The DNA here is from genome assembly GCA_012728855.1 of Rhodopirellula sp. Taxonomy (GTDB): domain Bacteria; phylum Planctomycetota; class Planctomycetia; order Pirellulales; family Thermoguttaceae; genus JABWBD01. Next base: position 2,584 of record JAAYEH010000196.1, on the reverse strand, counting down.
CTTGGGCAACCGGGAAGATCCCGCGGCGTGAATCCCCGCCCTAAGATAAGCATTTTCCCGATCCGATGGCTTGATAAAAAAAGTTGCCGTGTCTCCGCCAAGCGTAACTCGTTGTATTCTCTTCCCTTCCGCTCTCGCCCCCTGTCGCAAATCGCCTGGCCCGAAAATATCCGCTTGAAACGACCGCGCCTCGTATACTATACTTCTGTATACATCACGCGGGTATCGCAAGAGCCTGGCACCAACAGGTATCCCAACAGCCCGTCGCCGGAGTCGTCCGGCGGCGGGCTTTTTTTCTCCCATGCGCCGGAGCTTTGACATGCTGCATCCAGCCCTGGTGAAACGGATCGAACGAAATCTTGCCGAAGGCCAACTCACCCAGCGCGAGATCGCCCAAAAACTCGGCGTCGGCCGCGGCTCGGTCCTGGCCATCGCCAAACGTCGCCGCAGTGGCGGCCAATGCAGCAATCCGATGCCGGAACCCCACGAGGTGGAGAAACCGATCGAGCCAGCCGAGTGGTGTCCCGGCTGCCGCGCCATGGTGCAGATGCCCTGCCTGCTCTGCACTCTGCGTCATGCCTTGGCCAACGGCTGGCTGAAACGGTCGCTCTCGGGGCACGACGCTCCCTTGCGACTCGATCTGAAGCCGACGCACCGCAAACGGTACGAGCAAGTTGTCGCCCGTCGCAAGGCGGAGGCCGCGCTTCAGACGGAGAAGAAGCAACAGCGACGTAACCGAGCCGAGGACAAACGTCGGCGAGTTCGCGCCGCGGAACGAATGGCAACCGGTCAACCCTCTTGAGAGCCCCAAGCCATGAAGCGCCCCTTTCCCCATCGCGTTCGCTATCGCGACGTCCGCGGCAAGATCCGCGACGCCGACCTGTTGCTGTTCCGTGCCCGCCCGCGGCTGCACTCGCGCATGATCGCCGCGGCCGGCCGTTCGCCTTACTCCCATGCCGCCTTGGCCGCCTGGTGGGGCGAGCGGCTGATGTGTCTGGAAACCCGTCAATGGATCGGCGGGCGGGCGGTGACGCTGTCGAATCTCGTTGCCGAGTCGCCGGGAAGCATCGACGTCTATACGCTCAAACTCAAAGACGATCAACGCGCCGCCGCGATCGACCGGATGATTACGGCCGGCGGCAAGCGCTACGGCTGGCCCGCGCTGGTCTGGCACGCGCTGCATAGCGCTCCCGCCCTGCGCTGGCTCCTGCCGCCGGAAGTGGACGACGGCCGCAACGGCAGCCTGCCGGTCTGCTCGCAGTTGGTGTCGCGGGCGTTGCGCGACGGCGCCGGCGTCGACGTCACCCCCAATCTCTCCGACCGGGCCACCACGCCCGGCGATCTGGCCCGCAGCGCACTGTGCCGATACCGCTTTACCCTGGAGGAATGAATGATGAGAAACACTATTGGCGTTTACGTCTTCTTCGCATTTTCTCTCCTTGCGGCGACCGGATCGGCGCAGTGCGGTCCGGAGGGATGCCGATTGCCGGGATCAGCCTCGCCGCCCGCCGCACGGCCTGCCCGTCCAGTCGTACCGCTGCCGCTGCCGGACGACGTACCCGAACCCGTCCGGCAGTCTTATCACTCGCTGGTTCGCATCCGCTGCGATTCCTGGGGCGGCAGCGGAACTTACCTCGGCGGCCGGCTGGCGATCACCTGCGAGCACGTCTTGCGCCAGGCGTCGGGACCGGTGGAAGTCGAGTTTCCCTGCGGCAAGACATTGCAGGCGAAGGTGCTGGCGACCGACTACGCCGCCGACCTGGCGCTATTGGAGTTGCTCGGCGATGCGCCGACGGAAGCCAGGGGCATTGCCCTTTGCGAGAGTCCTCCTGCGGTCGGCGAGGTGGTCTATTCCGCGGGCTACGGCCGCTTGCGGACGCTGATGCTCTCCGCCGGCCGCATCAGCAACCTCGATCAGGTTACGATCGCCTGCGACCCGACCAACAACGTTCGCCGCTTTCGCAAGACGGCCGAAGCGACGGGACTGACCGAACCGGGCGATTCCGGCGGCGCGTGGCTGGCGCGCGACGGCCGTTTGCGAGCGGTCGTTTGGGGTGGTCGCCCCGAAGACGGCACGGTAAGCGCGACGACCGAGTTGGGCGACTTTCTCCGCGGCGCCTGCGACCGTTGGCGTCGCCCCTTCCCCCAGCCCGACCCACCGCCCGCCCCGATCGCCCCCGCCCCTTTGCCGCCAGTGAAAATCGACCTGGCGCCGATCGAGGCTCACCTCGACGCCATCGAGAAGCGGCTTGCTTTACTGGAGCAGTCGCCCGCAGCGGAGCCCGACAATCGAGCGCTGGCCTGGTTCGCCATGCTGGCGGCGGCCGTCGGGGCCGCGATGGTGTACTACAAGCTCGAAGAGAAGTAGAGAGCTCTGAATTCCAAGTCCTAAGTTCTCAGCTCTAAGCTCTAAGCTCTAAGCTCTAAGCTCTAAGCTCTAAGCTCTAAGCTCTAAGTGGCCAAGTGTCAGTCAAAAGGGGTCGCTTGCGTGTCAGTCAAAAGGGGTCACCATAGACGGGAAAACTGAAGTGGCCGGGGTTGTCTAAACCACGGAATACGATTTCTTAGATGGAGGGGCTGGCGG
>JAAYEH010000195.1 GCA_012728855.1 Rhodopirellula sp. | reverse complement strand
GTGGGCCAAGCATGTTCGCGAAGAGAACGGCATTGATCCGGATGAACCGTGCGAGCCCGAGTCGATGAAGCTCGTAGCGCACGATGATGACGTGTTGATTGCTGAGGGTGTGTGTGGCTTGGAGATGAGATGAACATCAAGATTCGAGATTTGTACGAGAAGCGGGAACCGAAGATTACGGGGTTGCGGGTTGGGGATTGTGTGCGGCGGGAAAATGGCGACGAGTTCCGCATCGTCGCCAGCGGCCCCGGCCACGATACTGTCAGCACGATCCACACGAGGACATGGCGCAGCTCACAGAGCACATGTCGCAACACAAGGGGGTTTGTTGACGACTTGCTCGCTCAGCAAGTGCGCGACCTATGCCTCATGGACGCCGAAATTATCGAGGCCGCGCCGCGTGCCTGATGTTTTTACTTGCAGAGGGTGACAATGTGGACGCGCAATAACGACGACACCCCATTCCGCTGCCCGTGCTGTGGTGAGCCGTCTGACCTGCCTGTGAGTCGGTACGGCTGTGAGGACTGCCAGTATGGGCGCGCGGACGAGATGCACGCACTCGCACAAGATTTGGAGATGATGGATGCTGAGCGACGAGCAACTGACAAAGATCGTGAATGAGTACAACGACGTGAACGCGCCGCGTGCCTGATGTTTTTACTTGCGGGGGTTTTGAGAGGACGACGTGAGAACAGTGACTTTAAAATGCGATCGGTGCGGTGCAACAGCAGAGGATGACAAGAACTTTCTTAAGCGCGTCGCCGTTGGCGTCAACTGGGGGGGGTACGGCTTTCAAGCGGCCGACCGGAAATTAGAGGCCGAGTGGTGCCGCGAGTGCCTCATCAAGACTGGACTGTGCAGCCCACAAAACGAAGCAGACGAGAAGATTGCGCCGCCCGCGCCGCCGACACTGGAAGACCTCATTCGCGACATCGTGCGGGAGGAAATCGAACAACGCGGGGTAGAACTGGAGACGACATGCTGAGCGACGAGCAACTGACGACGATTGTAGCTGAGGCGAGCGTGGGCCTGCACTTTGGGCCGACTCAGGCAGAGTTTACCGAACGCGTGCGCGGCGCGTGCGAGGCGGCGCTTGATGCGGACCGGGCCGAGCGCGGGAAGGGACGGCCGAGCGACGATGAAATCAAAGCCAAGTGGCACGAAATATGGCTGGGCAAATACCTGGGCCATGGGAGCGTCGAATGTGCCATAGAATTCGCCAATTGGGTCGCCGACAGGTGCCAGTCAGTGAGTAAGGAGGAGGCGGAGCCGCATCTGGATCGAGGACCCGCCCGAGAAGAGGAGCAAGCGGTGGGCCATGCACGCCATGTTCAGGCGCTGATCGCCAAGTGGAACCGCCGCGCCGAAGCCAACTGGAAGGCTTGGAGCTGAACCGAAAGGCGGTGCGTGATGGCGAAGACCAAGCCCTTGCCGTGCCCGTTCTGTGGCGGGACCAAGTTAGAACTACTGCACCGCGATTGGGGATGGTGGTTTGTGTGCAAGAAGTGCGACGCGCTGGGTCCTTGTGTCAAAGGCAAGGACGAGATGGTTGCCAAGTGGAACCGCCGCGTCGAAGCCAAGCACAACCCGACTGGCGACAAGATTGCTCAGGCGGTGTTCACGAAGTACAAGAAAGGAGCAGTCGGCAATGGCAACTAAGTCGAAAATCGAGTGGACCGAATCCACATGGAACCCGGTGACGGGGTGCACCAAAATCAGCCCCGGCTGCAAGAACTGCTATGCGGAGCGAATGGCCAAGAGACTCGAGGCGATGGGGCAGCCGAACTACGCGAACGGCTTTTCGCTCACCGTCCATCCTCACGTGGTGGACGTGCCGCTGTCTTGGAAGGCTCCACGGGTCATCTTCGTTAATTCCATGAGCGACCTGTTTCATGAGGACGTCCCCCTGGCCTTTATCCAGAAGGTCTTCGATGTCATGAAACGTGCGCACTGGCACCAGTTCCAGATTCTGACAAAACGATCCGGCCGACTGCTTCAGTTGTCGCCGCAGTTGCCCTGGGCAAAAAACATCTGGATGGGCGTGTCGGTCGAATCGGAGCAGTACACGTCGCGCATTGACGATTTGCGCGCCACCGGAGCGGCCATCAAGTTTCTGTCGTTAGAGCCGCTGCTTGGTCCGCTGCCGATCCTCAACCTGGCGGGCATCCACTGGGTGATTGTCGGCGGCGAATCCGGCCCCCGTGCCAGACCGATGCGCGAGGAGTGGGTTGTCCAGATCAAAGAGCAATGCGAGACGGCTAAGGTGCCGTTTTTCTTCAAGCAATGGGGTGGCACGAACAAGAAGAAGGCCGGTCGCATTCTTCAAGGACGAACCTGGGACGAAATACCGGTCGGAGCGGCCGTATGAGAAGGGTGACCCCCGCCGCCATCGGCCAACTCAAAACCGCCATCGACCTGATCCGCCAGGCGATGCTGCTGCTGGATGCGGTGATGCAGGAGATGAGGGAGGATGGGATTGACCAGCCGGGATGACTTCCGCCAGTTGGGACGGCTGCGCGGCAAGCGCCGAACAGCCCTGCGCCAGCGCATCATCGAGGAAAACATCAATCTCGTGTATGCGATCGCGAAGCGGCGGTTTCGCAGGATTGATCC